>JBDQGZ010000011.1:0-21667 GCA_040265115.1 Candidatus Nanopelagicales bacterium
CGGACGCATCGAGCAACGGGATGATCCGATCGAAGCCTTCCGAGTGGTGCGCGGGGAGAGTGCGATCGCCGAGGCCGAGGACATCGACCGTCGCGAGGATCGAGCGACGCTGCCGCTTGCGGGTGTTCCGGTGGCGATCAAGGACAACGTGCCGGTTGCGGGAGAGTCGATGCGTGTGGGCTCAGCCGCGACATCGGAGGAGCCGCAGACGATGGACCATCCGGTGGTCTCGCGCATTCGCGCCGCCGGCGGCGTCGTCGTGGGACTCACCAATGTCCCGGAGTTATGCGTCTTCGGAGCCACGGCCTCGGTGTATTCGGTCACCCGCAATCCGTGGACTCTGTCACGAACGCCGGGTGGCTCGAGTGGCGGAGCGGCCGCGGCGGTGTCCGCTGGGATGGTTCCTGTGGCGCATGGCAATGACGGCATGGGCAGCATCCGGATTCCCGCCGCGGCGACCGGGCTGGTGGGAATCAAGCCGGGCCATGGTGTGGTGCCGGCGCAGCTCGGGGCGACCGACTGGTACGGCATGTCGGAGAACGGTCCGCTGGCGACGACGGTCGAGGATGCGGCCCTCATGCTCTCGGTGATGGCCGATGACGAGGCCGTCAGCCAGATCGCAGAACCCGGTCGACGTCGGATCGCGATCTCGCAGCGTTCCCCGGTCACCGGAGTCACGGTGGACACCGGGTGGTCGGCGGCGGTCGAGCGAACGGCATCGGCCCTCCAACTGATCGGCCACGATGTCCGGCGCGATGATCCGAGTTATCCGACGGCAACGGCGGTGGCGGCGCTCGCGCGCTGGTTCGCCGGTACCGCCGATGACGCCGATGAACTGGACCCGGATCAGTTGGAGCGTCGCGTGCGTTGGCACGCAGCGATCGGACGTGCCCTCAGGGGAACGCCGTTGATGAGCGATCGGCTGCGGGACGGATGGCGAAGGCGAGCCGGGGAGTTTCTGACCGAGTACGACCTGCTCGTCACGCCCGCGTTGGCTCGTCCCCCGATCGAATCACGCCGGTGGGGTGCAGGCGGGTGGGCGACAACGATGGCGGTGAACATCCGCTACGCGCCCTTTGCGGCTCCCTGGAACATCGCGGGTTTCCCCGCGATGACGGTGCCGGCAGGTCTGCATCCGGTGAGTGGCACGCCCGTGGCGGTGCAACTGGTGGCGCGGCCGGGAGGCGAGTCGCTGCTCCTGTCCGTCGCCGCGCAACTCGAGCAGGCACAACCCTGGCGTCGAACCGCGCCCGTCGCCGGGTGAACGGCGTCAAGCTGAAGTGCTTGGAGTTCCCGGCAGGCTCCGCTGAAGGGTTTCCGGGCTCCGCCACACCAGGATGAGGACGAGAGCCGACGCAACGGCTCCAACGGTGAAAGCCCAGGAGAAGCCGGCCGCGTCGAGCAGCGCTCCTGCCGCGAGCGGCCCGAAAACGCTGCCGATGTCAGCGGTCATCTGGAACACGGCGATGGGGATGCCGCCTCGACGGCCACCCATGAGATCGCCAACTGCTGCCGCGGGGGCGGAGGATCGGTAGGCAACGGCGACACCGAGGATCGCCATCGCGAGGAACATCATCAGCACGGCGGGAGTTGTTGCACCGGCGATCACATCAGCGAGGACCAGCAGGGACATCCCCAGAATGGTCGCGGATGTGCCGATGAGCATGGCGGGTCGCCGGCCCCGGAGATCAGCCATGCGTCCGGCCGGCAGAAGAGCGATGGCCTGCGCGGCTGCGGCGACCAGGAACGCCGCGCCCGACAGGCCCGCACCCTGTCGCAGTCCTTCGATGACGAACAGGGGGATAAGTGCGGCACGGATGCCGAAGGTGACGAAGCCGTTGAGGAAGTTCACGCCGAGCGCAGCCCGATATGCGGGCATACGTAGGAACCGCGTGAGCGTCGCAGTCGCGGAGGCGGTTGGTGCCTCCGCTGATTCGACCTCGTCTTCCTTCTCGATCAAGTGCGCTCGAGTGAGGAAGACGAGCGCGACGACCGTGGCGATGGCGAGGGTGCCGGCGTAGAAGAAGAAGGGGGCGCGCACCGACCAAGCGAGCACGATCCCGCCAGCTGCAGGGCCAGCGACCCCGCCGAAGAGGAATCCCGCCTGGAAGGCTGCGGAGGCGCGACCGCGTTTAGGTGCCTCGACGACGCGCAGCAACAGTGCCAGCGCGGACACGGTGAACATCGATGAGCCGATGCCACCGACTCCGCGCAGCACCAGAAGTTGCACGAAGGTCTGCGATAGTCCGGCGACTGCGCTGGACACCGCCACGATGATCAAGCCCGTCGCGAGGATCACACGCTCGCCGAAACGGTTGGTCAGCCAGCCGGCGAGGGGAGATGAGGTGAAGCGCATGAATGCGAACGCGGCGACGACCGAGGATGCGGCTAACGCACTCACCCCGAAGGTCGAGGCGAAGATCGGAATCGCGGGGATCACGATGCCGAAACCGAGGGCGACGAAGAAGGCGATGGCGGCGAGGACGGCTACTTCGCGGGGGAGATCGGCGAGGAGGGGCAGCCGCGAACGCACCGGGCCACTCTAGGTGGTGAGCCCCAGCGGTGATCGGGCGCCGTACTTCGGGAAGTAGTCCGGGTGGAAATGACCCTGGCAGGGCACTTTGTACCCGGAGAAGGGCTAGGGCGGGTCCGTGGAAGGCTCAAGCCAACAGACGGGATCACCATGGGCATGCGTGGAGCGAGTCGAGTACTGGCGGTTGCTACCGCGGCACTGGTAGCCGGGAGCCTGATTGCACCGGCCGCGGCAGCAAGCAGGAGCGAGATGCGGGAGGCACTCCTGACGGAACGTCAGATCAACGAAGTGTTTCCTCGCAACAGCGGTGTGCTCAGCGGTCGAACGGCGACGAGGACAACCGCCTCGTACTCGACGTGGCAGCTCACGGGTAGTGGGCAAACGAGTGTCACCAGTCTGCTCATCGCCCACGTCGGTCGTGGCAAGGCCCGTCCCCGGGACGTCACACCGTGGCGCCCTGCCGACTTCCGCAGGATCAGTCGGACCGATAGCCGCCTGGTGCAGTATTCCGACGAGGCGTTTTTTGCGGGGGAGGCGATCCGGGTCGTTCTCTTTAGCGGTCGATACGCGGTATCGGCGGTCTGCGAGCAGGTCAGCTCCGTTGCCGGCGAGCCGCTCGTTCCGCGCCGGCAACTTCGCAAATGCGCGACGGACATTGCCACAGCGCAGATGGACAAACTGCAACGGCTGGTGAAGTAGCCGTACTTCGGGTACTTCTCGGGGTAGATCTGGCCCCGGTGGGGCACTTTCTACCCGGAGAAGGGCTACCGGGACTGGCGGGCCCGGACATAGTCGGTGACGACATAGTCACCGAGGCGCTCAGCGTCGACCCCGAGAACCCTGCCACCATTGCGGCGCGCCATTGCGTCGAGGAACCGCTCCAGCCGGGGGTCATCGCCGAGGCGGAACCACGAGATAGGAACACCGCGGCGGGTGAGCCGATCCACCTCGTTGACGGTGAGTTCCACGGTCTCCCTGTCCGGCGGCCACATAAACCACCAGTCGCCGTCCGGCATGAGGTGCGCCGTCGGCTCGCCGTCGGTCACCACGAGGCAGACCGGCTGCGCACCCCGGTGACGATCGAAGAAGCGCCCCGCGAGCATCAGCGCGTGGTGCAGGTTCGTGCCCTGGATATCGGCAGCGTCGAGATCGGGCAACTCGTGTGGCGCGACGGTTCGCGCGAGATTCGCGAAGGAGATGATCTGCAGCGCGTCGAGCGGAAAACTCGTCGAAGCAAGTGCGTGTAGCGCCAGGGCCGTGGTCTTCGCGGGTCGCCACGTATCGTTCATCACCATTGAGAACGACTGATCGACGAGTAGTGCCACGGCCGCCTGGGTGCGCGTCTCTGTTTCGCGCACCTCGAAATCCTCGGCAGACAACTCGATCGCGCCGGTTGATCCCGAGGCGACGTGGCGGCGAACGGCATTGGTGATCGAGCGCACGACATCAAGCGGCTGCTCATCACCGAAGCGCCACTCGCGCGTCGACCCGGTCAATTCACCGGAGGCCCCGGTCGCGTGGACATCGTGGTTTCCGCGCGCGCCCGCGTCGAGATCACCGAACACCTTGCGCAGTGCCGTCTGCCCGATGCGCCGGATCGCCTTCGGCGTCAACTCCATCCGGTCGGTGAGATAGCCCTGTTCGCGCAGGCGTCGTTCGATCTCGCGGAGTCGCTCGACATCATCGGCAGCCGATCGGCCCAGAGCGCGCTCTACGGCCTCGATATCGACATCATCGAGGGTTGCTCCCGGATAGGTCTGTCCGAGTTGGGCATCGAGTGATTCGAGATCCGCGAGTTCGGCCAGAGCCGACGTCGCGTTCGGCATGCCGATGCCCTCATCCCCCGTCATGCGCTGTCGTCCCTGCCACGGCAGATCCGGTCGCAGGGCCTGAAGGTGATCGCGCAACTGGCTCATCTGCGATTGCAGATCGAGGTCCCCCATCGCCTGTTCCATCAGTTCAGCGAGTTGCTGCCGCTGCTCGGGGCTCATCGAATCGAGCATGCGCTGCATCGCGGCAGCCCGTCGGGCGAGATCGTCGAGGAGTTCTTCGAAGGTCTCCGGATTGCTGGGGAAGAACTCCCCGTGCTTGTCCATGAACTGCTCGAACTGCTCGGACACGTCCTCGCCGTTGCGATGCGCCGCCATCATGTCGTTCAGGTCGGCCATCATGTTCTTCAGTCGCTCGAGATCCTCGGGCGACTGCGGATTCTGCAGAGCCTGCGACATTCCCTGAAATTGCGCATCGAGCACTTCTCGCTGCAGGGTCTGCTGAATCCGCTCGTATGCCTCGCGTGCTTCCGGTGAACGCCAGTCGTAGTCGGCGAGTTCGCGGACGGCGCGCGCGGTGTCGTCGGGAAGGTTGTCGAGCATCGCCTCACGGAACCGAGCATCGTCACTGGGATCGGGGAACAGGGCGTCCTGTTCGGCAGTCACTGCTTCGTCGAGCAGTTCGCGCACCTTGTCCAGCGTTCCACCGAGCCGGCCGCTGGACTGCAGCTCCCGTCGGCGCTGCTGGATGCGACGGCGTAGTTCGGCCAACCCCCTCAGCGATTCTGTGCCCGACTGCATCAGATCGCGCAGTGCCTCGCGCACGCTGCGACCCTCGAGGACCCGATCGGCGAGATCATCGACCGCGCCACCCACGTCGGTGGGTGGAGCGAGCGGATCGGGGCCCCCGCGGTAGGCGCCGTAGCGGTAGCGGCTCACGCGTCGTCGGCCTCCGGGCCCGGAACCGCGCCATAGCGCGCACCCGAATCGGTGTCGTCTTTGGCGATGCGTCGGGTGAGCCACAGGCCTTCAAGTGCGAGTTCGAGGCAGGCGGCGGTGGTGCCGATGGCAATCTCGCTGTCGGGGCCCTCGACCGCCTCCAGGATGCGCGCGAGTCCGTCGACCTGTCCGACTGCCTCCAGCAGGGCTGCCGCTGAGATGAGGTCGCCGGTCTCGATGACGACACCCGAATCGACTCTCTCGATGAGGTAGTTCATGTCGACCCCGCCGAGACAGGAACGGAAAGTCTCCGCGGTCGCCCGTCTCGCGAGATGCTCGAGGATCTCCGCCTCCCGACCCTCCTCGCTCACCTCGAACTCGACCTTTCCGCGCAGCGTGGACACGACGGGTGCGAGATCTCCGATCCGGGCAACAGCTGGTTCACCGGTCACCGCGGCACGGCGCAGTGCAGCACCTGCGAGGGATTCAGCGCAGGCGATCGCGAACCGGGCCGAGACACCGCTGCGCGGGTCGATCGCGGGGGATTCACGAACCTGGCGGGTGAAGCGAGCCACGACCTCGAGCAGATGCCGAGGAACCTCGGCAACGAGATCGGCTTCGCGAACGATGAGATCGATCTCGTGGTCGAGGTCGAGGGGATAGTGGGTGGCGATCTCGGCCCCGAAACGGTCTTTCAGCGGGGTGATGATCCGCCCACGGTTGGTGTAGTCCTCCGGGTTCGCGCTTGCCAAGACGAGCAGATCTAGCGGGAGGCGCAGCGAGTAGCCGCGCACCTGGATGTCGCGTTCCTCGAGAACGTTCAGCAGGGCAACCTGGATACGTTCGGCGAGGTCGGGAAGTTCGTTGATGGCGAAGATGCCGCGGTTCGTCCGGGGAACGAGGCCGAAGTGGACGGTCTCGGGATCGCCGAGACTTCGTCCCTCGGCCACCTTCACCGGGTCGATGTCGCCGATGAGATCGCCGACGGAGGTGTCGGGCGTCGCGAGTTTTTCGCCGTAGCGCTCGCTGCGATGCACCCAGATGATCTCCATGTCGTCGCCCTGCTCTGCCGCGCGGCGGATGCCGTAGGCGCTGACCGGGGCCAGCGGATCGTCATGGACCTGCGACCCGGCGATGACGGGCATCCATTCATCCAGCAGGCCGACAAGGGTGCGGATGAGTCGGGTCTTGCCCTGGCCTCGCTCACCGAGCAGCACGAAGTCATGGCCAGCGAGCAGGGCCCGCTCGACCTGGGGGACGACGGTCTCGTCGAAGCCCACGATGCCGGGGAACGCCGGCTCCCCGGCGGCGAGCCGAGCGAGCAGATTCGCGCGAATCTCGGCCTTCACCGTGCGCGGGGCATACCCACTTGCCCGGAGTGCGCCGAGGGTGCGTGGCAGGTCATCGGGAGGCGTCGGGATTCCGGCGGAGGCTACGGCTGAACTGGACATGCTCCGACGGTACGGGAGGATGGGGGACATGGCCTCCTCGGATGTCCCCGCGAACAGTCCCGCCGCCCCGGCGGCGCGCTGTTCTGTGGGGTTCGCCCAGGATTCCCTGGAGTCTGGGGTCGTCGAGGCGGTGCGCCAGGCCCTGGCCGGCCTCGGCACGACCCGGCCCGATCTCGCGGTGGTCACCGTGGCCGCTCCCGGGGATGCGACGACCGGGGGACGCATCCTCGGTCATGCCGGGGCGTTGCTCGCCGAGGCGGCTCCGGATTGCGCGATTATCGGAGCCACCGCCCACGGGGTCATCGCCGGGCAGCGGGCGGTGGAGATGGAGCCTGCGGTGAGTGTGTGGCTGGCGGCATGGCCGGGGGCTGCTCCCCGCCCTTTCCGGGTGGCGACGCGACCGGCGGGGGATTCTGTGGGACTGACCGGTCTGCCCGAGATCGACGAGGACGACAAGCTCGCGGTTTGTCTAGTGGATCCATGGACAACACCGATCGATGAGGTGCTCGCCGGATTCAGCCGGATCGACGGTGATCTGCCCCTCGTCGGGGGATTCGCCTCAGCCGGGCAGCGCGGGGAGAACCGGCTGCTGCTGGGGAGTGCTGTGCTCGACAGCGGTGTCGTCGGTGTCGTGCTCGACGCCCAGGCTCCCGTCCGTGCTGTGGTGTCCCACGGCTGTCGTCCGATCGGCGCGCCCATGACGGTGACGTCCTCGAGAGGAGCATTCCTCATCGAGATGGCCAGCCACCCCGCGCTCGAACGGGTCCGATCGATCGTCGAGCAGTTACCGCCCGAGGAGCAGGCGCTCGCGGTGCGTGGATTGCAGATGGGCATCGCGCGTTCAGCCGATGTCGAGGGAGGCGCCGAGGACTATCTGATGCGGGCGATCATCGGTGCGGATCCCTCGATCGGTGCCATCACCGTCGGTGATGACGTGCCAGTCGGCTCGGTGGTGCGGCTACATCTGCGCGATGCCGACTCTGCGGACGCCGATCTGCATCGTGCCGTGGAAGCGATCGCTGAAGACGGGCAGAGTGCAGGAGCCCTGGTCATCACCTGCAATGGTCGAGGTCGGGCCATGTTCACCTCGCCCACCCATGACGGTTCGGTGATCGCGGAGGGACTTGGGACGGACGCCGTGGGCGGTTTCTTCGCCGCTGGTGAGATCGGCCCAACCGCGGGGGCGAATCATCTGCACGGCTTCACCGCGGTGGTGCTCGTCGTCGATCCAATCGTCGGTGCCGATGTCGAAGTCGATCGAGTTCCTCGGATGGCCATGGATGAAGAGGACCCGATGGCGGCGTCCCTCGACGCGGAGCTGGCCCTGCTGCTCGAGGGCGGTTTCGACGAGGATCGAAGCGAGGGGACAGGGGAATCCTCGACCGAGTAAATGCTCCGTCCACAGTTGAGCGTGGCGAGGTGGCGCACTCAGAGTTCGGCGGCCTACGGTGAACCGGTGACCTCATCGACTCCGCGCGATCAGCATCGCGGCGCTGTGTACGCGGCTGAGGATGCCCTCGCCCGTGCACTGGAACGGGGCGGGTCCGTCGAATTCTTCGGCTCCACGCTGACATTGCCGATCGAACGCCGTTTCGCCGATGTGGCGTCGATCCAGGACTACGTCGATCGAGTGCTCTTCGTGATCGATCCCCATCTTTTGCCGATCATCGTGCGCGAACGGAGTGGTGCGACGAAGGCGCACTACGAGTATCCCCGTGATGAGCGCGCAGGAGTGATCGCCATCCCGCTCATGCTCCAGGGAAGTCGGCGTTGGGCAGCACGCGAATCAGTCGTGCTGCACGAGATCGCCCATCATGTGACCCACCACGATCCGATCGGAAGAAGCGAGGCAGCCCACGGAGCGACCTTCTGCGGTCACCTCATCGCCCTGCACGAACGAGTGATCGGGCCAGAATCCGCGCTCATGCTTCGCGCCGCCTTCGACGCTGCTCGGATTCCCATCGCGTCAGTGGAGCCCGCATGAGTGGGGCGGAACGGGTTCTCGACCGCATTGCGGCGCTCCTGGCCAAGGCCGAGCGCACCGAGCACGCGGCCGAGGCGGAGACCTATCTGGCGAAGGCGCAGGCGCTCGCGACTCAGGCGAGCGTCGACCTCGCGGTCGCCCGCGCTCGCACGGCGCGTCGCGAGGCCCGTGAACAGCCCACTCAGCGGACCATCACGATCGGGGAGCGCGCCAAGCGGGCGAATAAGCACCTCGTGACCCTCTTCGTCACGGTCGGGCACTGCAATGGTCTCCAGGTCGATGTGGCCCACAACTCGACCTATGTCATCGCCTACGGCATGCCGAGCGATCTCGATTTGTCCAGCGCCCTGTTCGGTTCGCTCGCGACTCAGATGACCGCATCGGCGAACGCGTGGTTAGCCGTGGGGCAGTGGCGAGGTGACACATATATTTCCCGCGAAGGCTGGCGCAAACCACACACATCTCAGACCGCTCGCGCGGCGTTCTATCGCGGCTTCATCGAACGGATCGGTCGTCGACTCACCGAAGCGAGGGATGAGGTGATGGCAGCCGCCCAGGCTGAGGTCGTCGAGGTGGCGCAGGACATCGCGGAGAGCGGCACCACCACCGGCGCGCTCGTCCTTCGCGCGAAGGAGGCCGAGGTTCGCTCCTTCTATCGCTCAGCATCCTCGGCACGTGGCTCGTGGGGTGGCTACTCCGGCAATGTCACCCGCCACGGGGGCGCCGCCTCGCGGGCAGGACGTCAGGCGGCAGCGAACGCCCGCCTGTCCAGCCCGCGGGGGATCGGGCAGAAGGGCCCCGGGCTCGCCGGATAGGAGCTCAGGCGCGGCAGAGAGATTCGGCTAACGACGGCTCAGACGCATAGCGATCCCCGGCTCCGGGCGCAGGGTCACCGCGGGGGTCGGGGTGATCGCTCGACCGGGAACGAGTTCGGCATGCCAGGAGCGTGCCAGCGTTGCGAGCACCAGCGTCGCCTCCATCCAGGCGAAGGCCTCCCCGATGCAGCGACGATTCCCCCAGCCGAAGGGAAACCAGGCGCCGCGCGGTTGACCCGGGGCAGACTCATCAAAATTTCCGTCGGCATCCAGCCAGCGCACCGGTTGGAAGGCACGGGCCTGGGACCACCAGCGGTGATCGCGGTGCGTCACCCAGGGACTGGCGAGGGTGATCGCCCCAGCCGGCACCAGCCAGTCGTCGAGGCGCACATCGGTGAGCAGTCGACGACCCATGATCCAGGCCGGCGGATACAGACGCAGCGTCTCGGCGATGATCGCCCGGGTGCGAGGTAGATCCGGGTAGTCCTCCGGACGAGGATCTCGATCCGACAACACCGCATCGAGTTCCTCCTCCAGCCACTCGCGATCATGCGGATGCTGCGCCAGGAGTAGCCACGCCCACGACAGCGCCATCGCTGTCGTCTCGTGCCCGGCGAGGATCAGCGTCATCGCCTCGTCGCGCACCTGCTGGTCGGTCATGTGCTCGCCATCCTCCGCTGACGAGATCAGCATTCCGAGCATGTCGGAGTCGCCTCCATGTGCGCGGTGATCGTCGATCATGCGCTGCACCACGGCATCAAGTCGTGCGGAGGCAGCAAGCGCTTCGCTTCGCTTCCTTGACGGGATACGCAGGACGGACGGGCCCAGGATCAGTCGCTGGCCGAGTCCGCCGAGCACGATGTCGAGTGCCGCTCCGACCTCAGCGGCGTCATCACGCAGGTCCGCACCGAACAGGGTGCGCCCGACGATGTCGAAGGTGAGCGAGGCCATGTCATCGGAGATGTCGAACTCCGATCCATCCTGCCACTCGGCGGAGCGACGAGCGGCCGAGTCGATCATCGATTCGGCATAGCCGTGGATACGCTCGCGGTGAAATGCCGGCTGCACAAGTCGTCGTTGACGCAGATGGACCTCACCCTCACTGGTGAGGAGGCCGTTGCCGAGCACGGCCTTGGCGCCCTGCAGTCCGCGACCCTTCATCGTGTCGCGGCCATGGACATGCATCACCTCCACGATCAAGCCCGGGTCGTTGAGGAGGTAGATGTGCTCACCGGGGAGGCGAAGATGTGCGATGCGGGGATGGTCGGCAGCCAGGTCATCGAAGAACCCGAGGACATCGCGACCGGTGAGGAATCGTGAGGTGAGCCTGAATCCTGAGGGTCCCGGTGGTCGATCGATGTCGCGGCGGTCATCCTTCGGCGGCGCGATGTCGGTGTGGGAGATCCGCGCGGTGGAGATTCGGGCCTGCTCTTGCACGGACGCTGGCACGAGCGGGGACCGGGTCATCAGCCCAGTATTGCCCTCGGCGTCAGACGCAAGCATGCCAGGATGGCGCGCGTGACGGTTGACCCAGTGATGGCGCTCCCCACTCTCGCCGATATCCAAGCGGCGGAGTCGATCGTCGAGCCGGTCGTACGCCAGATCCCCCTGACCTCATCCCGCTGGCTCACCGATCGAGTGGGTGGGCCTGTCTTCCTCGCATCGGAGAACCTCCAGCGAGCGGGATCGTTCAAGATCCGTGGCGCCTACACCCGCATTGCCCGCCTTGGCGATGAGGCGAAGCAGCGGGGTGTGGTCGCAGCGTCCGCGGGCAATCATGCGCAGGGTGTCGCTCTTGCCGCGCAGCTGCTCGGGGTTCCGGCCACGGTCTTCATGCCCGAGGGCGCGAGCATCCCGAAGGTCACTGCAACCCGAGCGTATGGCGCCGATGTCCACTTCTCGGGTGCCACCATCGACGAGACGATCGCCGCGGCGGAGGCGTTCGCGCAGGAGTCCGGCGCCATCGTCATTCATCCTTTCGACCACGCCGACATCGTGGCTGGCCAGGGCACTCTCGGACTGCAGATCCTCCATGACCTGCCCGAGGTCCGCACCATCGTGGTGTGCACCGGTGGCGGTGGCCTGCTCGCCGGCATCGCGCTCGCGGTGAAGTCCCTTCGCCCGGACGTGACGGTGATCGGGGCGCAAGCATCGGGCGCGGCTTCATATCCGGCCTCGCTTGCTGCGGGCGAGCCCCGCGCCCTGGAGTCGATGCGCACGATGGCCGATGGCATCGCGGTTGGCCGCCCCGGTGACGTGCCCTTCGCACTCATCGAGAAATACGTCGATGGCATGCTCACGGTCAGTGAGGATTCCCTCGCCCGCGCCCAATTGTTGCTGCTGGAGCGCTCCAAACTTGTCGTCGAACCCGCGGGAGCGGCTGCTGTCGCGGCGCTGCTCGATCAGCCCGGCGAAATCCAGACTCCCGTCGTCGCGACACTGTCGGGCGGCAATGTCGATCCGCTGCTGCTGATGCGGGTGATCCGCCATGGCCTCGCTGCTGCCGGGCGCTTCACCACCCTCACCGTGCGGATGCCCGATCGGCCGGGAGCGCTCGCCGGGTTGCTCGGGGTCATCTCCAGTCACGACGCGAATGTCGTCGATGTGCGTCACACCCGGACAGATCCGCGGCTGTCCATCGACGAGGTCGAAATCGCGGTCGAACTCGAGACGCGAGGGCCCGATCACCGGGATGCGGTGGTCGCGACGCTGCGAGCACAGGGCTACGCCGTCATCAACTGAGTTGGGGTCTAGGGTCGGGTGCTGTGACCAATGTGATCGAGGCCACGGGCCTGGTGAAGACCTATGGCGATGTCGTCGCTCTCGACGGGCTCGATCTGGTCGTCCCGGAAGGACAGGTGCTCGGCCTTCTCGGACCGAATGGCGCTGGCAAGACGACAACCGTGCGAATTCTCACCACGTTGCTGAAGCCAGATGCGGGCGAGGCGACGGTCGCTGGATTCGACGTCGTCCGTCAACCCGATCGGGTGCGCCGTGTCATCGGGCTCACCGGTCAGTACGCGGCAGTGGATGAATATCTCACCGGCCGCGAGAACCTGCGGATGTTCGGCGATCTCTACCACCTCGCCCCGGCCTATGTGCGCGAGCGAAGTGTCGAGCTACTCGAGCGCTTCGACCTTGCGGACGCGGCTGACCGCTCCCTGCGCACCTACTCCGGCGGCATGCGACGTCGACTTGATCTCGCCGCGAGCCTCATCGCCAAGCCGTCGATCCTGTTCCTCGATGAACCGACCACCGGGCTGGATCCGCGTTCGCGCCTCGGCCTGTGGGAGGTGATCACCGACCTGGTCGCCGAGGGCACGACCGTGCTGCTCACTACGCAGTACCTCGAGGAGGCCGATCAACTCGCCGAGCGGATCGTGGTCATCGACCACGGTCGCGTCATTGCCCAGGGCACCTCCGACTCACTCAAGGACGAGGTCGGCGGTGATCGTCTCGAGATTGTCGTCGTCGATCCCGCTCAACTCCCCGCGGCAACCGAGGCCCTCGCAGCAGTAGCCACGGGTGAGGTGATCGCCGATGTGGAGGAACGACGCGTCTCGGCACCGGTGACCGGTGGATCGGCGACGCTCGTCGAGGCGGTGCGCCGTCTGGACGCCTCGGGGGTGGCGATCGCCGACATCGTGCTTCGCCGGCCCACGCTCGACGATGTGTTCCTGTCCCTCACCGGCCATGTCGCAGAGGAGGATGCAGCGTGAGCGTCACCGATCGAATCTCCGCGGCTCCCTTGCGTTCCCGGCCCCTGCTGGGCTGGGGGGTCCATGACGGGCTGGTCGTCGCACGTCGCAACCTCATCCAGACCGTCCGGGTGCCGGAGTTGCTGTTCTTCTCCCTCGTTCAGCCGGTCATCTTCGTGCTGCTGTTCGCCTTCGTCTTCGGCGGTGCGATCCCCATCCCGGGCGCTGATCCGACCTCGGCTCCGGACACGAGCGTGTATCGGCAGTACCTCATGCCGGGGATCTTCGGTCAAACCGTCGCCTTCGCCGCCGCTGCCTCGACGGTCGGCCTCGCCGAGGACATGCATCGCGGCCTGATCGACCGGTTCCGTTCGCTGCCGATGGCCAGCGGGGCGGTGCTGTTCGGCCGGACCTTCGCGGATGCGGCCCGCCAGATCCTCGTGCTCGCGGTGCTCAGCATCACCGGATTCCTTGTCGGATGGCGGATCAACGACGGTGTCGTCAACGCGATCGGTGCGTTCGCCTTGCTCCTGTTGTTCGCCTACACCGTTGCGTGGATCGGTTCGTGGATCGGGCTCTACATGCCGAATCCGGAGACCGCCAACACTGCCGGCCTAGTGTGGTTGTTCCCGCTGACGTTCCTGTCGAACGCGTTCGTGCCGATCACCTCGATGCCGGACTGGCTGCAGCCGATCGCGCAGTGGAACCCGATCTCATCGCTGGTGCTCGCCACCCGCGACCTGTTCGGCAACCCGACGGGCATCATCGGGGATGCGTGGCCGCAGCAGAACCCGATCCTCTACACCCTGATCTCGTGCGCGGTGCTCGTAGCGATCTTCGCCCCCCTGTCCATCCGCCGCTACCGCCGCACAACCGCCCGCTAAGAATCCAACTCCGCAACTATCAGCACTTATTCGCCCCCAGGGAGTTGCGGAGTTTGGCTGTTCGACGTCAGGGGGTAGGGGTGGACTCGGCGAGTCGGGCGTGGACCGACTTGGCCACCAGGTGGTCGGCGAAGAACGAGGCGAACGGGATCGTGCCCGCGAGCAGCACCGCGAGGGTCCGCCCGACCGAGAACCGCATCCGGAAGCTGATGTCCAGGCCGGTCAGCAGATACAGCACATACAGCCAGCCATGGGCGATCCAGCCGAAGGAATAGACGGCGCCGATGATGCCGTCGTCAGCCGCCCCGAACAGGTATTTCGCTGGGAGGCCGAATACCGACAGGAACGCCAGCAGGACACCGGTGACCCAAGCCATGATCCGAAATCGCAGCAACGCACCCGACATATCGCCAGCCTAACTCGCTCACGTTAGGAGCGCGCCCCGCTGTCCGTCGTCCTCGTCGTCTGCTCAGCCTCACGCGCGAGATCAATGCGACGCCAACGCACCCAGATCACCCACACGACGATCGCGAAGACGATCCACTGCAGTGTGTAGGCGGCGTTCTGGAGTGGGAAGCCCACACCGGTGGTCTGGACAGTCGGTGGAACCGGCGTGGGTGCGGGCTCGGTCATCGGCTGTTGATCGCGCAACGTCACGTAGCCAGCCATCACCTCGGGCGAGGTTCGCACCGCTGATTCGGTGATGGCACGCAGCGTTCCATCCGGACGAATCGGCGCATCGACGTAGAAGCGCTCGAAGGGCTGGAGAACTCCCTCGACTCGAACCGGTCCCGACGGAACAGCCAGTCCCGGGTCATCGGCAGTGGCGACCCACCCGCGCAGCACGGGGACGATCACCGCCTCAACCCGCATCGGGGTGAGCACCCAGAAGCCGGGAAGATCCTCGGACTGCGTCGGCAGCACTCGATCCGCGACGAGGCGCTGGCCTTCGGCGAGGTAGTCGCCTTCGAGGATGACCGGCCGACCGATGGAGGCGTTGGCGAAGGCACCGTTGTCATTGAGGACGTCGCCGAGCGGAACCGGCTCGGAGAGTGCGGCACGCTCGGCGGCCACGATGTCCAACGTGCGGCTGCCCTGCCACCACGCGAAGCCGGCAAAGATGATCGTCACCGCGACGAACGCCACGGTGAGACCGATCCAGCGAGGGTTCCACCCTCGACTAGTCGCGGGCAGGGGGATCGCCCTCGCCGGCGGTGGGGGAGTCGGTCGCGCCCTCGCCTGCTACCGGAGCCGAGTCCGTCGCTCCGGGGGAATCCACGACCGGGATGGTCGGCTCGCGCGGTGGCTCATTCGGAAGGTCGGGGTTGACCTTCTTCATCTGATTGCGCATCGAGCGATAGAGCAGCGCAACGGCGATGACGAGGAAGAGGAAGGCGGCGAGGCCGAGCAGCCCGGGGCTCACCAGCGCCGGGTCGATCGGCGGCTCCTCAGGCAGCGGTGACGGAATGCTGGCCCACACCCTGTCAGTCGACAAGACCTCACCCAATGTGCTCATCGCAGTTGTCTCCTATGCCCGAAGTCCGGCGAACAGGTCATCCTCCGGAAGGCTGGTCGGCACCCGCGAGATCGCGAGTTGGAAGTCCTCGGTGGGCCAGATCTCTCGCTCGATGTCGCGCGGCATGGCGAACCACATCCCGCTGGGGTCAACCTGTGTGCGGTGGGCGAGGAGGGCTTCGTCGCGGGCGGAGAAGAAGTCTGCGACCGGGACCTGCGTGGTGATGCGCCATGCATCATCGGGCCGCTCCTCCCAGCGCTGCACCCACTCGGTGAACGGTGATTCGATGCCTCTATCGAGCATCGCCTGATGCATCGCGAAGACGCGAGCGCGGTGGAAGGTCATGTTGTAGTAGAGCTTCTCCGGCTGCCAGGGGTTCCCTCCCGGATAGCGATCGAGATCGCTCGCGCCCGTGAATGCCTCCATCGCCACTTCATGGGTGCGGATGTGATCGGGATGCGGATAGCCACCCTTCTCGTCATAGGTGGTCATGACGTGCGGGCGAAACTCGCGCACGATCTCGACCAGTGGCGCAGCGACGGTCTGCAGCGGCAGGTCGGCGAAACAGCCCTCCGGGAGCGGCTCGACCTCCCCACCGTCGAGGTGGGCCGGATAGCCGGAGTCCTCGAAGCCCAACCACCGGTGCTGCACGCCGAGAGCGGCCACCGCGTTGGACATCTCCCGGCGACGGACCTCGACCATGCCGAGCGCGTCAACATCGGCGGCGGCAGCCTCATTCAGCAGATCACCGCGTTCCCCACCGGTGCAGGTCACGACGAGAACCTCGGCGCCCTCCTTGGCGTAGCGCGCCATCGTCGCCGCACCCTTGCTCGCCTCATCGTCGGGATGGGCGTGCACGGCCAGGAGTCGCCACTGCTCAGTCACACGTATTAGTCTCCCAAGGTCGAGCCCATGACGCGACGGGAGGTGCGATGCCTAGCGGGATCCCCCTGGATCAGTTGTCCCCGCAGATGCGCGAGCGCTATGGCATCCGGCGCACGCCCTGGTGGGGGTATGCCGGTCTCGGTGCGCTCGTGCTGGCCTTCGTGGCGGCCCTGGGATACGTCGGCTACCAACTTGCTGCGCCCGGCATCGACTACCAGGTGCTGTCCTGGCGCGTGGTGTCCGATGATCGGGTCGACATCACCTATGAGGTCACCCGGTCAGACACCACAGACGCCTACTGCGTGATCCGCGCCCAGGACTCCACCCGGGCTGACGTCGGTTATGCCATCAGCGTCTTGTCGCGGGGGAGCACCTATGTGCAGGAGACCTACTCATTACGCACCACAGCGCCGGCCTTCGGCATCGAGGTCCTCGCGTGCGCCTCGAGTGGGCCGCCCGACGGTGTCCCACCGCCGCAGTTCCCGCCCGGCGTCGTGCCCCCCGAGCAACCATGGACGCCTGGAGGCTGAGCGGGGCGATCGCGGTTAGGCTTACCTGATGAGTACTGACGAGGTGACCTGGCTCACCCAGGAGGCCCATGACCGATTGGCGGAGGAACTCGCCGATCGCAGTGGGCCCCGCCGCACCGAGATCGCCAAGCGGATCGAGGCAGCCCGCGAAGAGGGTGACCTGAAGGAGAACGGCGGCTACCACGCGGCCAAGGAAGAGCAGGGCAAGAACGAGGCCCGGGTCCGTCAGTTGACCCATTTGCTCGAGCATGCACGTATCGGTGTGCCGGAGTCCGGTGAGGACGAGGTCGCGCATGGCAAGGTCGTCACGATTCGCTTCGTCGATCTCGACGAGGAGGAGACCTTCCTGCTCGGATCCCGTGAGGAGGCCGCGCATGCCTCGGTGGAGGTGTATTCCCCGACCTCACCGCTCGGTGCCGCCGTGCTCGGGGCGAAGGTGGGCGACTCGGTGACCTACGAACTCGCCAATGGCCGCTCGATGCAGGTCGAGGTCATCAAGGTCGAGGCCTACACCGCCTGATCGTTCATCTGGGGCCAAACGCTGGAAGTGGACTGAGTCCAAACTTTGATCTAATCTGAGACCCGTGAGGCGTGGAGGGCTCGACGCAGCGGCCCAGTTGCGCGGGCGCGGCATCCACGTCACCGCCCAGCGGATCGCGGTCCTCAAGGCCGTATCCACTCACCCCCACGCCACGGCGGAGACGATTACCCGCGAGGTGCGCGAGGACATTGGAACCATCTCGCGGCAGTCGGTCTATGACACCCTCGGGGTGTTCGTCGCCGAAGGCTTGGTGCGGCTCATCCAGCCCGTCGGCTCACCAGCGCTCTACGAGGACCGTGTGGGGGACAATCACCACCACCTGGTGTGTCGGGATTGCGGATGTGTCGTCGATGTCGACTGCGCGGTCGGTGAGGTGCCCTGCCTCCAGGCCGCCGATGACCACGGCTTCGAGATCGAGGAGGCCGAAGTCGCCTACTGGGGTCGATGTCCCGCCTGCCGGGATGACCGGTCCCGAGCGGGCGTCGGTTAGCCGGTCTGGGTAGCCGAGTCAGGGGGAATCCACCAGACTCTTCCTCACACCCACACCAAGAGTTGCATACGAATAGTTCCACCCGTAATGCCAACGCACGAAGCGTCACTCGAATAGGTAGTTCACCGCTGATCGAATGAGAGAGGTAGCAATGTCCGACGAGAGCAAGTGCCCCGTCACCGGAGGCGCCACGGGCGGGACCTCGGTCCGCGACTGGTGGCCCGAGCAGATGAACCTGAAGATCCTGCAGTCCAACTCCCCCATGGCCGATCCGATGGACGCGGACTTCGACTATGCCAAGGAGTTCGCCTCCCTCGATCTTGCCGCGGTCAAGCGCGACATCGCCGAGGTGCTCACCGACTCGCAGGAGTGGTGGCCGGCTGACTACGGCAATTACGGACCGCTCATGATCCGGATGGCGTGGCACAGCGCAGGCACCTACCGCGTGAGTGATGGCCGAGGTGGTGGTGGATCAGGTGCACAGCGCTTCGCTCCCCTCAACAGCTGGCCGGATAACGGCAACCTCGACAAGGCCCGTCGTCTGCTGTGGCCGGTGAAGGCGAAGTACGGCAAGAAGCTCTCCTGGGCCGACCTGATGATCCTGACCGGCAATGTTGCGTTGGAGACCATGGGCTTCGAGACCTTCGGCTTCGGCGGTGGCCGCGAGGACATCTGGGAGCCCGAAGACATCTACTGGGGTCCCGAAGCCGAGTGGCTCGGCGATGCCCGGTACACCGGCGACCGCGATCTTCAGAACCCGCTCGCCGCTGTCCAGATGGGCCTCATCTACGTCAACCCCGAGGGCCCGAATGGCGAGCCCGATCCGCTGGCGGCAGCGCGCGATATTCGCGAGACCTTCGCCCGGATGGCGATGAATGATGAGGAGACCGTCGCGCTCGTCGCCGGTGGCCACACCTTCGGCAAGACCCATGGTGCGGCAAACCCCGACGAGTACGTCGGCCGTGAGCCCGAGGGCGCCCCGATCCAGCAGATGGGCTTCGGCTGGAAGAACTCCTTCGGCACCGGCAACGGCGACGACACCATCACCAGCGGCCTCGAGGGTGCCTGGACTCCGTCACCGACCGAGTGGGACAACTCCTACTTCGAGACACTCTTTGGCTGGGAGTGGGAGCTGACCAAGAGCCCCGCTGGCGCCTGGCAGTGGAAGCCGACCGATCCGGCGGCAGCCGCGTTGGTTCCGGACCCGGAGAGCGGCGAGTTGAAGCACCCGCCGATCATGCTCACCACCGACCTCGCGCTGCGGATGGATCCGATCTATGAGCCGATCTCGCGTCGGTTCATGGAGAACCCGGCGGAGTTCGCCGACGCGTTCGCCCGCGCGTGGTTCAAGCTCACCCACCGCGACATGGGTCCGATCAGCCGGTACGTCGGCTCGGAGGTGCCCGATGAGGTGCTCATCTGGCAGGACCCGATCCAGGCTGCGCCGACCCCTGCTATCAACGACGCGGACATCGCGGCGCTGAAGGCCAAGGTCCTCGAGTCCGGCCTCACCGTGTCGCAGTTGGTGTCGACCGCGTGGGCGTCGGCATCGACCTACCGCGACAGCGACAAGCGCGGAGGCGCGAACGGTGCGCGTATCCGCTTGGAGCCGCAGCGCGAATGGAATGTCAACAACCCCGATGACCTCGCTCGCGTGCTCTCGACCCTGGAGGGCATTCAGTCGGAGTTCAATGCCGCTGGCGGCAACCAGGTGTCCCTCGCCGACCTGATCGTGATCGGCGGCGCCGCCGCCATCGAGAAGGCAGCCAAGGATGCCGGCCACACCGTCACCGTGCCCGTCACCCCGGGTCGAGGCGATGCGACGCAGGAGCAGACCGATGTGGAGTCCTTCGCCGTGCTCGAGCCGGTGGCCGATGGTTTCCGCAACTACCTCGGCAAGGGTCTCATTGTGCCGAGCGAGCACCTGCTGCTCGACAAGGCACAGTTGCTCACCCTCACTGCTCCGCAGATGACCGCTCTCATCGGCGGCCTTCGGGTGCTGGGGGCGAACTCCGGTGGCTCCACGCACGGTGTCTTCACGAACCGTCCGGGCGTGCTGTCGAATGACTTCTTCGTCAATGTCCTCGACATGGAGACGACATGGGAGCCGACCAATGACACCAACGAGGTGTTTGAGGGCCGCGACCGCAACACCGGCGAGGTGAAGTGGACCGGTTCCCGAGTCGATCTCGTCTTCGGCGCAAACTCCCAGCTGCGGGCGCTGTCGGAGGTCTACGCCTGGGCTGATGCGGAAGCGAAGTTCGTGAACGACTTCGTCGCCGCGTGGACAAAGGTCATGGATCTCGATCGGTTCGATGTGAAGAAGTGACGCGGTAGCGCACTCGGTACACGACGCGCAGGGGCGTCGCGTGGGCTTCAGCTCGCGCGGCGCCCCTGTTGCATTTCCGGGAGATGGGTTAGGGGTGGGGGGCGTCCTCGATGGCGGCAGCGGTGTTGCGGTCCGGGCGAGTGGCGAGGAAGGAACCCGCGAGCACGAGCGGGAAGCCGATCACGATCCCCCAGGTGACCGGCTCGCTGAGCACGAGAACACCGAGCACGACCGCGACCGCGGGGTTGATGAAGGTGATCACGGTGGTGCGCGCCGGACCGACCTCTCCGATGAGGGCGAACAGCAGCACGAAAGCGAGTGCGGTGGGAATCACGCCTAGGACGACGATCGACCACCAGGCGCTCGCCGGCACCGTGTCGGTCGGCCATAGCCACCACACGAACGGCGCGTAGAGAACCGCATTCAAGGTCAGCGCCCAGGCGATGACGCCGAGGCTGGGGACATCGGCCAGTTTCGTCGACACGATCATCGGCGCCGAGGCATAGCCGAGGACCGTGATGAGGGCCGCTCCGACACCCCAGAACTGCGCCCCTTCGACATCGAGCCCCACGAGCGCAGCGACACCGGCGAGGCCGACGGCGAGACCCAGGACCCGAATTCCGCGCAGTCGTGGATCCAAGCCGAGCATGCGCGCGAACACCGCGGCGACAAGCGGCACCATCGCAATGATGAGCGCGGTGAGCGAACTGGACAGCCGCTGCTCGGCATACCCCAGCGTCAAGAAAGCGATCGAGATCTCCAGCAGTGCGAAGGCCGCCACCCAGGGCCAGTGCCGCAGGGCCGGCAGCAGTTGATGGCGTGCTGCCGCGATGGGCACGAGGATGAGTGCACCGATCGCTACCCGTAAACCGACGAGAACGGCCGGCTCGACATGTTCGACGGCGATCCGGATGAACAGATAGGGCGTGCCCCAGATCAGCCCGAGCGCGATGAAGAGGGCCAGCGCCCGGCGACTCACCTCGAACCGTGCCTAGAAGGTCGGTGATGGCGCACTGAAGGCACCAATGATCGACACGATGTAGATGACCACCGACAGGCCGATCCCGACATAGCCGGTGACGAGGCCAGTGATCGCCAGCCCACGTCCAGGCAATCCAGTCATGCGGATCTTGGACAGGGAGATGTGCCCGAAGATCACCGCGAGGACGGGCATCACGGGGAGGAACCACAGGCACAGGCCGATGGTGACGCCGAGGATGCCCGTCCTCGCGGTGATCTTCGGGCACATCTCCCTGTCCAAGATCCGCATGACTGGATTGCCTGGACGTGGGCTGGCGATCAC
>JBDQGZ010000012.1:0-21039 GCA_040265115.1 Candidatus Nanopelagicales bacterium
ACCCTGGACCCTTCCACGTTGAGCGGGTGACGGGAATCGAACCCGCGCTGTCAGCTTGGGAAGCTGATGTTCTGCCATTGAACTACACCCGCGGAGATTCCCTAGGGGAATCGCGCCCCGCAAGTATGCCACTATCCCAACGCCGCAACAAACAGCACTTTTTGCCCCCAAGGAGTTGCGGAGTTCGGAGTCTCTGCGCGAACACCGACGCCACAGTCAGGATTTTGCGCGCTGAGTCTCCGCCATCGCGGGGATGATCCGGTTTCCATACTCCAGCAGCGTTCCGTCCTTGTCGTCATGCTGGAGATAGATCGCAAACTGATCGACTCCCAGATCCTGCAACTCCTGTAGCCGTCGGATGTGCTCCTCTACTGGACCGATGATGCAGAACCGGTCGATCACCTCATCAGGGACGAAGTCAGTGTGTGCATTGCCTGCTTGACCATGCTCGTTGTAGTCATAGCCCTGGCGATCCCGGATATAGTCGGTCAGCGCGGTCGGAACCTCGGTGCCCTCGCCGTATCGCTCGACGATATCTGCGACGTGGTTGCCGACCATCCCGCCGAACCAGCGCAGCTGATCGCGAGCATGCGCGACATCATCAGTGACGTAAGCCGGGGCGGCAACGCAGATGGAGATGTCGTCGGGATTGCGTCCTGCATCCTGCGCAGCCCGACGCACCGCATCAATGGTCCAGGCGGCGATCTGCGGGTCGGCGAGTTGCAGGATGAAACCATCGCCCACTTCACCAGTGAGAGCGAGGGCCTTGGGGCCGTAGGCGGCGACATACACCTGGGTGTCACTGTCCTCAGCCCACGGCAGTCGGATAGTGCTGCCCTTGTAGTCGATGGGCCGGCCATTCGTCATGTCCTGCAGATGGCGGACCGCGTCACGCAATTCCGCGATGGTGCAGGGCTTTCCATTCGTCAGTCGGACAGCAGAATCGCCTCGACCTATTCCGATCACTGTTCTGTTGCCGTACATCTCGTTCAGAGTGGCGAACATCGACGCGGACACGGTGATATCGCGGGTCGCGGGATTGGTCACCATCGGACCCACGATCACCTTGCGTGTCTCGTCGAGGATCTTGGAGTAGATGACGTAGGGCTCTTCCCACAGGATGTGCGAGTCGAAGGTCCAGACGTACTTGAAGCCAAGATTCTCGGCACGACGGGCGTAATCGATCACTCGTGATGCTGGAGGGGTGCACTGCAGGACAATTCCTAAATCCATCGCCATCTCTTTCTGTCAGGGTGCGGTGAGATCGGAGTAGCTATCCGGGCGCCGATCCCGATAGAACGCCCAGCGATTGCGGATCTCACCAAGCAGGTCGAGATCCAAGTCGCGAATGACAAGTTCAGGTGCGTGGGAATCTGCGACATCTCCTACGAAGGAACCCGTGGGATCGACGAAGTAGCTCGTGCCGTAGAAGTCGTTGTCCCCGATCTCGGTCTCGATGCCCACTCGATTGATCGCACCGACGAAGAATTCGTTCGCGACCGCCGCTGCTGGTTGCTCGAGCTTCCACAGATAGGACGACAGTCCACGATGAGTAGCAGACGGATTGAACACGATCTGCGCACCGTTCAATCCGAGCGCCCGCCAGCCCTCGGGGAAGTGACGGTCGTAGCAGATGTAGACCCCGATGGGGCCGACGGCAGTCTGGAACACCGGATACCCGAGGTTGCCCGGGCGAAAGTAGAACTTCTCCCAGAAGCCCTTGACCTGAGGGATGTGATTCTTTCGATACTTCCCCAGGTAGGTCCCGTCCGCATCGATGACCGCTGCGGTATTGAACAGAATTCCCGGCTGCTCCTCTTCATACATGGGGAGAACCATGACGATCCCGAGTTCCGCCGCAAGTGCTTGGAACCGCTCGGTTGTGGGTCCGGGGATGCTCTCGGCGTAGGAGTAGTACGCAGGATCTTGGATCTGGCAGAAGTAGGGGCCGTAGAACAGTTCCTGGAAGCAGATCACCTGTGCGCCGTCTGCTGCCGCCTGTCGAGAGAAGTCTTCATGGGCGACGATCATGCTTTCCATGTCCCCGGTCCATGCGGTCTGAACCAGCGCTGCACGAACACTCGACATGGAGACTCCCTTGACCTCAGCAACGCGGTGGCCCTGCACTCAGGGATCTCATCGTAGAGCGTTCGAAGGCCCTCCACCCTCATAACCGAATACCGCAACTATTCGCCCCTTTTCACCCCTAGGGAGTTGCGGAGTTCAGGCTTTCCGAGGGGTTTCCAGTGCTGTGAGGATCACATCGAGGCGTTGATCGTCGGGTTCACCTGAGCTACGCGCGAGGATCTCGCCGTCGCGAGTCACCACCAGGGCGTGAACATCGGCCGAGTTTGGAATGTTGAGGCGTCGTTGAAACGCGGCAACATCGGTATACACGGTGATCGTGCGAGCTAGCACCCGTGGAACCCGAATCGAGGCGGCCATGCCGCCGTCGATGAACCGGCGGCCCAGTCGCCAACGGGTCCCGATGACGGGAATCTCCACGATGCAGGTCTGTGAGGATTCCACGCCATCGAGCGGGGATCCGGGAACACCGGCTGATTCGGCGAGCGCAATCCAACGATCCACGCACCCTTGATGTTGCTGTTGAAAGGCGACGAGGCACAGGGTTCGGTTCGCAGGCAGGTCAGTCGGCAGTGTGACCTCAAGACCACTCAGTGTCCGACCTGATACATCGGGAAACCTCACAACCCCATGGTGACATGGCTCGATGATCGAGCGCTCAGTCACGAGAGATCGCGGAGTCAGTGATTGAGCGAAACTTCGCAACTCCCTAGGGGTGGAAAAGTGCGAAAGTTCTGGAGTCTGGGTTAGGCGCGAAGGGAGCGGATGATCGTGTGAATCAGGCCGCGCCAGGCGTTGTAGTCCATCGATGTCGTCGACATGTCATTGATCAACTGGCCGAGGGTGAACGCCTGAACGAACGTAGCGAAGGCGACGGGATCAATATCGGCAGCGAACCAGCCCTTGTTCTGAGCCTCGCGGAACAGATCGGCGAAGGCGGACGTGAGTCGCTCTTGCTCAGCACCAAGGGCTGCTTTGAAGTCTGCGTGATAGTGGGCTCGGGCGAGCATGGTGGCCCGCTCCACACGTGAATCCACCCGCTTGGGCGACTGCACCTGCTCGTTGAGATGGTCGAGAGCGTCGAAGAACTGCTTCGAGGTGCGTGCGGAGGTGAGCATGTCCGTGATCTGGGCAAGGTCTTGGTCGACCCCGCGGGTGAATCGTCGGACGAGGGCAGCATTGATGAGGTCGTCGAAGTCCTCGAAGTGGTGGTACATCGAGCCTTTGGAGATCCCGGACACCTCGAGGACCTCATTGACATTTAACTGATCGATATCCCGGTCATCGAGCATCTTCACGGCTGTGTCGATGAGTCGCTCACGAGTGGGATGAGACGGGTTCCGCATCACGTGATCATCTCACGGATGCCGGTGCAGCGGCTACTCGCTCAGCGACGGTGTGCAGCAATTCAAGCCAATCCACCGCCCACACGGCCGTGGCCAGGGAAGCCGCGATCCTCGGATCTCGCAGATCGAGGTCAGCACTGGCCCGGACAAGTGCGTTGAATGGATCGCGATCGGGATGAACCTGCTTGGGCGCCGAGCCGGTGTCCAGCCAGTCCTTCACCTCGGTCCAAGCTGCCTGGGTCCGGTCGAGCTCCGCCTGCACGACTTGTGCATGGGCGGGAATCACGGGCGCGGTAATGTCCGGCAGCGTAGCGATGTAGACGGCGGAATACATCAGCACGTGCATTGAGCCGGCAACTTGCGGCCATGTTCCCTTCACCGCGTCCACATCCCGCCGCTGCACGACCGTGAGATCGAAGGCCTCCGCTGCACGGCGCACTACGGCACGATCGGCCGCCCAGGTCCGACGCAGTTCGCTGGCATCGACCTCACCGAGCACTCTGTGGACTGCGAGGCGCAGGTATTCCATCCCAGCGCTAATGGCTGCACCGAGATCCTGTCGTAGCGATGCAACCATGCGGGTGGGCCACATCAGCATGCTGACCATCGCTGCCGTGGCGACCCCCACTCCGATATCGAAGACCCGGTCAATCGCCGTTGCATACTGCGGCGGCCAACTGACAGCGGCGAGAAGCACGAGAACGAACGCGGAAAAGGCTGCCTGGCCGGCTGTGAATCCCATGGCTCGAGGCGCCCATCCGACGAAGAAGGCAAGGACGGGAGTGAGAATCCAAAGCAGATCCGGGCTCGCGATGGCTGCCGTCACGATCAGCAGGCCGATACCGACACCAAGGATGGTGCCGCCGATGGAGCGAAGGGCTTGGGCGCTCGTTGCTGCGGCATCAATGCGCATCACGGAGATGACGCCCAGCAGTACCCAGTAGCCATGGGTGAGGTTGATCAGATTGACCAGTGCTGCAGCGAGTGCGAGCGCGATGCCGGTGCGGAGGGCATGGCGTGCCCAGGGGGAGCGAAGGGAGGCATTCACGGTGAGGTCAGTCCACCAGTGCGACGGTGCTGTCACGCGATCGCCGATACGTCCCACCGGTTGGCCGCAGATCCGTGCCACGAGGACACCTGCGTCGGCGGCGAAGGCCAACAGGACCTGCGCTCCATGGGATGAGCGGGTGATCTTCACTGCGGCTGCCGGATCCGGGTGCGCCTGGATCTGTTCGATCGCTCGCTGCCGAGTCGCGTGGCGTTCCGCCTGAGCGACTGAGAGTGCTGGTGAGTGCGTGATTCCCTGCAGCGCATCGGCATTGGAGCGCATGAGTGCAATCGCTGCCTTGGCGGTGTGCGAATTCTCGTCCGGATCATCTGGCGCCTCGATCCCAGGAATGGAGTCGTAGACGACCTTCAGACGTGCAGCCAGCAGGATGAGCGCATGATCGCCCTCGGTGGTTCCCGATGGCCGATACGGGTTTCCGACCCAGTCCCTGGTGACCTTACCGACGGTGAGGCGATATCGATCGCGAGTTGTGTCAATGTCCCCGTCCCCTAGCCAGCGGGCTGCGATGAAGTCGGCCTGGGCGCGCATGGCTTCGGCGAGATCATGTCGGAAGTTCGCCGTTGAATCCCTGGGGAACACCACGAGGAGGATGAGACTCGTCACCGCGGTGCCGATTCCCAGACCGGTGAGGACATCGGGCATCTCCGCGAGTTGCACATCGGTGGTGATGGCGATCGCATACATCAGCAGGACAGGGGCTGACCCGGCCGCGGGTAGTCCTCGCAGTGTCGGCAGGAAGGCTAAGGCGGAACCGGCCAGCAGGGTGACGAGCACGACTGAGACGAGATTGGCGCTCGCCAGAATCCCGATCACGACGGCGAGAGCTGCGAAGCCTGCGGTAGCGATTGGACCGAACAGCCGCACCCTCCATGAGCCGGAGAAGTCCGACATGCCCAGGATCGATGTGGCGAGGAAGGCTCCGTAGACGACGCCCTCTGGATCATCGGCTGCTCGGGACACGAGGAAGGCGATGGTGGGAACGGCGAGCGCGATGCGGATTCCGCGGCGTACCGCCGAGCGGCTGGGGTCGATGATCCGCACGGTGTTGACCCTATGGGGTGGCGAAGGCGATAGCCTCGCCTTCGTGCTGCTCTCCGATAGAGACCTCAAAGCCGAGATCGATGCGGGCCGGGTGGGCCTGGATCCCTTCGACCCGTCGATGGTTCAGCCGTCGAGTATCGATGTCCGTCTGGACCGCTACTTCCGGGTCTTCGAGAACCACCGCTATCCGCATATCGACCCCGCGGAGGAGCAGCCGGATCTCACCTCGCTCGTCGAGACGGTTGAGGATCCGTTCATTCTGCATCCGGGGGAGTTCGTACTGGCCTCGACTTATGAGGTGGTCACCCTTCCTGATGACATCGCCGGTCGGCTCGAGGGCAAGTCTTCCCTGGGCCGACTCGGTCTGCTCACGCATTCCACGGCTGGTTTCATCGATCCGGGATTCTCCGGGCACGTCACCTTGGAGTTGAGCAATGTGGCGACTCTGCCCATCAAGTTGTGGCCGGGGATGAAGATCGGGCAGTTGTGCCTTTTCCGACTGTCCTCGCCGGCGGAGCATCCCTATGGGTCGCAGGTGTATGGCTCGCGATACCAGGGCCAGCGCGGGCCGACCCCGAGCAGGTCATTCGCGAACTTCCACCGCACCGACCTGCGTTAGCGCAGCCCCCGGTGCGCGCATCCGCGTCGTCACTTCCACGATGGGCGTAGACAGGTTGAACCGACACTCCTAGGTTGTTCGCATGTCCGCTTCACCCACCATCTTGATCACCACCGCCCATGGAATGTTTGGTAGTGCGCTTGTGCGCGAACTCGCCGAACGAGGAGACGTGCACGTCCGAGCGATGGTGCACGCGCGCCGGGACGACGATGTCGATACCGATTCGATCACCTACGTCACCGCAGATCTCGACGATCCCGCCACTTTGCCGTTGGTGTGCTCGGGGATCACGGACGCGTTCGTCGCCACCCCGATGGATGGCCGCATCGCGGCCCGAGAAACGGCGCTCATCGATGCTGTCCGCGAAGCGAGCCCGGATGCCCGCATCTTGGCCATCTCCGGAGCGGTCGACCACCAGGGAGATGCGCTCTCCCTTCAGCATCAGAAGGCGCTTGATCACCTGAAGGCCTCGGGGTTGCGGTGGAGCATCCTCAGTCCAAACTCGGTGATGGAGACGTCGCTACTGCCGTATGCCGGCACCATCGAGAATGACGCAATCTTCGGTATGAGCGGTGAGGGTCGCATTGGCCTTGTCGCACTCGCTGATGTCGCCCGCGTCGGAGCGGATGTGCTGTGTCGCGACGACACAGACGGCCAAGAGTTCGTCTGCACCGGACCGGAGGCGGTCACGATGGCGCAGGTCTGCGCGTCGTTCTCCGAGATCCTCGGCCGCACGATCCACTACTACGACCTGCCGGAGGCAGACCTTGCGAAGTTGCTCCTCGAGCACGGCGGCTTTACCGATCCGCATCAGCTCGACACCGAGGTGCTGTGTCACTTCCGTGCCTGGGCCAGGGGCGGGGCCGATGTCGTGACGGACACGGTGCAGGCCGTCACCGGGCAGGCCCCCCAGGATGTACGTTCATGGATTGACGAGCATCGATCCGAGTTCGACGCGAAGCCCGGGGTGAAGGATCGGATGATGGCCTGGCTGATGCACCTGCAGTTTGGCAAGTACGAGACGAAGGACTGACGCACCCCATGATCATGCGTCGGACCGCAAGGTAAGGACCACTTAGGCGGGGGACTTCGCCTTCACGCCGTCGAGGAGCACGGTCGCCACATCGACGACCTCAACGCCCTCAGCGGTGCCTTCCTGTTGGCGCATCGTCACACCGTCGTTGAGCATCACGTTGCAGAACGGGCAGGCAACGGCGACCTTGGAGGCACCGGTCGCGATGGCTTCATCCGCGCGGTTGACGTTGACGCGAGTGCCGAGCTTCTCCTCCATCCACATGCGCGCACCGCCCGCACCGCAACAGAACGACTGCGTGCCGTGGCGAGGCATCTCGACAAGGTCGACGCCGGGAACACTTGCGACGAGATCGCGAGGGGGGACGTAGACGTTGTTGTGACGACCGAGATAGCACGGATCGTGGTAGGTGATCTTCTCTCCCATCCCCGAATCCGGTGTGGTGACGGGAGTGAGGCGGCCTTCCTTGACCAGGGTCGCCAGGAGTTGGGAATGGTGCACGACCTCATAGTTGCCACCGATCTGCGGGTATTCCCGACCGATGGTGTTCATGCAGTGGGGGCAGGTCACGACGATCTTCTTCGCACCGATCTCGTTGAGAACCTCGACGTTCTGCATGCCCTGCATCTGGAACAGGAACTCATTACCGGCACGCCGCGCCGGGTCACCGGTGCAGGTCTCGCCCTCACCGAGCACCATGAAGTTGACGCCCGCGATGGTGAGCAGCTCTGCAACGGCCTTCGTGGTGCGCTTGGCTCGATCCTCGAAGGCACCGGCGCAGCCCACCCAGAACAGGTACTCGACATCGTCGGGAATCGTGTCCTCGCCTTCCATGCCGAACACGCGAACGTCGAAGTCGACCTCGGTGATCCAGTCGTTGCGGCTCGACGCGTTCATGCCCCACGGGTTGCCCTTGTTCTCGATGTTCTTGAACAGGCCACCAAGTTCGGTGGGGAACTCCGACTCGATCAGCACCTGGTAGCGGCGCATATCGACAAAGTGGTCGATGTGTTCGATATCGACCGGGCACTGATGCACGCAGGCACCGCAGGTCGTGCAGGACCACAGGGCGTCTGCGTCGATGACCGGCCCCTCGTGTGATCGATGACCGGATGCGTCGTATCCGTCGGTGTCCTGGTGCGCCAGTCCCTCCCGCGAGCCGACCAACGGTCGCTCGACCTCGGCCTGGACGGCCTCGGTCATCGTCGCCAGAACGGCATCGTCCACCTCGCCGAGTGGTGGGTTCGCGCCGTCGTTGGCCTTCTGCGCGGCCATGACATAGGGCGCCTTGGCGAAGGCAGCCTCGCGGAGGTCCATGATCATCAGCTTCGGGCTCAACGGCTTTCCGGTGTTCCAAGCCGGGCACTGCGACTGGCAACGGCCGCACTCGGTACAGGTCGCGAAGTCGAGAGTGTCCTTCCATGTGAAGTCCTCGATGCGCCCGACCCCGAAGGTCGCGTCGTCCGGCGGATCCTCGAAATCGATCGGCTTGCCACCTGAATACATCGGCAGCAGTGGTCCGAGGCCATTTGGGCGACGTGAGAACGCGACATTGATGGGTGCCATGAAGATATGGAGGTGCTTGCTGTGGAGCACGATGAGAAGGAAGCCGAGGATGACCCCGATATGCAGGATGATGCCGATCGTCTCGATCCACTGCAGGCTTGTGACCGACAGGCCGTTCATCCAGCCAGCGAAGATGTTGGTCAGGAAGGCGCCGCTGTAGGGAGCTCCACCCTCAGCCTCGTGCAGGGCGATCTTGGCGCCGCGATAAAGCTCAAGGGTCCACAGCACGTTGAAGATCATGAGCAGCACGATCCACGCCGGCCCGGTGTGAGACCCGAAGAAGCGGGAGGAGCGACCCTCCTTCTTCGGGTTGTTGGCTAGCCGGATGATCGCGAAGATCGCGATGCCGACGAAGACAAGCACCACGAACAGATCGATGAGGAACAGGACGGGTGCCCAGGTGCCGATGATGGGGAACCAGAAGCCGGGGAGATAGACCTCGACGAACGCCTCGAGGACGGTGATCCCCAGCACGAGGAATCCCCAGAAGGCGAACACATGGGCGGTACCGGGGACGACCCACTGCAGCAGCTTCTTCTGCCCGAGCACCTCAGTGGCCTCCGCCTCAGCGCGGCGGCCGAGTTGACCGGTCCGGCCCACGGCTGGCTGGCCGGAGCGAATCATGCTGTTGAGGAACAGGCTTCGTCGGGCCGCGAAGGCGAGGCCCCCCACGATGATGAGCGTGCCCAGAGCAATCCGCAGCCAATCCATGAGCTCCATGAGGCCAGGGTAGTCGTCAGCGCCGTGAACGCTCCTTCACAACCCTCGATATGGCGCAGGTCACATCCCCGCGCACCTGACCCACTATGAGTCGATTTGACTCATAGTCTCTGATGAAGCATACTTAACACATCCGCGTCACGGCGACGCATATAAGACCTGAGGCCTGTCGGCCTCGCGACATGACACTACGTACAAGAAAGAAGGACACCCCTGATGGCCCGAGCAGTCGGCATCGACCTGGGCACGACCAACTCCGTCGTGTCCGTACTTGAGGGCGGCGATCCCGTCGTCATCACCAATGCGGAGGGCGCCCGCACCACCCCGTCGGTCGTCGCCTTCGCCAAGAACGGCGAGGTGCTCGTCGGCGAGGTTGCCAAGCGCCAGGCCGTCACGAACGTCGACCGCACTACCCGGTCCGTCAAGCGCCACATGGGCACGGAATGGACCGTCGAGATCGACGATAAGAAATACACCGCGCAGGAGATCTCGGCGCGCACGCTGATGAAGTTGAAAAGGGATGCCGAGGCCTATCTCGGCGACACCGTCTCCGACGCTGTCATCACCGTGCCCGCCTATTTCTCCGACGCTCAGCGTCAGGCAACCAAGGAGGCCGGCGAGATCGCGGGCCTGAACGTCCTGCGCATCATCAACGAACCGACCTCTGCTGCCCTGGCCTATGGCCTGGACAAGGGTGATGCCGAACAGACGATCCTGGTGTTCGACCTCGGTGGTGGCACCTTCGACGTGTCCCTGCGGGAGATCGGCGATGGAGTTGTGGAGGTCAAGGCCACCAGCGGTGACAACAACCTCGGTGGCGATGACTGGGACGACAAGGTTGTCGAGTGGTTGGTCTCGCAGTTCAAGAACGCTCACGGCGTGGACCTGAGCAAGGACAAGATGGCCATGCAGCGACTCCGCGAAGCGGCAGAGAAGGCGAAGATCGAACTGTCGAGCTCCATGCAGACCTCGATCAACCTGCCCTACATCACCGCGAGCGCGGACGGCCCGCTGCACCTCGACGAGACGCTTAGCCGGGCTCAGTTCGAGCAGATGACCTCCGATCTGCTCAACCGCACGAAGGCCCCCTTCGAAGCGGTCGTGAAAGATGCGGGAATCAAGATCAGCGATATCGACCAGGTGGTTCTCGTGGGCGGCTCCACGCGCATGCCGGCCGTTGGCGAGTTGGTCAAGGAACTGACGGGCAAGGACCCCAACAAGGGTGTCAACCCTGATGAGGTCGTGGCGATTGGTGCGGCCCTGCAGGCAGGTGTTCTGCGCGGCGACGTCAAGGACGTCCTGCTGCTCGACGTCACCCCACTGAGTCTCGGTATCGAGACCAAGGGCGGCGTGATGACGAAGCTCATCGAGCGCAACACGACGATCCCGACCAAGCGCAGCGAAATCTTCACCACCGCTGACGACAACCAGCCCAGCGTGCTCATCCAGGTCTACCAGGGCGAGCGCGAGATGGCGGCCTACAACAAGCGCCTGGGCACCTTCGAGCTCACTGGCCTGCCCCCGGCCCCGCGTGGCGTGCCGCAGATCGAGGTCACCTTCGATATCGACGCCAACGGCATCGTCCACGTCTCGGCCAAGGATCAGGCCACGGGCAAGGAGCAGTCGATGACGATCTCGGGCGGAAGCGCGCTGAGCAAGGAAGACATCGACCGCATGATGCGCGAGGCTGAGCAGCACGCTGAGGAAGACAAGCGTCTGCGGGAGGAAATCGAGGTCAAGAACACTGCGGAGGCGCTGGTGTATCAGACCGAGAAGTTCATGACCGACAACGAGGCGCAGATCCCCGCGGATGCGAAGGCTAATGTCGAAGGTCCGCTCGATGAGTTGAAGAAGGCGATCGAGGCCAACGACATCCCGGGCATGAAGGCAGCGACCGACAAGGTCGCCCAGGCCAGTCAGGCGCTGGGTGCGGCGATGTACGCCACAGCCCAAGCAGCTGGTGGCGATGGTGCTGCCGAGGCCGAAGCCGATATGGCTGAGGACGACGTCATCGACGCGGAAATTGTCGATGATGACGCCAACGACGCCCAGAAGTGACGAGGGGACGCGACCAGATGACCGAGAATCCTGACCAGGAGAACGAGGGCATCCGCGTCCACGACCGACGCCGCATTGATCCGGAGACCTTCGAGGTGCGGGAGCCCAGTGCTCCCGCACCCGAGGGTGCGGCGGAGGGCACCATCGTGGAAGAGGACCTCTCCGCGACAGAGGCGAAGGTCGCCGAACTCACCGACGACCTTCGCCGGGTGCACGCCGAATACGCCAATTATCGCAAGCGCGTTGATCGTGACCGCGAAGCAGCGCGTGAGGTGGTCATTGCCGGTGTGCTGAACGATTTGCTCCCGGTGCTCGATGACATCGAGCGGGCACGTGAGCACGGTGAACTCGAGGGCACCTTCAAGACGGTGGGAGAGAACCTCGAGCAGGTGGCGACTCGACTGGGCCTGGAGAGCTTCGGCGCTGAGAACGAGCCCTTCGACCCCATGGTGCACGAGGCACTCACCAGCGAGCCACGTGACGGTATCGATGAGCCCACGGTGGTGGCTGTCTATCAGCCCGGCTACCGGATCGGGGAGCGCATCATCCGTCCGGCTCGGGTGGCTGTTGCGGGCACCGACTGACGTACATGACAACAGATCGTCGGATGAGCGATCACGAATGCAGATGAGGTAGGCACGAAAGCAGATGAATAAGGACTGGTTGGACAAGGACTTCTACGCCATGCTCGGCGTGTCCAAGTCTGCGTCTGCCGATGAGATCAAGAAGGCCTACCGCACGTTGGCGCGGGAACTCCACCCGGACAAGAATCCCGGCGACAAAGCCGCTGAAGAGAAGTTCAAGGGCGTATCGGAGGCCTATGACGTGCTCTCCGATGATGCCAAGCGCAAGGAATATGACGAGGCTCGTTCGCTGTTCGCTGGCGGCGGTGGGTTCCGACCCGGCGGCGGTGGCTTCGGAGGCGGTGGCTTTGGGGGAGGGGGGCAGACCTACGACTTCTCCGATGTGTTCAGCGGTGAGGATGGTGGTCTCGGCGACATCCTCGGCAACATCTTCAACCGTGGACGTGGCGGACGCAGCGCCCAGCGAGCTCGGCGCGGAGCCGACCTCGACAGTGAGATCACCCTCGGATTCGACGAGGCGCTCTCCGGGGTGACGGTGCCGCTGCGACTCTCCAGCGAAGGTGCCTGCACCGCATGTCATGGAACTGGAGCGAAGGCGGGGACTGTGCCGCGACTGTGTCCGACCTGCGAGGGGTCGGGTCAAACGTCCCGGAACGCTGGTGGCTTTGCCTTTGCGGAGCCCTGTCAGACCTGCCATGGGCGTGGACTGATCGTCGATGATCCGTGCACCAGTTGCCGCGGCTCCGGTCGGGGTATGAGCAGCCGAACCGTTCAGGCCCGCATCCCCGCCGGGGTCAAGGATGGATCGCGGATCCGCCTCAAGGGCAAGGGTGCACCCGGCGAGAACGGTGGGCCCAATGGTGACCTCTATGTCACCGTCCATGTCGATTCCCACCCGGTGTTCGGGCGCAAGGGTGACAATCTCACCGTCACAGTCCCGGTGACATTCACCGAGGCTGCCCTCGGTGCTCAGGTGAAGGTTCCGGTACCAGGTGGTTCGACGGTGACACTGAAGATCCCAGAAGGCACCGCGAACGGACGAACCTTCCGGGTCCGTGGCCGCGGGGTAGCTCGCAAGGACGGAACAAAGGGAGATCTTCTCGCTACGGTCGAGGTCATCGTGCCCACAACGCTCCCCGATGAGGCGCGCCAGGCCCTCCAGGCCTACGCCGACTCCATCGGTGATGTCGATCCCCGCGCCGATCTCCTCGCGGCGGCGAAGGGAGACTAGATGCAAGCCGAGGACTCCACTCCGGTCTACACGATCTCGGTCGCCGCGCAGCTGGCGGAACTGCATCCCCAGACGCTTCGCCAGTACGACCGCCTGGGGCTCGTGCGTCCACAGCGGGTCAACGGGCGAAATCGTTTGTATTCCGCGCTTGATGTGGAACGACTGCGGGAGATCGCCGAACTCTCTGCCGAGGGAGTCAGCCTCGTCGGCATCCAGCGGGTGCTGGAACTCGAGGCAGAACTCCAGCGTGTGCGCAATCACCTCGATGAGCTCCTTCGCGAAAAGCAGTCCACCGCACTCGTGCTGTGGAATCCGCGTCGACGTCGACGCGCATAAGACATGACCAGATCGAGATAGAGAAGAGAAGACGAAAGAAGATGGACATCCAATTCACCACGCGAGCCCAGGAAGCGCTCGGCGCCTCGGTGCGCATGGCGGCGGCCCAGGGCAACGCACAGGTCGAGCCCGTGCACATCCTGGATTCCCTGCTCCAGCAGGGTGAGGGCATTGCCACGGCACTGCTCGATGCCGTGGGTGTCGATGTGCGAACCCTGACCCGCGAGGTCCGAGCTGTCGTCGAGGCGCTCCCGAGTGCGAGTGGCGCCACTGTGTCGGCTCCGCAATTGTCGGGCCAATCCCTCGCAGTGGTCAATGCCGCGAAGAAGCTGGCTGATGAACGCGGAGATGAATACGTCAGCACCGAGCATCTGCTCATCGCCCTCGCCGGTGAGGGCCAGACGAAAGACATTCTCAGCCGGGCAGGAGCGACGCCGGAGGCGCTCCTTGAAGCACTGCAGAGCATCCGAGGAGGAGCGCGCGTGACATCCCCAGACCCCGAGGGCACCTTCCAGGCCCTGGAAAAATTTGGCGTCGACCTCACCGCACGTGCCCGCGAAGGCAAAATCGATCCGGTCATCGGCCGGGATGAAGAGATCCGTCGCACCGTGCAGGTGCTCTCCCGTCGAACCAAGAACAATCCGGTGCTCATCGGTGACCCTGGTGTGGGCAAGACAGCCGTAGTTGAGGGACTCGCTCGACGCATCATCGAAGGGGATGTTCCCACCTCATTGCAGGGCAAGACCCTGATCTCCCTGGACCTCGGGGCGATGGTCGCCGGGGCGAAGTATCGGGGCGAGTTCGAGGAGCGGCTCAAGGCCGTCCTCGACGAGATCAAGGAGTCCGAAGGTCGGATCATTACGTTCATCGACGAACTCCACACGGTCGTGGGTGCGGGCGCAGGCGGCGACTCAGCGATGGATGCGGGCAACATGCTCAAGCCGATGCTGGCTCGCGGTGAACTACGGATGATCGGTGCTACGACCCTCGATGAGTACCGCGAATACATCGAGAAGGATCCCGCACTCGAGCGACGTTTCCAGCAGGTGTTCGTCGATCAGCCGAGCGTTGAGGACACCATCGCCATCCTGCGCGGAATCAAGGAGAAGTACGAGGCTCATCATAAGGTGGTCATCGCGGATAGTGCGCTCATCGCCGCGGCGACGCTGTCCGATCGCTACATCACCTCACGCTTCCTGCCCGACAAGGCCATCGATCTGATGGATGAGTCGGCGGCGCGATTGCGTATGGAGATCGACTCCTCGCCGGTGGAGATCGACGTCCTGCAGCGACAGGTTGATCGCCTGCGCATGGAAGAGCTCGCCGTCGCGAAGGAATCCGATGATGCTTCGAAGGAGCGACTTGACCGAATCCGTGCAGAGATTGCTGACAAGGAAGAGGAACTCTCTGGCCTCCGCGCGAAGTGGGACACCGAAAAAGCTGGCCTCGACCGCATCGGTGAATTGAAGGTCCTGATCGACGATCTACGCGCCGTCGCCGACAAGGCGCAACGCGAAGGCGACTTCGAGCAGGCCGCTCGCATCCTGTACGGCGAGATCCCGACCTTCGAGGAGGAGCTAGAGCGCGTGACCGCCGACACCAACGCTCGTGAATCGGCCATGGTTCAAGAAGAAGTCACCGCGGATGACATTGCCGAGGTTGTCTCGTCTTGGACGGGTATCCCAGCCGGACGTCTGCTGCAGGGGGAGAGCGAAAAACTCCTCCAGATGGAGTCCTACCTGGACAAGCGTGTTGTCGGTCAGACGGCCGCGGTTCGGGAGGTGTCCGACGCCGTTCGCCGGTCCCGCGCCGGGATCGCAGATCCCAATCGCCCGACCGGCTCATTCCTCTTCCTCGGTCCGACCGGTGTGGGAAAGACGGAGTTGGCCAAGGCATTGGCGGAGTTCCTCTTCGACGATGAGCGCGCCATGGTGCGCATCGACATGAGCGAGTACTCCGAGAAGCATGCGGTCTCCCGCTTAGTCGGCGCGCCGCCCGGATACGTGGGCTACGAGGAAGGTGGTCAACTCACCGAGGCAGTCCGTCGGCGCCCCTACAGCGTGATCTTGCTCGACGAAGTCGAAAAGGCTCACCCGGAGATCTTCGATATCCTCCTGCAGGTCCTCGACGACGGCCGACTGACCGATGGTCAGGGTCGGACGGTGGATTTCCGGAACACCATCTTGATCCTGACCTCGAATCTCGGCTCCCAGTTCCTCATCGATGTCACGACACCGTGGGAGGAGCGCAAGGAGCAGGCGCTAGCGGTCGTGCGCACACAGTTCCGTCCAGAGTTCCTCAATCGACTCGATGCCATGGTGATGTTCGAGCCACTCGATCGAGCGGAACTTGAGCGCATCGCGCGGCTGCAGGTCGAGCAGGTGCAGCGCCGCCTCGATGATCGCCGCATCACTCTCGAGATCTCCGATGAGGCATTGGCCTGGCTGGTCAACAAGGGTTTCGATCCGGCTTACGGCGCGCGTCCCTTGCGCCGGCTGGTCCAGACTGCAATTGGTGATCCGCTCGCGAAGGAGATCCTCTCCGGCGAGGTGCATGACGGCGACGAGGTCCTCATCGGCACGGTGCCCGATGGTGATCACCTCACCGTGACTCCGCGGCGCTGAGGCAGCCGGCTACTCGGGAAGCGAGAAGTCAGCGGGGCCGGCGCCTGCGGGTGCGGCTCCGCTGGGGAAGTTCACCCGGAACTGCACAGCGCGGGAACTGCCTCCCACCTCGTCTCCGACGTTTGCCCGAACGACGTAGCGACCGGGGCGGCCAAACTGAACTTCTCCGCTCACGGCGAGGACACTGCGCATGTCTGCGCCGGGGGTCGCTCCTGCGGGGCGGCCGGCCTCAACCGCGCCCTCGACGGCGAAGAGCTGCTCACCATCTTCATGTTCGACGCTCACGGTGAGCGGGTAGGCGCGGTTGGTCTCGTTCCAACCGATGAGCAGGCTCACTCCGATGCCCAGGTGGACGGTCCCGAGGTTGCCTTCGTTGTCGAGGGGTTGATCCAACTCGCTCCACCCTGCGCCCTGCAGGTAGAGCAGGCCGTTGATGGCTTCGGCGTGGTGGGCGAGGGTGACGAACTCGATCTGCGGCATGGGTCCATCCTGCCCTATCGGGTCATGCCGCAGGCTAGGGTCACGGATCGTGGCACGACGTTCTCCGATCCTCGTCGAGCGGATGCGCCCCTATGAGCGCAGCGTCTTCGGCGACATGTCCGCTCGCGCGCGCTCAGTCGGCGCCGTCAACCTCGGCCAGGGGTTCCCTGACGAGGATGGTCCTGACGAACTCAAGGCCATCGCGACCGCGGCGATCACCGATGGCAGAGGCAATCAGTACCCCCCGGCGCACGGTCTCCCCGATCTTCGTCAGGCAGTAGCGGAGCATCAGGAACGGTTCTACGGACTCAGCGTCGACCCGGATGCCGGCGTCGTGATCGGCACGGGTGCCAGCGAAGTCCTGCAGGCGGCCCTGCTGGCTCTCTGCGAGGACGGGGATGAGGTGGTGGTCTTCGAGCCATGGTTCGACCTGTATGCCGCCGGTATCGCCCTCGCGGGGGCACAACGCGTGAGCGTCCCACTTCGGCCGCCGACCTACCGCCCTGACATCGATGCCCTTCGGGCTGCGATTACCGACCGAACCCGTGTGCTGCTGTTGAATTCACCGCACAATCCCACCGGTGTGGTGTTCACCCGGGATGAGTTGGCGGCAATCGCCCAGATCGCGATCGAACGCGACATCGTCGTGTTGTCCGACGAGGCATACGAGCACCTATGGTTCGACGGTCATCCACATATCCCGATCTCGACGCTTACCGGGATGTTCGAGCGGACTATCAGTGTCGGCAGCGGTGGAAAATCTTTTTCCTTCACCGGCTGGAAGGTGGGTTGGGCCAGTGGGCCGGCTGATCTCATCGGAGCGGTTCGCGTCGTGCGCCAACATCTGTCGTACGTCTCAGGTGGGCCCTTCCAATACGCGATCGCGGCAGGATTGAGGCTCCCCGATTCCTACTTCGAACATTTGCGATCCTCAATGCAGGCCAAGCGGGATCTGCTCACCCCCGGACTGCGTGATCTGGGTTTCGCCGTCACGGAGTCTGAGGGCACCTACTTTGTGACGACTGACCTCGGCCCGTTCGAGGTCGAGGACGGCCGTGCCCTGTGTGCCTGGTTGCCGGAGCATGCTGGGGTCGCTGCGATCCCGATCCAGGTGTTCTGTGACGATCCGGCTGTGGGCGCAGGATCGATCCGCTGGGCCTTTGGCAAATCCGATGACACCTTGCGTGAAGCGTTGCGTCGGCTCCATAAGGTGATCGAATCATGAGAGCTCGCTGGGACGCGGTCATCATCGGCGGCGGGCACAACGGCTTGACCGCTGCTGCCTACCTCGCGAGGGCCGGCCGGAAGGTGCTGGTGCTGGAACAGGGTGCGCAGGTGGGTGGTGCCGCTGTGTCAACCGAGGCATTCCCCGGTGTGCCTGCTCGGCTATCGCGCTATTCCTATCTCGTCTCTCTCATGCCGAGCGCGATCATCGAGGAGCTGGGCCTCGGCGTCGAATTGCGTTCTCGCACTGTCGCTTCTTACACACCGGTGATTCGTGATGGCCGTGACACGGGGTTGCTCGTTGAGCGCACACCGGGCGACGCAACGCGACGGTCCTTCATTGAGGTCACCGGGAGCGAGAGCGATTATCGGGCTTGGCAGGACCTGTACAGCAGGATGGAGTCGGTTGCTCGTGTACTGGCCCCGATAATGCTGCATCGACTGCCATCCGTGGACGAGGCACGAGCTCTCGTGGTGGAGGCGGCTGGTGAGCAGACCTGGGAGCAGATCGCCGAGATCCCACTCGGTGAAACATTGATGGAAGCCTTCACCGATGATGATGTCCGCGGAGTCGTTGCTACCGACGGCCTGATCGGCACCTACACGTCACTCTTCGACTCTTCACTTCTGGCGAATCGCTGCTGGCTGTACCACCTGGTCGGGGATGAGACAGGAGAGTGGAAGGTCCCGGTCGGGGGGATGGGTGCGGTGAGCGGTGCCCTGCACCAGGCGGCCGTTGAGGCAGGATCGGTCATCCGCACGTCGGCTCAGGTGACGGCGATCGACACCGATGGTCGAACGGCACAGATTCGCTGGAATGACGCCGAAGGCACTGAACACATCGAGGACTGCGTCTGGGTGCTGTCGAATGTAGCACCCCAGACACTGTCGAACATGCTGGGTGCTGACGCTGTTCCTCCGCATCGCTCTCAGGGTTCGCAGATGAAGGTCAATATGTTGTTGAGCAGGCTTCCTCGACTGAAGTCGGGCCTCGACCCTCGAGTCGCCTTCGCTGGAACCCTTCACATTGCTGAATCATTAGCGACGCTCGAGCGCAGCTTCGCTGACGGCGTTGCAGGTCGACTCCCAGAGCGCCTGCCCGCAGAAATTTACTGTCACACGCTCACCGATCCATCCATTCTCGGACCGCAGTTGCAACAGCAGGGATGGCACACCATGACCCTCTTTGGGCTTCACGCGCCGGCGTCGCTGTTCGATGGTGACGATCACGATGGCATGCGGGATCGAATGATGAACGGCTATCTCGATCAGATCGATGAGTTCTGTGCTGAACCGATCCGAGACTGCCTGGCGGTCGACGGTTCGGGCAATCCGTGCATTGAGGCGCGTACGCCGCTCGAGCTCGACGCGTCAGTCGGCCTGCCTCGCGGGCACATCTTTCATCGCGATCTGCGTTGGCCGTGGGCGGCTGATGATGATGGGACCCCCGGAGCGCCGGACTCGATCCCTGGGTCGTGGGGCGTAGAGACATCGATCGACAACGTCCTGGTCTGTGGGGCTGGGGCCCGCCGAGGCGGGGGAGTGAGCGGGATCCCCGGTCGGGCCGCGGCGATGGCGGTGCTCGATGATGGGGCTTCCCTTCCATAAAAGATCGGATTTTTTCTTCGACCCGTCCTAAACTCATGGCCCGAAGGCGGTGATTGTGGTGCCTTCTGGCGGTCGAGGAGGCGCAGTAGTGGAGACGTTGGATCCGGTCGACGTTCTCGTCGTGGGGGCAGGAGCGTCAGGTGCAGCGTTCTCGTGGAGATTGACGGGTTCTGCTCGGCGGGTGGTCTGCCTCGACCAGGGAGGCTGGGTTCGCCCAGAGTCGATTCCGTCACTGTCAACGGAGTGGGAGCGTTCTCGAGCCAGATCCCATCACCCGAATCCCAATGTGCGCCGCAATGCCTGGGACTACCCAATCGACGATTCGCAAAGCGCTATCCGGCCACTGCTTTATAACGCTGTGGGTGGGTCGACGATTCACTGGGGAGCGCATTTTCCGAGGTTGAAGCCCTCCGACTTCGCTGTCCAATCCCTCGATGGTGTCGGGTTGGACTGGCCGATTCGGTATTCCGATCTTGCCGCATATTTCGAGATCAACGACGCCATGATGACGGTGTCCGGCCTCGCGGGAGATCCGGCGAACCCGCCTCGAGGCCCCAGGCCGTGTCCTCCCCTGCCACTGGGTGAGGGTGCGCGACGAATTGCGGAAGCCTACAACCGGTTGGGGTGGCACTGGTGGCCCGTTGATGCTGCGATCCTCACCGAGGACCGACCTCACCGACAGGCATGCAACAACTGCGGACCCTGCGACCTCGGTTGTCCGCGAGGAGCACGTGCGAGCACCGATATCGCCTACTGGAGCGAGGCTCTTGCTTCGGGCGTGGAATTGCGCACGGAATGTCGAGTTGTGCGCGTCACGTCGGAGCCCGGACGGGTCACCGGTGTCGATTACCTCGACAACGCCGGGCGCATGTTCCATCAGCCGGCGGAGACTGTCGTCCTGGCGGGTAACGGCGTGGGTACGGCTCGGCTTCTGTTGCTCAGCGCGGCTGACTGGTGTCCGACAGGCCTGGCGAACTCCTCTGATCAGGTGGGCCGGAATCTGATGCACCACCCCACCGGGATGGTGACGGGTGTGTTCACGGAGCCGCTTGAAGGGTACGCGGGCCCCTTTGCTGTGAGCATCTTTAGTCAGGAGTTCTACGAAACCGACGAATCTCGAGGATTCGTTCGTGGATTCCAGGCTCAGACGATTCGAAGCGACGGCCCGCTGGGGACAGCGCTCGGCGGCTACCTGCCTCGACTGCCCTGGGGCAGTTCCCATCACGACAATTTCGACCGGCAATTCGGTCATACAGCGAGCATCACCGTGACGACAGAGGATCTCCCCGATCCTGAGAACCGGGTAACCCTCTCGGATTCCCTCACCGATCGGTTCGGGATACCCGCACCGCGGATCCGATATCAGGTCGAGGAACGCTGCCGACGAACAATTGACTTCGGAATCGAGCGCAACA
>JBDQGZ010000013.1:0-20751 GCA_040265115.1 Candidatus Nanopelagicales bacterium
GTCGATTACGGTGATGCGTCTGGCGTGAATGGGGTGGAGTGGGATGCGGTGGAGCTGGCATCACAGTTCATGGAGAACTGGTGCTACCACAAGCCGACGCTGATCGGGATGACGAAACACATCAAGACGGGCGAGCCTCTTCCCGACGATCTGCGCGTACCTGTGTCGACCACCGGAGTGTATGTCGCCGACAGCACGGTCCTCGTGCGGCAGCGTCCCCTCGACGGACGGAACGGATTCTGGGTCGCCACCCTGTTCGACCTCGATACGGGAGGCGACATCTGGGTGAACCGTGGCTGGATCCCCGCCACCGGGGCGGCCACCGCTGTGATTGACCCCCCACCACCGCCCAACGGAAACGTCGAGGTTGAGGGGTGGCTCGTGCCATCGGAGGTGACCCGCGAGGAGATCACCGACCTTCCCGATGGACAGGTGCGCTGGCTGGACACCGCCCGGCTACGCGGCGATCCACCCCTGCCCGTCTACCTCGAGCGAGTGAACAGCCTCCCGGCCGATTCCCAGGTCCTCGCTCTCCCGCTCCCCGAGGTTGACGAAACCCAGAACATCTCCTACGCCATTCAGTGGCTGGTCTTCGCCGCCATAGCGCTGTCCGGATGGGTGTTCTTCCTCCGACGTGAAGCCCGGGAGGATGCCGCAGCACGGCAGGCTGCCTCATGATGTGAACCGGTCAGGAAAACTGGGTGCGATGCAGGGTGGCGTACAACCCGCCGCGCTCGACGAGCTCCTCATGGGTTCCGGTCTCTACGATTCGTCCGTCATCGACCACGACAAGCCGGTCTGCGCGGCGCACCGTAGACAGTCGGTGGGCGATCACGAGTGCGGTGCGTCCGGCCAATGCGGAGTCGAGCGCCGCCTGAACCGCCCGCTCGCTCTCGGAGTCGAGGTGAGCGGTAGCTTCGTCGAGCAGGACGACTCGCGGCGCCGTGAGCAGCATGCGGGCAAGGGCCAGCCGCTGCTTCTCGCCACCGCTCAACCGATGACCCCGATCGCCGACGACCGTGTCCAGACCCTCGGGTAGGCGGGCGATGAGATCAGCGATGTGGGCCTGATGCAAAGCCTGAGCGATCTGTTCGTCGGTCGCATCGGGTTTGGCATAGAGCAGGTTCGCTCGGATGGTGTCATGGAACAGATGCGCTTCCTGGGTCACGACCCCGAGTGCATCGTGCAATGACGACAGGGTGACGTCACGAATATCGGACTCACCGATTCTGATCGAACCCTCGGTTACATCGTAGAGCCGAGCGACGAGTCCCATCATGGTGCTCTTGCCGGCTCCGGAAGGTCCCACGAGTGCCACGAGCTGTCCCGGTTCGATCGTCAGGTCGATGTCGTGAAGCACCTCGTGGCCGTCGGCCTCCTCGACCTCACGGGCCACCGATTCCAAGGACGCCAGAGACACCTCTGATTTGGACGGATAACGGAAGGAAACATCGTCGAACCGAATGCCGAGCGGTCCCGTGGACACCGGGTGTGCGTCGGGCCGGTCACGCACTAGGGGTGGCAGGTCGAGAATTTCGAAGACGCGCTCAAAACTGACCAGCGCCGTCATGACATCGACTCGGACATTGGACAGGGCCGTGAGGGGACCATAGAGCTGCGCGAGAAGCGCGATGATGGCAAGCAGCGTTCCCAGCGAGATTCCGCCCGAGATGACCAGATTGCCACCGACCCCATAAGCGATCGCCGTCGCAAGAGCAGCGACGAGGGCAAGGGCGGTAAAGAACCATCGGTTCGCCATCGCGATGGACACACCGGCGTCACGCACGGATGCAGCACGCTCCGAGAACTGACGATCCTCATCCTTCGGGCGCCCATACAAAGTCACGAGAAGGGCACCGGCGACGTTGAAACGCTCCGTCATCTGGGCATTCATCCGGGCGTTGTCCTGCATCTGGCGTCGCGTTAGGACCTGGAGCCGGCGCCCCATCCACCGGGCGGGGAACAAGAACAGCGGCACGAGGAGCAGGGCGAGAATAGTCACCTGCCATGACAGCAGCAGCATCGTGATCAGGACCACAACCGTGGTGATCAGGTTCCCGACCACTCCCCCAAGGGTCGAGGTGAAGGCCTGCTGCGCACCCAGGACATCGCTGTTGAGCCGCGACACAAGCGCGCCCGTCTGTGCTCTGGTGAAGAAGGCGATGGACTGACGTTGGACATGCGCGAACACCCCGGTACGAAGATCGAAGATCAGTCCCTCACCGATCCGCGCGGAGAACCAACGACCCACGAGGCCCACCCCGGCATCCACGATGGCGAGGAGCGCGATGAGGATCGCCAGCCAGGTGACCAGGGAGGCATCACCGACACTGATCCCATCGTCCACGATGACGCGGAACACCAGGGGCTGAGCAACGGTGAGCAGCGATGTGAGGATCAAGGTGGCGAGAAACGCGACGACCATCTTTCGATAGGGCTTCGCGTAGGCGATGACCCTTCGGACGACAGCTCGACCGACGGGCTTCACCTGACTTCGATCCTGGGTTACCGCCCGATAGGCCGCCCAGGGCCCGGGCATCGTCATGACATGAGCTTCGCAAGACTCGTGATCCGTTCGATCTGCCAGGCCCGCTCTCGCGCCCACTGCTGTGAAGCGGGGGAACCGGTGGCCTCGGCCAAGAGGTGCTTCAGGGCAGACACTGCACCAGGCGGTGTACTGATCAGCCGCTCAGCCAGCGATCGTGCGGCGCTCTCAGGTTCCTGCTGTGTCGGCAGCGCGAGTCCCCAGGACTGCAACTCCTGCGGGGTGATGTCCCGGCCGGTGGCGCAGGCCTCGAGGGCAGGTCCGTATCCCGCTCCCGCCACCATCGGCCACGTACCCCCGAGGTCGGGGACCAGCCCCCACGATGTCTCGCGCATAGCGAAGACCGCCTCGGGGTGGGGAATGATGAGATCGCAGGCGAGGGCGAGTTGGAACCCGGCGCCCATCGCATGTCCACGCACCGCCGCAATCGAGACAGCGTCGACCTCACGCCACCACCGGAATCCCGACTGCGCGTCGATGATGAAGCCCTCGAGATCATCCGCGCCCGTCCGACCGAGCGCGACCAGGGAGGGCTCGCCGGGGACTCCCTCCGGGGTGAACATCGCCCTGTCCATCCCGGCAGAGAAACTGGGTCCCTCGGCCTGCAGAATGACCACCTGCATTCCCTCGCTCGCCACCCACTCCCCGATCCGGGCAAAGGTCCGCCAGGTCGAGGGTCGTTGTGCATTCCGATTTTCTGGACGCGCCAGGGTGATGACGGCGACCGCGCCATCCTGGTCGAGTCGTAGTCCGACGTCGGTCAATTCGGTGTCACTGGGCCTGGTGCTCATGCCCTCAGTCTCCCCCGACTCGCATCTCCTCGCGCACGGGGTGCCCGACAGACAACACGGAACACCCCCGCAGATGCCGTTAGGCGAGGGCCACGAGTTCCGCGTAGTCCTCGCTCCACAGATCCTCATCGCCCTCGGGCAGGATCACGACGCGCTCGGGATCCAAAGCGCGAACCGCTCCCTCGTCATGTGTGACGAGGACGACTGCTCCTTGATATCGGTGTAGGGCGGAGAGGATCTCCTCCCTACTGGCCGGATCCAGGTTGTTGGTCGGCTCATCGAGAAGGAGGACATTCGCCCCCGAGACGACCAGGCTGGCCAGAGCCAGCCGCGTCTTCTCCCCGCCCGAGAGCACAGCCGCGGGCTTGTCGACATCATCTCCGCTGAAAAGGAATGATCCGAGCACCGTACGCGCCTGGGTCTGGGTGAGATCAGGCGATGCCGACATCAGGTTCTCCAGCACGCTGCGTTGGGCATCGAGGGTCTCGTGTTCCTGGGCGTAGTAGCCGATCCGGGCCCCGTGACCGTGAAGGACCTCGCCGGTATCCGGCGGATCCACACCCGCCAGGATGCGCAGAAGTGTGGTCTTTCCGGCGCCATTCAACCCCAGGATCACCACTCGCGATCCCCGATCGATGGCGAGGTCAACATCGGTGAACACCTCGAGCGATCCATAGGAGCGGGAGAGGCCCTGCGCATGCAACGGAGTCCGGCCACACGGGCGGGGATCGGGGAATCGCAGTTTCGCCACCTTGTCGGTCTGACGGCTCTCCTCAAGACTGGTTTCTAGCCGATCGGCCCGCTTGAGCATCGACTGGGCAGCGCGGGCCTTCGTCGCCTTGGCCCGCATTCGCTCGGCCTGTTCACGCAACGCACTCGCTTGGCGCTCGGCATTCGCCCGCTCACGCTTCCGGCGACGCTCATCGGTCTCCCGCTGAGCGAGATAGGCGCGCCAACCCAGGGAGTAGTGGTCCAACTGGGCCCGCTGGGCGTCGAGGTGGATCACGGTGTTGACGGTGTCTTCGAGGAGCTCGGTGTCGTGACTGATGACGATGAAGCCACCGGGGAAACTGGCAAGGAATCGACGCAACCATCCGATGGAGTCAGCGTCTAGGTGGTTGGTCGGTTCATCAAGCAGGAGAACATCATGCTGTCCGAAAATGATCCTCGCGAGTTCGATTCGCCTCCGCTGCCCTCCGGAAAGCGTTCCCAGGGGCTGGTCAAGCACTCGACCCGGGAGACCCAGACTCGCCGACAGCGACGCCGCCTCAGCCTCCGCCGCGTAACCACCATGGGCCTCGAACTCCACGAGAGCTCGGTCATATGCGCGCATGGCGCGCTCCTGGGCTGCTCCACTCGCTGATCCCATGTCATGGCTCGCGCCGTTCATGCGGGCCAGCGACGAGGCCAGGTTCCTGGCTTCGAGAATGCGGTCGCGCGCAATGGTCTCCGGTTCAGCCGCGCGAGGGTCCTGCGGGAGATAGCCGACGCTGCCGCGACGACTGACGTTTCCGGCGGCCGGCTGCGCCTCGCCCGCCAGCACCCGGGTCAGTGTCGTCTTACCCGCGCCATTGCGACCCACCAGTCCGATGCGATCACCGGGGCCGACTGAGACGGTCGCATCCTCGAGTAGCAGTCGCGCTCCCGCGCGCAGTTCGAGGCCATGTGCGGTGATCACAGCCCGCCAGCATGCCCTATGCGCTCAGATGAGCCGAACTCCGCAACGGCTCCCTCGTGAAACTCGTTGCCATGGTTGCGGGGTTTGGTCTAGACGTTGAAGCCGAGGGCGCGGAGCATCTCCCGACCGTCATCGGTGATCTTGTCCGGACCCCACGGGGGCATCCACACCCAATTGATCGCAAACTCCGGCACCAAACCCTCAAGCGCAGCCCGCGTCTGATCTTCGATGACATCGGTCAACGGACACGCCGCGGAGGTCAGGGTCATGTCGATGGTGGCATGGTTGGCCTCATCGACGTGGATCCCGTAGACCAGGCCGAGGTCGACCACATTGATCCCCAACTCCGGATCCACGACATCCTTCATCGCCTCGAACAGATCCTCTTCGGTCTGCATTCCAGTCTCAGCCATCGCTCCCACCTCCGGGTGCATCGTCGATTATGACTTCTTCACACTGTTGTTCATCACGCCGTCGTTCGCCGCGCTTTCTTCACTGCTCACTCGCATGCGCCTGCACGAGCGCGTCTTTGAACGCCATCCACGACAGCAGAGCGCACTTAACCCGAGCCGGATACTTCGCGACCCCCACGAATGCGGCTGCGTCGCCCAGTGTGTCCTCGTCTGGTTCCACCTGCCCACGGGAAGAGATCATTTCGTGAAACGCGCCCTCGATGTGCAGCGCTTCGGTCTCGGTGCGGCCTACGAGCAACTCGTACAGGACACTGGCCGATGCCTGCGAGATGGAGCAGCCCTGACCGTCGTAGGAGACATCCTCGATGATCGTTTCGCCGGTCTCCGATTTCCCGAGGGTGACGCGCAGATCGATCTCGTCCCCGCAGGTTGGGTTGACATGGTGGACCTGGGCGTTGAAGGGCTCACGCAACCCTTTGCCCTCCGGATTCTTGTAGTGGTCCAGGATGATCTGCTGATAGAGAGAGTCGACGTCCATTACCAAGTCCTCGCCCTTACATGCTTCCGAAGTACCGTCGGCTGTCGTTCAAGGCCTCGAGGAACGCATCGATGTCTGCATCATCGTTATAGAGATAGGGCGACACGCGTGTCGTAGCCGGCACTCCCATGCGTCGACAGGTGGGCCAGGCGCAGTGGTGTCCGACTCGGACAGCCACCCCTCGATCGTCAAGCACCTGTCCCAGGTCATGCGGGTGGATTCCGTCGACCACAAAGGACACCGCGCTCCCCCGGTCGATCGCCTCCGTCGGCCCGATGATGCGCACCCCGGGAACGGCCTCGAGACCGTCGAGGGTGCGTCGGGTCAACAGGTGCTCGTGCTCGGTGATGCGGTCCATCCCGATGGCGGTGAGATAGTCACACGCTGCAGCGAGACCTACGGCCTGCGCCACCATGGGCACCCCGGCTTCAAAGCGGTTCGGCGGATCGGCATAGGTCGAGACCTCCATCGTGACCTCGGCGATCATCGAACCACCCGTCATGAAAGGTGGCATCGATTCGAGTACCTCGCGTCGAGCCCACAGACATCCGATTCCGGTGGGACCCAGCATCTTGTGCCCACTCCAGGCCATCGCGTCGATATCGAGTGTCGACACATCGACGGCCTGGTGGGGAACGGACTGGCAAGAGTCAAGAATCACCAATGCACCGACGGCCCTCGCAGCTGCGGCAACGACAGCGACGTCGTTGATGGTGCCCAGCAGATTCGACTGATGGGTGAACGAGACGACCTTTGTTTTCGGACCGATAACCCGTCCTAGGGAAGCGAGATCCAACCGCCCCTCGTCGGTGACGGGAATCCACCGGAGCACGGCGCCGGTCTTAGCGCACACCTCCTGCCAGGGCACCAAATTTGCGTGGTGCTCCATCTCGGTGACACAGATCTCGTCACCGGGAGCGAGCACATATCTCTCGGCGCCTTCGGGCAGCGGTGCACCATGGAACGACAACGAGGTGGCGTTGGAGAAGGCGTACGCCAGCAGATTCAGCCCCTCCGTCGCGTTCCTGGTGAAGACGAGGTCCTCAGCGCGAGCACCGACGAAGCCCGCAATGGTGGCGCGAGCGCCCTCATAAGCCTCCGTGGCCTCCTCGGCGAGTTGGTGTGCGCCTCGGTGAACAGCGGCATTCGCCGTCTCGTAGTAGTTCCGCTCAGCGTCGAGGACCGCCCTCGGCTTCTGTGATGTCGCCGCAGAGTCGAGGTAGACCAGGCGCCGCTCTCCGCGCACGGTCCGATCCAGGATAGGAAAGTCCTTCTTGATCCGGGCCACGTCCACAGGGCCACCCACGGCAGTCGACGCGATGCTCACGACCCGACGCCCGCCCGTGCTGTCGCAACGAAATCCTCGTAGCCATGCTCCTCGAGCCGATTGGCCAACTCGGGCCCACCAGACTCCACGATGCGACCGTCCACGAAGACATGGACGAAGTCAGGGTGGATGTAGCGCAGGATCCGGGTGTAGTGCGTGATGAGCAAGGTTCCCGTCTCACCGCTGGCCTGGTACCTGTTCACGCCCTCGGACACGATGCGTAGGGCATCGACGTCCAAACCGGAGTCCGTCTCATCCAGGACGGCGATCTTCGGCTTCAACAACTCCAACTGCAGGATCTCGTGACGCTTCTTCTCACCACCGGAGAACCCCTCGTTGACACTGCGTTCGGCGAAGGCCGGGTCGATGTTCAACGCTGCCATCGCCTCCTTCATCTCCTTCAGCCACAGACGCAACTTCGGGGCCTCGCCGCGAACGGCGGTGACCGATGTCCGCAGAAAGTTCGAGACGGAGACACCAGGAATCTCCACCGGATATTGCATGGCCAAGAACAGCCCCGCGCGCGCTCGCTCATCCACACTCATGTCGAGCACGTTCTCGCCATCGAGGGTGATGCTCCCCTGCGTCACCTGGTACTTCGGATGCCCCGCGATGACGTAGGCGAGGGTCGACTTTCCCGAACCGTTCGGGCCCATGACCGCATGGGTCTGGCCCTGCTCGATCACGAGATCGACACCGCGAAGAATCGGCTGCTCTCCGGCGTCTGTTTCGACCGATGCGTGCAGGTCATGGATCTCCAGGGTGGACACGTGCTTCTCCTTCGATTCGTGGCACCGACCGGGGTATTGGGCCGCGGTACCGAGTTGTGGCAGAGCTTCAATTAGGCGACCGGTTCGGGCGCGGCGTTGATATCGACGAGCACGCGAGCAGTGTCGCCCTCACCGACCACGTCCACCCGATAGACGGGTACGGGCTCCGTCGCGGGCAGCGTCAACGCCGCCCCCGTCCGCAGGTCGAACACCGAACCATGCAGCCAGCATTCGATCGTGCAATCGGCGACATCGCCCTCGGACAATGCAACATCGGCATGTGAGCATCGATCAGCGATCGCGTAGACACCGTTCGCATCACGCGCGACTGCGACAGCGGTGCCTTCGATGTCCACCCGTAGCGCTCCCGGGTTGGGGATATCGGCCAGGGCACAGGCATCGATGGCGGTCATGCCTTCCCGCCTTCCTCACCCATGACGTCGGCGAGAACCGCCTCGACACCAAGCCGCATGTCGATGCCGGTCATTACCTCATCAGCAAGGCCCGGGACACCGGTCCGCATCAGGATGTCGGCGAAGAATCCCCGCACGACAAGGACCCGCGCGAGTTCCTCGGTAATTCCCCGTGCCTGGAGGTAGAACATCTGCTCGTCATCGAACCGGCCGGTCGCACTGGCATGCCCAGCCCCCACGACCTCACCGGTCTCTAACTCCAGGTTCGGCACGGAGTCGGCGCGAGCGCCGTCGCTCAGCACCAGGTTGCGGTTCACCTCGTAGGTGTCAATACCCACGGCCTCGGCGCGGACGAGTACATCGCCGATCCAGACGGTGTGCGTGCCCTGCCCCTCGAGCGCTCCCTTATACGTCACCGAACTACGTCCGTGAGGCTTGCTGTGGTCGATGAAGACACGGTGCTCGTGATGCTGTCCCGCATCGGCGAAGAACAGTCCAAGAAGTTCTGCATCGCCACCACTGCTGGCGTATTCCACTGAAGCATTGATCCGAACGAGGTCTCCGCCGAGAGAGATCACGCTCGAACGGACCGTTGCATCCCGCTCAAGACGGACGTGCAGGCGGCTGACGTGGACTGCGGTTCGATCAGGATCGACGACAGTCGCGACCGTGGCGCGACTGCTCTCCCCGGCGTCGATCTGAATCCCACCCGCGAACGTCCCCGTGCCGACGAATCGAAAGAGAATATTCGAGGACGAAAATTCACCCAGGAAGACGCGGATCTGTCCGAAGGATATGCCAGCCGGGGTGTCGATGAGGATCTCCAGGACATCCTCCACCACCGTCTCGCGAGGAACAGTCACTTCCACCATGTGCGAAGACTGCGCCCATGCGTGAGCGGAGATCCGATCCACCGGCGGTGCCATGCGGTCGGTGTCGACATCGGCGATCAGACGGCGATCGACCTGCACGCCCTCGGGCGCGCATACCTCGATGCGCGCCTCCACGTCTGCCACGGGCTCCTCATGAAGTCCCTTCAGGCGCGTGAGCGGCGTGAAGCGCCACTCCTCCTCACGTCCGTTCGGAATCTCGAAGGCCGCTGGGTCGAAGGACATGACCGCCGGTGCGTGATCGCTGGCCGGGACCATCAGGGGTGACATCAGCCGACGGCCCCTTCCATCTGAAGTTCGATGAGACGGTTGAGTTCCAGGGCATACTCCATGGGCAGTTCACGGGCGATTGGCTCGACGAAACCGCGCACGATCATCGCCATCGCCTCGTCCTCTTCCATTCCACGGCTCATGAGATAGAACAACTGGTCCTCACTGACCTTGCTCACGGTGGCCTCATGCCCCATGGAGACGTCGTCCTCACGAACGTCGACATAGGGATAGGTGTCCGATCGGGAGATATCGTCGACGAGCAGGGCATCGCACTTCACGGTGCTCTTCGATCCGTGGGAACCCTCGAGCACCTGGACGAGACCGCGGTAGGACGTGCGTCCGCCGCCTCGAGCGACGGACTTGCTGATGATGGTCGACGATGTCCTCGGCGCCGCGTGCACCATCTTGGCGCCGGCATCTTGATGCTGGCCCTCGCCAGCGAACGCCACGGAGAGGGTTTCTCCCTTGGCATGCTCGCCCGTCATCCACACGGCCGGGTACTTCATCGTGACCTTGGACCCGATATTTCCGTCGATCCATTCCATCGTTGCGCCTGCCTGCGCCACTGCCCGCTTGGTCACCAGGTTGTAGACGTTGTTCGACCAGTTCTGAATGGTTGTGTAGCGGCATCGAGCGCCAGGCTTGACCACGATCTCAACGACGGCCGAGTGCAAGGAATCGGAGGAATAGATCGGCGCCGTGCATCCCTCGACGTAGTGCACGTAGGCATCCTCATCGACGATGATCAACGTCCGCTCGAACTGTCCCATGTTCTCGGTGTTGATACGGAAATAGGCCTGGAGCGGGATCTCGACGTTGACTCCCTTGGGCACATAGATGAAGGAACCACCTGACCACACGGCAGTGTTGAGAGCCGCGAACTTGTTGTCTCCGACCGGGATCACCGAAGCGAAGTACTCGCGGAACAGGTCCTCGTGCTCTTTCAGTCCGGTGTCGGTGTCGAGGAAGATCACACCCGCTTCCTCGAGGTCTTCCCGGATCTGGTGGTAGACCACCTCAGACTCGTACTGTGCCGCAACGCCTGCGATGAGACGAGCCTTCTCAGCCTCGGGGATACCGAGCCTGTCGTAGGTCGCCTTGATGTCGTCAGGGAGTTCCTCCCAGCTCGTCGCCTGCTTTTCCGTCGAGCGCACGAAGTACTTGATCGTGTCGAAATCGATGCCCGTGAGGTTCGATCCCCATACCGGCATGGGCTTGCGCTCGAACAGCCGCAGACCCTTCAAGCGCATGTCGAGCATCCACTCCGGCTCGTTCTTCAGGGCGCTGATCTCGCGGACCACGTCCTCGTTCAAGCCGCGTCGCGCCTTGGCCCCCGCTTCATCGGAGTCACGCCATCCGTAGGCGTAACGGCCAAGGCCATCGAGTTCTGGATGCGCCGTCGTCGTCATGTGTGAACCTCTCGATTCTCGTGCGATGGGCTGGGACTGTCCTGCTTGGTGGAGCGGCCGGCGAGGGTGTCTATAGCAGCCGGGACGAGGGTGGTGCACACGCCATCTCCGTGAGCGATGGTCGCCAGGCGAAGGACATGCGTTCCGAGCAGTTGCTCGAAGGCTTGGGTCTCGGCTTCACACAACTGCGGAAACTGCTCCGCCACATGTGCAACCGGACAATGGTGCTGGCAAATCTGCACGGCCGCTGATCCATCCCCATCCACGGCCGCTGCCGCGTAACCCTCCTCGTTGAGGACGGAGACCAATTCCGTGACCCGCCAAGCGGTCGACTCCTGGGACGTCAAGCGATCCTGGTGGCGCTCAACCCAAGATCGAGCGCGCCGGGTGGCGAACTCCCCCACCGGGTCGGTTCCCTCGGCCGAGGACTCTGCGAGGAAGGACAGAGCGCCGATCGCGAGATCGTCGTAGGCGACATCAAACGCGTGCGATCCTGCGTCGGTGAGAGCAAATGTCCGCGCTGGTCGACCCCTTCGACGCTGCGGAGTCGGGCCATAGGGCGGCCGTTCCGAAGCACTCACCAAACCCTCTGCGAGCAGAGCATCGAGGTGACGCCGCACGACCGCCCCGCTCAGTCCGATCCGATCCGCCAGGCTGGCGGCGGTGTTCGGCCCTCCATCGTGGAGGGCACGAGCGACACGCTCGGCACCGGGGCTGGGGAATTTCACACCTTTAGTGTGTCATTAATGCTCCGAAGTGCAAGCCTGGGGCTGTCCGTTCGCCTCGAACACCGGCCCAACCCGTCCTTCCCGAGACTTTGGGCGCCGGCGACGGGCCCTACACTTCGACGTCGTGGCCCCCGCTGTCGAGATCACCGACGCGAGTGTGCGCTTTCGTACGACCCAGGCACTACGGGATCTGACCTGGACGGTCCAGCCCGGTGAGATCACCGCGCTCCTCGGCCCGAATGGAGCGGGAAAGACCACCACCATGGCTCTCATTAGCGGGCTGCTCCTTCCGAACTCCGGACGCGTCACCGTCCTCGGCGGACCTGCCGGGCGATTGGCTGCCAGGGCGCGACTCGGGGTCATGCTGCAGGAGGGCGGAATTCCCACCGGAGCCACCGGGCCGTCGATCGTGCGCCACCATGCCGATCTGCGCGGTGCGCCGGAGACCGCCACCGCGTTGATCGAGGAACTGCACATCGGCGAACTCGGGCGCACAACTTTCCGGCGCATGTCTGGCGGACAACGCAAGCGCGTCGCCCTCGCCTGCGCCCTGGTCGGGAATCCAGAGCTGGTAATCGTCGACGAGCCCACAGCGAATCTCGACCCGGCCGCGCGCCGCCAGACCTGGGATCTGCTCGATCGACTCCGACGCGCGGGTGTGACGGTGATCTTGAGCACTCATGATCTCGAGGAGGCCGAGCGCCTCGGTGATCGCATCGCGATCATGGACCACGGGCAACTCGTCGCGGAAGGGACTCTCTCGGCCCTCATCGGGGGGCACACGGACGCAGCCATTGTCGAGGGTCCGCTTCGACTCGACCTCACCGCACTCCGCGAGGTCCTCCCCGACACCTTCGGGGTGGCCGAAATCCTCCCGGGTCGGTATCGCATCGACGGGCAGATCCAGCCCCAGCACGTGGCAATCATCAGCGCATGGGCCGGTCAGCACGGCATCCCTGGGGAACGTCTGCGTATCGGAACTCCAACCCTGGAGGACCTGTACTTCAGCGCGACCAGCGACGGGGCTAGTTCCGGGGGCAGCTCATGAGCGCTGCAGACTCATCTTCCCGTGAGATCCCAGGTTCTCAAATCCCAGGTTCTCAAATCCCAGGTCCTCAGATCCCAGGTCCTCAGATCCCAGGTCCTCAGATCCCAGGTCCTCTGCGACGTATCTGGATTCAGGCCAGCTACGACACACGACTGACGATGGTGAACGGCGAGCAGATCCTGCTCACCCTCATCATTCCCATCGCTGTCCTGCTGGGACTGCTGTGGGCGACCGGGCTGGACGTCCTGCCCAACGGTGCCGACCCGACGACCCCCCGGATCGATCTCGTCCTCCCCGGCGCCATCAGCGTCGCGGTGCTGTCGAGCGCCTTTGCTTCCTTAGCCATCGGGACCGGATTCGACCGACGGTCAGGCTCCCTGCTGCTGCTGGCCACCACTCCCCTCTCTCGAGCCGAACTGCTGTGGGCCCGAGCCGCCAGCACCCTGTCCATCGTCGTCGGGCAGGTGATCATCCTGTGCCTCGTCGCCGTGGCCTTCGGGTGGCGCCCCGGCGGACGTGATCTCCTTGCGTTTCCTTTGATCGTGCTTGGCGCCGTCAGTCTCGCCGCGTGCGGCATCATGATCGCCGGCCTGCTGCGAGCCGAAGCGACCCTCGCTCTCGCCAATGGCGTGTTCCTTATTTTGCTCGTTGCAGGTGGAACTGCGGTCCCACTGTCAAGTCTCCCGGCGGGGATCGATGTCGCCGCCGGGCTCCTTCCCAGCGGCGCGCTCGCAGAGTCCCTACGCTGGTCACTGATCGACCTTCCCGGAGGGAGCGTCCTCCCCGTCATCGTCATGGTGGCGTGGGCCCTGGCGGCCGCCGTCATCACCCGCCGAACCTTCCGCTGGGACTAGACCGACTCCCGTCGTAGTGTGGACTACATGACGGCAGTTCTCCCGGCGTCCGGAGTGTCCACATCCGCAGCTCCTCGCGGTCTGAGAAGACTGTTCGTGGCCAACCTCGTCGCCCAGATCGGCATCGTCGTCACAGGCGGCATCGTCCGCCTCACCGGCTCTGGGCTTGGCTGCCCGACCTGGCCCGAGTGCGTGGACGGCTCCATCGCGCCTACCTCCGCACAAGAGGAACCCACCTGGCACAAGGCGATCGAATTCGGCAATCGCCTGCTCACCTTCGTTCTTGCGGCGCTCGCGATCGCCGCAATCGTGGCCACCATCGTGTGGTGGCGGCGGACTCGAGCTCGAGGTGAGACCGCCCGCACCCCACTGCTGCTTTGGGCAGCCGTTCCCCTGATCGGCACCGTCGTGCAGGCTGTGCTCGGGGGCATCACAGTCCTCACCGGTCTCAGCCCGCTTGCGGTCGCCACACACTTCCTGGTGTCCATGGCCATCATCAGCGGCTGCGTCGTCCTCGTCGTTCGGTCACGGGAGAACGGTGACCTGCCCCGGGAGTTCATCGTCGCCTCCCCGGTTCGGATCCTCGTACGGGCACTGGTGGTCGTAGCCGCGGTCGTCGTCGTCCTCGGGGTGGTGGTGACTGGTTCGGGGCCGCATGCCGGTGACGACGACGTCGCCTCCCGGTTCCCTTTCGATCCGCGGACGGCCGCATGGCTACACGCTGATGCCGTGTGGCTATTCCTCGGACTCCTGGCCGGAGTCCTCATCGCCACGCGTCTCATCGGTCGGCCTCAACCCCTCACTCGGCGGGCCGGGATTCTCGCTGTCATCGCTCTCGCGCAGGGTGGCATCGGTTACCTGCAGTACGTCCTGGGCCTGCCCGCCGCGATCGTGGCTTTGCACATGCTTGGTGCCTGTCTCACCTGGGCGGGTTCTGTTTGGGTGCTGCTGGGAATCCGTCGACGCGGCACCCTGGAGCCAGCCGATGAGTTCGCGACCTCGCTACAGCAACGGTGATCCGACGAACGGATCAATGCCTATGGCAAAGAACAGCGTCGCCAGATAGGTAATCGATCCGTGAAAGAGGCGCATGGGTGCAGGATCGGCCAGTCCACGGGACACCGACACCCACAGCCTCGCGACCTCCGCGAGGAACAGCGCCCCGAGCACGATCGCGGCAATGGTGTAGACCCATCCCATCGGGGCGAGGAAGATCAAGGCAATCGACGCCGCCACCATCGCAAGAGAATGTCCAGCGATGTGTCGCATCACGGTGCGGGGCTCTGCAACAACAGGCAGCATCGGAACTCCGGCGGAGGCGTAGTCCTCGCGATACCGAAGGGACAAGGGCCAGTAGTGCGGCGGTGTCCAGAAAAACACGATGAAGAACAGTGCCACCGGCGCCCAACTCAGACTTCCCGTCACCGCTGCCCACCCGATCAGGACCGGCATGCAACCAGCGGCTCCACCCCAGACGATGTTGGAGGCGGTTCGGCGCTTGAGCACGACGGTGTAACCGACGGCGTAGGCGAGAATCGCGACCCCGGCGAGTGCCGCAGCCAAAGGGGTCGTCCACCACCACAGGACGACGACGCTGACGATGGAGAGCGCGAGGCCGAAGATGAGCCCGGCTCGCGGAGAGATGAGGCCGCTCGCCACCGGGCGATGGGCCGTTCGCTGCATCACCCGGTCGATGTCGCGGTCATAGACACTGTTGAACGTACTCGCGCCACCCGCAGCGAGAGTCCCACCGATGATCACCGCGATCATCGTGGACAGGTCGGGCCAACCGCCGGCGGCCAGGATCATCGTGGGGATCGTCGTGACGAGCAGCAGCTCGATGATCCGTGGCTTCGTGATGGCGATGTAGGCCTTGAGGACCGAGACCACCCCAGCCCTCCGGTCATGGGAGGCGATCTGGGGCGAGGAACTGCGCGACCCTGCACTCGCGCGATCGAGGGCTGACACCAGCACCTTCCTCCTGTCCGACCAACGTTCACCATCGAGTCTACCTATGGACTTCTCAATGCTCTCGTGGGCAGCGGCCCGCCTCGCTAGGCTCTCCTCCCGTGACCTCCGATGCCACGGCCACATCGGCCGCTTCCCCTGCCTCCAGCTCTCGATCAATCCCAGATCCAGTCGATCCCTTAGAGCCATGGAGCCACCTCGACGATCGAACCGTGGCGACCATTCGGGGCCTGGCGATGGATGCGGTCCAGAAGGTCGGCAACGGTCACCCCGGAACCGCGATGAGCCTTGCGCCCGCGGCTCACCTGTTGTTCAGCCGCTTTCTCCGACACGATCCCGGCGATCCCCAGTGGCTGGGCCGGGACAGGTTCGTGCTCTCGTGCGGGCACTCCTCACTCACCCTTTACATTCAGTTGTTCCTCTGTGGCTATGGCCTGGAGTTGAGCGACCTCGAATCCTTCCGCACCTGGGGCAGCCTCACCCCCGGGCATCCTGAGCATGGCCACACCGTCGGTGTCGAGACCACCACCGGTCCACTCGGCCAGGGCATCTCCACCGCGGTGGGAATGGCCATGGCTTCCCGCTTCGAGCGAGGCATGCTCGATCCTGACGCACCCTGGGGCACAAGCCCGTTCGACCACCATGTCTGGGTCATCGCCTCCGATGGCGATCTCGAAGAGGGCGTATCCGCGGAAGCCTCCAGCCTCGCTGCAGTCCAGCGACTCGCAAATCTCACCGTGATCTGGGACGACAACCACATCTCGATCGAGGGCAATACCGACGTCGCATTCACCGAGGATGTCGCGGCCCGCTACGAGGCATACGGCTGGCGGGTACATGAGGTCGGCTTGACCCCGACCGGCGATATCGACGTCGACGCTCTTGCGGACGCACTCGATGCCGCCCGTTACGAGGCCGAGCGCCCCACCTTCATCGCGATGCGTTCGGTCATCGCCTGGCCCGCGCCCCATGCCCAGAACACCGCGAAGGCGCACGGCGCGGCACTTGGTGCCGAGGAGGTTGCCGCCACCAAGAAGCGGCTCGGACTCGATCCCGAGCAGGACTTCGCGGTTCCTCAGGACGTCCTGGCGCACACCCGAGCGGTCGGTGAACGCAATCGGCCGCTACGCGAGGACTGGCAGGAGCGCTTCGACTCCTGGCGGGAGTCCCATCCCGACGGTGCTGCCCTCCTCGACCGCCTGCTCGCCGCTGAGCTACCGGCCGATCTCGACGCGGCCCTTCCCGCCTTCGACACCGGGGCATCCCTGGCCACCCGTCAGGCATCCGGCAAGGCCATCAATGCCCTCGCCGCTGTGCTGCCGGAACTATGGGGCGGATCGGCTGATCTCGCGGGATCCAACGACACAACGATCAACGGTGGCCTGTCCTTTCTTCCGGCCGGGACGCTCGCACCAGATGCCTCCCCCTACGGACGGATCCTGCACTTCGGCATCCGCGAGCACGCCATGGGCGCGATCTTGAATGGCATCTCTCTCTCCGGACTCACCCGTCCCTTCGGGGGCACATTCCTCGTGTTCAGCGACTACATGCGAGGTGCGGTGCGCCTCTCCGCACTCATGCAGACGCCGGTGACCTACGTCTGGACGCACGATTCGATCGGGCTCGGCGAGGACGGTCCCACGCATCAGCCCGTGGAGCACCTGTGGTCCCTTCGAGCCATCCCCGGATTTGCCGTCGTACGCCCGGCAGATGCCCGCGAGACGGCCGTCGCCTGGCTGGCAACGCTCCAGCATCGCGGACCCGTCGGCCTGATCCTCAGCCGTCAGGGACTGCCCGTGCTCGAAGGTACCGAGGAGCTCGATGCAGCGACGTTGTCACGAGGTGCTTACACCATCGCCGACAGCGGTGACGGCACTCCCGACGCCATCATCATCGCGACCGGGTCCGAGGTTTCCCTCGCCCTGCAGGCGCAGGAGCGCTTGGCAGTTGAGGGTATCCACGCCCGCGTCGTGTCCGCTCCTTGCCTGGAGTGGTTCGATGCCCAGGACGAGGACTACCGGCGCACCGTGCTTCCCCCGTCGTGTCGTGCCCGGGTCTCCGTCGAGGCTGGGGCAACCTTGGGCTGGTTCAAGTACGTCGGCGACGCGGGTGAAACGGTGGGGCTCGACCACTTCGGCGCCAGCGCCGACGCAGCCACCCTGTATCGCGAGTTCGGTATCACTCCCGACACCATCGCCGACGCTGTGCGCCGCAGTGTTCAACGCAGCGCAAAATCCTAAAAACCCCACCGGCCGATCCAGCGAAAGGGCTCCACATGACCGCACCATCCGTCCTCACCGACCTCACCGATGCGGGAGTCTCGATCTGGCTCGATGACCTTGACCGTCATCGCTTGGAGTCTGGGAACCTTGCCGATCTCATCGGCTCCCGATGCGTGCGCGGGGTGACGACTAATCCCACTATCTTCGGACGCGCCATCACTTCAGAGGCCTCCGCCTACGCGCATCAGATCTCGTCCCTCGCTGCCGCTGGGGCTGATGCCGATGGCGCTGTTCGCGCCATGACCACCGACGACGTCCGGGCCGCCTGCGACGTGTTCATGCCGCTGTGGGAATCCTCAGGTGGGGTCGACGGGCGAGTGTCTATCGAGGTCGATCCGCGGCTGGCACGGAAGACGCACGAGACCATTGTCCAGGCTCGAGAGCTGTTCGCCGAGGTCAATCGGCCCAACGTGTTGATCAAGATCCCCGCCACCCTCGAGGGCCTTCCTGCCATTACCGAGGTGCTCAGTGAGGGCATCAGCGTCAACGTCACCCTGATCTTCTCCCTCGAGCGCTACCGAGCCGTGCTGGATGCCTGGATGTCCGGGCTCGAGCTCGCCCTGGCCCGAGGACACGAACCCGAGGCCTTGGAATCCGTCGCTTCCTTCTTCGTCAGCCGTATCGACACTGCTGTCGACAAGGCCCTCGACGGCGTCGGCACGGAAGAGGCAAAGGCGCTTCGGGGAACCGCAGCGCTCGCCAGTGCGCGACTCGCCTGGGAGATCTACTCCGAGGTTATGGCCAGTGACCGATGGAAGGCGCTGCAGGAGCAGGGAGCGCGCCCTCAGCGTCCTCTGTGGGCGTCGACCGGAGTGAAGGATCCCGCATTTCCCGACACCATGTATGTGCTCGGCCTGGTCGCGCCCGGATGCGTGAACACGATGCCGGAGAAGACCCTCGACGCCGTCGCCGACCATGGCGTGTTCGAGGGAGATACCGTGACTGGAACAGCGCAAGCATCACAAGCCACCTGGGCCACCCTGGAGAGTTTGGGCATCAGCGAATCACAGGTGGCCGAAGCCCTCGAGCAGGCGGGGGTGGCCTCCTTCGAGGCGTCCTGGACCGACCTCCTCAAGGCAGTGCAGGAGCAACTCGACTCAGCTACGTCTTAAGAGAGGCTGCGCCTGAGATGAATCCGCTGCGCGATCCGCGCGATGCCCGGCTTCCTCGAGTGGCTGGGCCCTGCGCCGTCGTGCTGTTCGGCGTCACCGGCGATCTTTCTCGCAAGAAGATCATGCCGGCCATCTACGATCTCGCGAACCGTGGATTACTCCCACCAGGCTTCGCACTCGTCGGCTTCGCACGACGCGAATGGGCTCATGAGGATTTCGCCCAGGAGGTCCATGATTCGGTACGCGAACACGCCCGCACGCCCTTCAGCGAAGTGGTGTGGCGACAGTTGTCCCAGGGCATTCGCTTCGTCGCCGGAGACTTGACCGACCCGGAGGCGTTTGCTGAACTACGCACCACCCTCGCCGCCCTCGACGCAGAACGAGGAACGGTCGGGAACCATGCGTTCTACCTCAGCATTCCCCCAGGGCTGTTCCCCACCGTGGTGTCGCAGATCGAGCGATCCGGGCTTGCCGAGCGACCGGTGGGGGCGTGGCGACGCGTTGTGGTGGAAAAGCCCTTCGGTCATGATCTCGCCAGCGCCCAGGAGCTCGATGCGGTGCTCTCCAGCGTGTTCTCCCCCGATGAGATCTTTCGGATCGACCACTACCTCGGCAAGGAGACCGTTCAGAACATCCTCGCCGTTCGCTTTGCCAACGAGATGTTCGAACCCCTGTGGAACTCACGCTATGTCGACAACATCCAGATCACTCAGGCCGAGGACATCGGGATCGGTGGACGAGCGGGGTACTACGACGGGATCGGGGCAGCCCGAGACGTGATCCAGAACCACCTGCTGCAACTGCTGGCCCTCACCGCCATGGACGAGCCATTGTCGTTCGCACCCGAACAGGTGCGTCAGGAGAAAGAGAAGGTGCTCGCCGCCATTACGGTTCCCCGCGAAATCGACGCCCATACCGCGCGCGGTCAGTATGCGGCCGGTTGGCAGGGAGGTATTCCGGTTCCCGGCTATCTGGATGAGGCCGGCATACCTCCGGATTCGACAACGGAGACCTTCGCGGCGATTCGCCTCGACATCGACAATAGACGTTGGGCGGGAGTCCCGTTCTATCTTCGCACCGGCAAGCGTCTGGGGCGACGCGTCACCGAGGTCGCGGTGATCTTCAAGCGAGCGCCGCACCTGCCCTTCGCCTCCTCGTCAGTGACGGAGTTGTCCGACAATGCTCTGGTATTCCGCATTCAGCCAGACGAGGGCATCACCCTGCGTTTCGGTTCCAAGGTTCCAGGCGTGGCGGGCATGGAGGTACGCGACGTCACCATGGACTTCCAATACGGCGACTCCTTCGTGGACACCAGCCCCGAGGCCTACGAACGCTTGATCCTCGATGTTCTGCTGGGCGAGCCCCCACTGTTCCCTCAAGCACGCGAAGTGGACATGAGCTGGAGCATCCTCGATCCGATCCTGGATCGCTGGGCCGAGGAGGGACAACCTGATGCCTATGCCTCGGGTGGGTGGGGGCCCGCGTCCTCCTACGAGATGATCGCGCGCGACGGCCGGACCTGGAGGCGGCCATGATTCGACTCGAGGACACCAGCGGACACGACATCGCTGCCGCCATCGCCTCGGAGCGTCACCGGATGGGATCCCCGACGACTGGGATGGTGCTCACCCTGTTGATCCTCACCGATGAGGAGTTCCAGGCTGATGCGACGGCAGCCGCTGTGGCGAGCGCACGAGAACACCCCATGAGGA
>JBDQGZ010000014.1:0-20502 GCA_040265115.1 Candidatus Nanopelagicales bacterium
GGCGATCACGAGGATGGGGGAGCCACAGGTCGCGGCCTCCCCAAAGGCGGCGAGGGCGTTGGCCGCCCCCGGTCCGGTGGTGGTGATCGCAACGCCGAGGCGCCCGGTCGCTCGGGCGAAGCCGTCCGCGGCGTAGACGGCTGCCTGCTCATGGCGCACCCCGAGGATGCGGGGATGGCCCTGGCGGTGTGCGGACCACATCGGCAGGTTGTGGACCCCCGGCAGACCGAAGACCACCTCGACTCCTGCGTCGGCCAGCAGGTCGAGGATGGCGGCCCCCAGTGTGGCCTCGTCGGATTCCCCACTCATGGAGTTATCCCACCACCTCCTCGCTCGGCGACGTGCGGTGGGAGGATGAATCCATGACCAACTTCGTTTCCGTGAACCCGGCCCACTACAACGAGATCGTGACCGAGGTTCCCCTCGCCAGCAGCGGCGACATCATCGAGGCGTGCCGTGCCGCTAAAGCCGCTCAGCCCCAGTGGGCGTCGATCCCCGCCCCGGCTCGCGGCCGGGTGATCGCACAGGTCGGCCGACTCGTCGAGGCGAACAAGGAATCGCTGTCGCGCCTGGTGACCCGCGAGATCGGCAAGGTCTACGCCGAGGCGCTCGGCGAGGTGCAGGAGGTCATCGACACGTGCGATTTCTTCCTGGGCGAGGGCCGTCGGCTCTACGGCCAGACCGTCCCGAGCGAGATGCCGGACAAGCAGTTGATGACGTTCCGCATGCCTGTGGGAACGGCCGCAATCGTGACGGCCGCGAACTTCCCCGCGGCTGTGCCGTCGTGGTACCTCGTTCCCGCGCTCCTCACCGGCAACACGATCGTGTGGAAGCCAGCCGAGCATGCCGCGGGGATCGCGCTCGCGATGGCAGAGTTGTTCTACGCCGGCGGGATTCCGCGTGATGTGCTGCAGGTCGTCGTCGCTGATGGCCCGACGACCTTCGAAGGTCTCGATGCCGCGATGCAGGCCGGCTACGTCAATAAGCTCGGCTTCACCGGTTCGACCGATGTCGGCCGTCGACTTGGCGAGCTCGCCGGTCGTCACCTGCAGTCCCCGTGCCTGGAACTCGGCGGCAAGAACCCCATGGTGGTCATGCCTGATGCGAACCTCGACCTGGTGATCGAGGGTGCACTGTTCTCTGGCTTCGGCTCGGCGGGTCAGCGGTGCACCTCGCTCGGGACGATGTGGGTTCACCGCGACATCTACGAGGTGGTCCGCGACCGCTTCGTCACCGCGACCCAGGAGGCTGTGGTCGGTGACCCCTTCGCTGACGTGCTGTTCGGACCGCTCATCGACGAGAAGTACCTGATCAATCACGACAAGCATCTCGGCATGATCGCTGATCACCACACCGTCTACGGCTCGACCAGCGTCGGGCGCGTCACCTCGGCGAACCCGCGCGCCGGATTCATTGGTGATCCCGATGCCGGCTGGTTCGCCCACCCGACGATCGTCGAGGGCATCCGTCCGGGAGACGCGCTGTACGACACCGAGACCTTCGGTCCGTTAGTCGGCCTCGGGGTGTTCGACACCCTCGAGGAGGCCATCGAGTTGAGCAACGGCCACGGCTACGGCCTGTCGAGTGCGATCTATTCCTCCGATCCGCAGGCGATCTGGAAGTTCCGCCAGGGGATCTCTGCGGGCATGCTGTCGGTGAACAACACGACGTCGGGTGCCGAGGCGCATCTGCCGTTCGGGGGCAATGGTCGCAGCGGCAACGGGTCGCGCCAGAGCGGGGTGTGGGTGCTCGATCAGTTCACCCGCTGGCAGTCGATGAACTGGGACTTCAGCGGGAAGCTGCAGAAGGCGCAGATGGACCTCATCGAACTGCCCTGCGACATGGACTTCCGTCTGTGACCAAGCCGCTGCCGGAGCGGGCCGATGTCGTTGTCGTCGGCGGCGGGGTGATGGGAGCTTCGACGGCCTTCCACCTCGCCGAAGCTGGCGTCGATGTCGTCCTCGTCGAGCGAGGAGATCTCGCCGGGGGTTCGACATCGCGGGCCGCCGGAGGAGTGCGCGCGAACTTCTCCGACGAACTCAACATCTCCCTCGGCCTGCGGTCACTGGAGTTGTTTGAGTCCTTCGAGCAGCGCCCCGGGCAGGGAATTGACCTGCACCGTAGCGGCTACCTGTTTGTGCTCACCACCCCTGAGGAGGTTGCGACCTTCGAGCGGACGGTGGCGTTGCAAAACTCGCTCGGGGTCGAATCGCGCATAGTCGACGTCGAGGAAGCAGTGCGGCTCTCACCTCTGTTGGATCCTGATGGTGTGCTTGCTGCGGCATGGTCACCGCGCGATGGTCACTGCGCGCCGGAATCAGTGGTGCTCGGCTATGCCAGCGGGGCTCGTCGGCATGGCGCGACCGTGCGCACCGGAGTCGAGGTCACGGGCATCGAATCTTCCGGTGGTGAGATCACCGCGGTGGCGACATCGACTGGAACAGTGACGACCGGTTGCGTCGTGGATTGTGCGGGAGCGTGGTCGCCGCAGATCGCGGCCTATGTGGACGTCGAGCTGCCAGTGACCCCCTATCGCCGGGAGTTGCTCGTCACAGAGGCGATGCCGGAGCCGATCGACATGGCATTCACCATCGAGTACGGCACGAGCCTGTATTGGCATCGCGAGGGCCGTGGCATCCTCACCGGGTTCTCCGACAAGTCGATCTCGGCGGGTTTCGGCCTCGAGCGCGACCCGCAGTTTCCCGAGAGGCTCGCCGAACTGGCCGAGCGTCGTGCCCCAGGTCTGCTCGATCTGGGCGTGCAGACGGGTTGGACCGGGCTGTACGAGGTGACCCCGGATCACAATGCGCTGCTCGGGGAAGCCCGCGATGTCTCGCGGTTCCTCTACGCCACCGGATTCTCCGGGCACGGATTCCTGCAGGGCCCAGCGGTGGGGGAGATCCTGCGAGACCTCTACCTCGGCGTCGAACCGTTCGTCGACATCTCCCCGCTCGATGTGCACCGCTTCACCACCGGCGAGTTGCGCCCGGAGCTCAACATCGTGTGAGCACAGGTCAGGCGCGGGATTCGAACATGCCGAGCAGTGCCGCGACGCCGAGCACTGAGCGCGGGGCATAGGCGACCCGCCATAGCCCGCCGTGATTCGCCCCCTGGATGAACAGATCGAGCGGATGATCCAGCGGCACCCGCGGATTGGCGAGCGCATCGGGATTGCGCAGGTCGTGCACGAGGAGTGCGGCCATGAGAGTCGTCGACGTCGCCGGCTCGAACACCTCGACACCGAATCTGCCCGCCCCCGCGTAGGCCGCAGCGAGCGCGCGGTTCTTCACCACCGACAACGTGCGTGTGGCCGGTGCGATATTGAGTGACACCCGATGCCCCTGATCGCGCAGCATCGTGGCACGCCAACGCTGGAAGCGCTTCGCGAGCGCATAGTTCGGCCCCTGTTGTGGCACGAGGCTGTCGTTCACCCCGACCTGGCGGCCGCTGGCCATCGTAACGACCTCGGGGTAGTTGGGTGCGAACTGGCGGGCCAGCCGTAACGGCGCCTGGAAGAGCTTGCCCGCGCCGCGCGACGACCAGCGTCGCCGCGACTCCTCGACTGCCTCGATCGGCACCATGAACACGTCGGTTGGTGTGGCCAGATAGGCCAGGGTGGAGCCGGGAAAGCGTTCGGCGATGTCGGTCATGACCGCATCGGCAGCCAGCGAGAGCCGCACATGGGTGAGGCCATCGGCGTAGGTGTAGTTGCCGACCACCATGGGTTGGCCCAGTCGCGCCAGCCAGGTACGCACCTGGGGTGCCCGACCGAGCAGATCAGCGCCCGCGAGAGCGGCGAGCGTGGCGTCCTCATCCTCATCGATGACCTGCCCATCGTGCAGCGAGTCCGGGAGGGTGCCTCGCTCGATCGGCAGATGGAGGGTGCCGGCGGTGGCGCGGGTCGTGGTGATGAGGTGCTCCCACACTGCAGGGCGAGGCAGGTCGACCGCGTGGACGCGCGCGCCCCAGCGCAGCAGAGATCGGGTCGGTCCCATCTCAGCCCCGGCTCCGAGGACGGCGACATCGATGTCCGCGAGGTCGAGCCAGTCAGGGTTGCCCATGACGAGCTCGACAGCGGCGGCGAAACTGGGCTCCGCGATGCCCGCATCGACCCAGGCGTGCAGTTGCCGACGCAGGTCCTCGCCGAAGAGTCGACGCCCGCGATAGGGGACGGATAGATCACGCTCGCGGGCCGCCCGGCCGCGGACGGTGAGGGTGTCGTAACCCGGATCGGTCTGCTCGGCGAAGGCCTCGGCGATCGAGGTGAGGCCCTCGGCGCTGGAGAAACCCGACTGTCGAATGAGTGAGTCCGCGCCGGCGGCGGACATGGCGCCAGCCCCCGCTGGATCGGCCGCGGCGGAGGTGAGCAGTGCCCGATATGCCGCCACGTAATCGCGATGCCAGTTCGGCAAGGATGCGACCCAGTCGGCCAGAGCGGGATCGTGGACGCGGGCTGCATCGGTGACCACCGTCTGCCCGATGCGAGTGGAACTCACGCGACCGTCGGGGCCGGGGCGCAGCACGACGCCGTGGCTGGTGGAGGACGAGGTCGCGGCGGCGGTCATGGTCGGCTCAGATTATCGCGAGCGTTCCGCGAGATAGACCCCGGCGAGGACAACCAGGCCCCCGATGATCTGGACCGGGGTGAGGAACTCGCTCAAGGCGATCCAGGCGACGACGGAGGCGAGGACGGGTTCGATCATGCCGACTGTCGACGCCTGGGCGGAGGTGAGGTGGTGCAGGGAAGCGACGACGAGCCAGAAGGGTGCGACGGTGCCGAGCACGACCATCCAGCCGATGAGTAACCCGAGGGGAACATCAGGCCCGCCTGCGCCCAGCGGCTGCCCGGTTCCGCTCAGGTCTTCCCACGGGAAGGACCACCACGGCTGGATGATGGCGAACAGCAGGGCGGCGGCGCCGAAACCCCACATGGTGAGCGACACGGTGTCGCGTCCATTCGGGCGGTGCACCTGATGCTCGGCGAGGATGTAATAGGTGGCGAGTGCCGCTGCGGCGCCTAGTGCGGCGGCGACGCCGAGTACGTCGAGAGAGAAGCCCTGCCACACCTGGGCGATGAGCACGAGGCCAGCCAGAGCGAGGGCCAGCCCTACCCAGACGGTGGGACGGACGGCCTCGCGCCGACCGAACCGGAACCACAGCGCGACCATGATGGGTGCGGTGAACTCGATGATGAGTGCGATGCCGACGGCGAGGCGTTCGAGGGCGAGGAAGAACAGCCACTGGGTCATGGCGATGCCGAGCATGCCGAAGGCGAGGAGCAACACGATTTCATCGCGACGGATGCGCAACGCATGGCGACGAGTGATGGCCACGATCACGAACATGATGAGGAACGCGGCGGTCACCCGCAGTTCGGTTAGGCGTGCCGCGGAGATGCCGGTGAGCAGGATCGACTTGCTGACCGTGCCGTTGACGGCGAACAGCAGTGCGGCGAGGGCATAGACCGAGTACCCCAGCAGTCGGTTGCGTTGCTTCGCGGTGGGGATTCCGGGAAGCGGCTCAGCGAGCTCGGTCATTGGGACAGGGCCGCTTCGTACACCCTGACCGTCTGAGCGGCGATGGACTGCCACCCGAAGTCGGCGATAGCGCGAGCCCGTCCCGCCAATCCCATACGCCGTGCTCGATCGGGATCGGCGAGGACAGCGTTGACCGCATCGGCGAAGGCATGCTCGAAGGCACGGGGTTCACTCGGGTCATAGGGCACGAGCAGCCCGGTGACACCGTCCTCGACGACCTCGGGGATCCCGCCGACCGCGCTGGCGACAACGGCCGTCTCGCATGCCATCGCCTCGAGGTTCACGATGCCGAGGGGTTCGTACACCGAGGGACAGGCGAAGACGCTGGCGTGGGTGAGGAGTTCAATGACCGAATCCCGATCGAGTTGCTCCGTGATCCAGATGACGGAATCATCCCCGCGCAATTCACGCAGCTGCTCGACGGCCCGTTCCGTCTCCACTCCGATCTCCGGGGTGTCGGGTGAACTCGCACACAGCACCAGGACGGCATCGTCGGCGAATCGCTCGGCCGCGGCGAGCAGATGATTGATCCCCTTCTGGCGGGTGATGCGTCCCACGAACACGACGAAGGGACGCGTCGGGTCGACTCCGTGACGTGCGAGAGCCCCGGTGCCCTCGACCGCGCGATATCGCTGGGTGTCGATGCCGTTGTGCACGACGTGCACCCGAGCCGGGTCGACATCTGGATAGCAGGCCAAGACATCGCGCCGCATCCCCTCGCTCACGGCGATGATGGCCTGGGCATTGTCATAGGCGGTCTTCTCCACCCAGGAGGACACGCGATAGCCGCCACCGAGTTGCTCCGCCTTCCACGGCCGCATCGGCTCGAGGGAGTGGGCGGTGAGGACATGGGGGACGCCGTGGAGCAATCCGCCGATCTGGCCGGCGAGGTTGGCGTACCAGGTGTGGGAGTGCAGCAGATCGGCGTCGTGGGTATCGCGGACCATCTGCAAATCGACCCCCAGGGTGGCAAGTGCGGGATTCGCGCCAGCGAGATCGCTCGGCACGGCGTGCGCGTGCGCATCGGGGCGTGGATCACCGAAGCACTGGACCGAGACATCGACCAGGCTTGCCAGGGAATCAACGAGGTGTGCCACATGTACTCCGGCGCCCCCGTAGACATCCGGAGGCCATTCACGGGTGAGGATCGAAACCTTCACCGAACCGTCTCCATGCGCTCACTGTAGGGCCTGACGCGGGGGTGCTCCGACCACTACCCTGGCAGGTATGCAGACGGGTCCGCGCGTGCTCGCGATCGTCCTTGCCGGTGGGGCGGGCAAGCGGCTGCTCCCATTGACCGCGGATCGCGCGAAGCCGGCCGTTCCTTTCGGCGGCGCCTATCGATTGATCGACTTCGTGCTGTCGAATCTGATCAATGCGGGCCTGCGCCGAGTCTGCGTGCTGACCCAATACAAGTCGCATTCCCTCGACCGTCACGTGACGACGACCTGGCGGATGCCGACGCTGCTCGGTGACTACGTCACCCCTGTCCCGGCCCAGCAGCGCCTCGGCCCGAGGTGGTTCACGGGTAGCGCGGATGCGATCTTCCAAAGCCTCAACCTGATCAATGACGAGGCACCCGACTATGTCGTGGTGTTCGGCGCTGATCACGTGTATCGGATGGATCCGATGCAGATGATCTCCGATCACATCGACGCCGGTGCGGGAGTGAGCGTCGCCGGGATCCGGCAGCCGAGGTCGTTAGCCCACCAGTTCGGCATCATCGACACCGCGGAGGATGGGCTGCACATTCGCAGTTTCCTGGAGAAGCCCGCCGACCCTCCGGGTATTCCGGGTGATGAGGGCAGCAGCTACGTCTCGATGGGCAATTACGTGTTCGACACCGAAGTGCTCGTCGATGCGCTCAAGGCCGATGCGGCCGATGAGGGCTCGGTGCACGACATGGGCGGCAACATCATCCCGATGCTCGTCGATGCCGGTCAGGCAATCGTCTATGACTTCGACCGCAATGAGGTGCCCGGCACTACGGACCGCGATCGCGGCTACTGGCGCGACGTAGGCACGCTTGATGCCTATCACGATGCGCACATGGATCTGGTGTCAGTACATCCGATCTTCAACCTCTACAACAGGTCCTGGCCTATCTTGACGAATCTTCCGCCCTATCCCCCGGCAAAGTTCGTCGAAGGTGGCAACGCCCATGAGTCGATGGTCGGGGCGGGCTCGATCGTGTCCGGCGCGCACGTGCGCAACTCGGTGGTGAGCTTCGACGTGCAGATCGCCGGCGGTGCCTATGTTGATGGATCGGTAGTCATGCCCGGTGTTCGCATCGGCCGCAATGCGGTTGTCCGGCGAGCGATCCTGGACAAGAACGTGATCGTCCCCGAGGGCGCGAAGATCGGAGTGGACATCGACGCCGACCGCGAGCGGTACACGGTGAGCGATGCGGGGATCGTCGTTCTCGGCAAGGGGATCGTGGCGCAGCGGTGAGTGCCGGGATAGGGCGAGTCGCCGTCGTCACCGGTGCGGGTCGAGGCCTCGGTGCGGTGATCGTCGAGCAGTTGAGTGCCGAGGGGTACGACGTGATTGCCACCGATATCGAGGGGGCGCCTCGTTACCTCGATGTCACCGATGCGCAGGCCTGTCGTGCTCTTGCGCTCGAGGTGCAGCCCGATGTCTGGATCAACAATGCCGGGATTCTTGGTCAGGGGAATTCGGCTGACGCCAGCGATGACCTGGTGGCCCGGATCGTGTCGGTCAACCTGCTTGGAGTCATGAATGGGACACGAGCGGCCGTCGCCGTGATGCGCGAACGCGAGGGCGGTCGGGGGAAAGGGCATGTCGTCAATATCGGTTCGCTGGCCTCGTGGGTGCCCGTTCCAGGGGAGGCCATCTATGCCGCCACCAAGGCCGGGGTGCTGTCGTTCACCCTCGGCCTCGATGGGGATCTGCGTGACGCCGGCGTCACCGGCATCAGGTTCTCGGTGGTGTGCCCCGACGGCATGCTGACTCCGATGATCACCGACGTGATCGACGACCCCGCGGTGGCGTTGACGTTCACCGGGCTCCGTCTCGTCGAGCCGACCGAAGTGGCAGAAGTGGTGAGCGGAGTCCTGCGCCGACATCGACGGGTCGTGAGTGTCCCGCATTGGCGGGGAGCTCAGGTCAGGGCATTCGGCTCGATCCCCGACGTCGTGTTGCGTGCTGCGCCGCTGTTCAGGCGTCTGGGTCGCGCTCAACAGGATCGAGTGCGTCGAGTTCGCTGAGCGCCTCGAGGTCCTCGAGATCGTCGAACTCCGGAAGCATCAGCCCGGATAGATCCGATGAGGAATACAGCAATGCGTGATCGCGGGCTTCCTCGCGTGCGTTCGCTGCCTTCAACCGAGCGATTCCAACCCAGCCGCACGAGCAACTCGGCACGAGGAAGTGGCTGCGGTACTCGAGGGTGACCTCGTGCGCGGCGCGGTGCTCGACTTCTTCCTCTTCCACCGTTGACAGGGTAATTGCCACCGATGCCCGCGCGGGTCTGAGAAAGGTGAACCCTGGGTGAACGTTGACCGACACCCCCTCAGGCCGAATCGGATCTGGAGACCTAGGCTGATGTGCATGAGTTGTGACGTGCAGAAGATCGATACCGGAAACCGCTGGGTCGTGTCGAGATCAGTCGTGATCGATGCGCCCGCCGAGCGAATCTTCGATGTGATCGTTGACCCGCGCCAGCATGCGGCCTTCGATGGCTCGGGGACGGTGAAGGGTTCGGTAAAGGGTCCTGAGCGACTCGGCCTTGGGGACTCCTTCCAGATGGACATGAAGATCACGGTGCCCTACCGCATGTCCAACACGGTGAAGGAGTTCGAGGAGAACCGCCGCATTGCCTGGGCGCATATTGGTGGCCATCGCTGGCGCTACGAACTCGAGTCACTCGAGGGTGGGAGCACCCGGGTGACGGAGACCTTCGATGGTACGACAGCAAGGACGAAGTTGACCCTGAAGGTGCTTCGTGCCGATGCGATGAACGCGAAGGCGATCGACGCGACCCTGTGCCGGCTCAAGGACTACGTCGAGGGGCAGCAGGCATGAGCGACATCGTCACGACCACCTACTCGGTGGAGGGGATGACCTGTGAACACTGCGTGCGGGCGGTGACGACCGAGTTGGTCATCCTGCCGGGCGTGCAGTCAGTCGATGTCGACCTGGAATCTGGAGCCGTCACGGTCACAAGCAACGGCCCCCTGGACGAGAGTGCTGTCCGGGAGGCCGTCGATGAAGCCGGCTACGAGCTGGTTTAGCCGAAGCGACCGGAGACGTAGTCCTCAGTCTGCTGATTCGTTGGGCGGGTGAAGATCTCTTGAGTCGGGCCGGTCTCGATGAGGTGACCGGGCTGGCCGATGCCGGCGAGGTTGAAGAACGCGGTGTTGTCCGACACGCGTGAGGCCTGCTGCATGTTGTGGGTCACGATGATGATCGTGTAGCGATCCTTCAGTTCCCGGATCAGATCCTCGATGGCGAGGGTCGAGATCGGGTCGAGGGCCGAGCACGGCTCGTCCATGAGGAGCACCTGCGGTTCGACGGCGATTGCCCGAGCGATGCACAGCCGCTGCTGCTGCCCACCGGAGAGTCCGGCGCCAGGTTTGTTGAGCCGGTCCTTGACTTCCTCCCAGAGGTTCGCACCGCGGAGGGATTCCTCCACGACGTCGTCCATCGACTGCTTGCGCTTCTTGTCCTTTTCCAACTTCAGCCCGGCGATGACGTTCTCGTAGATCGACATTGTGGGGAAGGGGTTGGGGCGCTGGAAAACCATGCCGATGGTGCGGCGTACGAGCACCGGATCCACATTGGGGCCGTAGATGTCCTCACCGTCGAGCAGGATCTCACCGGTGGTGTACGCGCCGGGGATCACCTCGTGCATGCGGTTGATACTGCGCAGCACGGTGGACTTGCCGCAGCCGGAGGGCCCGATGAAGGACATGACCGAGTTCGCCTTGACGGACAAGTTGACACCCTCGACGGCGAGGAAGTCGCCGTAGTAGATATCGAGGTCCTTGATGTCGATCTGCTTGCTCACGGATGCTCCTTGATGTGGGCCGTCAAGTGGTGTCAGTTGACCTTTGGCGAGAAGTACTTGGCGATGAGTCGGGCACCGGCGTAGAGCACGAGCACGAACAGAATGAGCGCGAGCGCGCCGCCCCAGGCCCGATCGACGGCCGCGTTCGTCCCCCGGCTGATCTGATCCCAGATGAACGTCGGCAGCGAAGCTTGGGAGCCGCTCGCCGGGTTCAGGTTGATGTCCTGTGCGAGGAAGGTGGTGAGCAGCAGGGGCGCGGTCTCGCCGGCGACGCGCGCGACGGCGAGCATGACGCCAGTGATGATGCCCGAGATTGCGGTCGGGATCACGACGCGCAGGATGACCTTCCACTTCGGCACACCGAGAGCGAGTGCGCCTTCGCGCAACTCATTCGGCACGATCCGCAGCATCTCCTCCGTGGTCCGGATGATGACGGGCAGCATGAGGATGGTCAGGGCGAGCGCTGCGGCGAGGCCGGACTGCTCGAGCACACCGGTGAGGATCAGCGCGGTGTAGATGAACAGACCGGCGACGATCGACGGGATGCCCGTCATGACATCGACGAAGAAGCTGATCCAATAGGACAACTTCCCCTTACCGAACTCGACGAGATAGATCGCGGCGAGGACGCCGATCGGGACGGCGATGAGAGCGGCGATGCCAACCTGCTCAAGGGTGCCGAGGAAGGCGTGGAGCAGTCCACCACCCGCGTCGCGTGGGTTGACGTTGCGCATCGTGCCGGTGAGGAACTCCGGCGACATCACCGACAAGCCCTTGATGGTGACAGTCACCAGGATCCATAGCAGTGGAGCAAGGGCGAGGATGAAGGCGGTGTAGACGAGCGTCGTCGCGAGGCGGTCGACGGCGTGCCGGCGCCCCTCGAAGGCCAGGGAGATGACCGTGATGGCGATGAGAAACGCCAGGCCGGCGATGATCCCGGGGGCGAGACCGATCGCGGTGATCCCGGTGGCCTGGACGAGCAGGCCGAGACCCAGTGCACCGAGACCCACGAGCCAGGGAACCCAGCGCGGCAGGCGACGGCCGGTCAACTTGAGCGGATCGGAGTTCGACGGGGTGGGGGGCGTGCCGCCGGGTGGATTCATCGGCGGATCGGTATCAGCCGCGGTGGGCGGGTTCATTGTCGTCTCGCTCATGAGTTGGCCCCCGAGAATTCCTTGCGCCGGGCGATGACCCAGCGCGCTGCCATGTTCACCGCGAGGGTGATGAAGAACAGCACGAGACCGGAGGCGATCAGGGCGCTGCGGCCGACCTCGCCGGCCTCACCCCACTTCAGGGCGATGTTCGCGGCGAAGGAGTTGCCGCCGGGCTCGGTGATCGCCCAGTTGATCTCGAAGACCGCCGAGAGCAGTAGGGCGACGGCGATCGTTTCACCGAGGGCACGACCGAGGCCGAGCATCGCCGCGGAGATCATCCCGGGGCGGGAGAAGGGGAAGACCGCCATCCGGATCATCTCCCAGCGCGTGGCACCGAGCGCGAGAGCCGCCTCGACGTGCATGCGCGGGACCTGGATGAAGACTTCTCGCGAGATCGCCGAGACGGTCGGCAGGATCATGATCGCCAGCACCAGGCCGGCCATGAGCAGGGACTTGGTCCAGATCTCGGGTTCGTTGGCGAAGATCGGGATCCAGCCGAGGTACTGGCTCAGCCATTCCGCGGCAGGAACCACATAGGGCATGAAGTAGTACAGCCCCCAGAGGCCGAAGATGATCGAGGGGACTGCGGCGAGCAGGTCCACCAGGAAACCCAGACCCGAGGCGACCCGTCGAGGCGCGTAGTAGGCGATGAAGAGCGCGATGCCGTAGCCGACGGGGACGGCGAGCAGCATCGCGATGATCGAGGTCCAGATAGTGCCGAAGAACAGCACCGCGAAGCCGAACACCGGCGGATCGGCGTCAGGCAACCAGGATTGCTCGGTGAGGGGGTTGACCGAGTCGGCGGTGAGAGAGGGGATCGCCTGCCAGACCAGGAAGGCGGCGATGCCGGCCATGATGACCAGGACGAAGATGCCCGACCCGGTGGACAGGCCGAGGAAGGTCCGATCTCCGGGTCGCACCGATGCGCCGGCGATGCCGTCGCTGGGCTTCTCCTCGGTGGGGGGCTGTGTGGTGGTCGCCATGAGTCCCTCGTGGGTCGTGGGGTTTCGGGTGAGAATGATCGAACCGGGTGGGCTGTCAGCCCAGACTAGTGTCTGCGGGCTGTCGGCCCACCCGGTTATCGATCATCCCGGTGATGCGGGGTTCGAACTCAGGAAGCCATCGCGTCGATGGCAGCACGCACCTTGTTCAGCAGGTCACCACTGATGGGGACGTAGCCCTCATCAGTGAGCAGGCCCTGGCCCGCATCGGAGGCGGCGTAGGTGAGGAAGCTCTTCACCAGCGCCGGGTTCTGATCAGCGGCGAGGCCGGCCTGGCAGACCGTCTCGTAGGTCACCAGGACGATGGGGTAGGCGTCCGCCGCGGCCACGGAGTAGTCCAACTGCAGGGCGAGGTCATCGCCGGTTCCGACCTGCTGGGCGAGGGTCAGCGCATTGGAGGCGTTCGCGCTGGTCGGCTCGACGGGGCCGGCTCCGTTGTCGACGAGGGCACCGCGGGAGTTCTGGGCCTCGAGGATGTAGCTGAGTTCGAAATACCCGATCGAGTTGGGGGTCTGCTCCACCGATGCGGCGACCTGGTCGGAACCCTTGGCGCCCTGCCCGCCAGGAGCCAGCCAGTCCTTGCCTGTGCCGAAGGTCCACACGTTCGGGGCGGTCGCGGCGAGGAACTTGGTGAAGTTATCGGTGGTGCCGGAGGAATCTGAGCGGTGGAACTGCGCGATGGAGGCATCAGGCAGGGCGGCGCCGGGATTGCTGGCGGCGATCGCCGGGTCATTCCACTTCGTGATCTCGCTGGCGAAGATGCCCGCGATCACATCGGGGGTGAGGATGAGCGTGTCGAGGCCCTCGACGTTGTAGTTGATGGCGATGGCACCACCGAGGAGCGGGATGTTGATGGCCGGTCCGCCGGAGCAGCGGTCATTGGCGGCCGCGAGGTCTTCCTCGGTCACGGCAGAGTCGGTGCCGGCGAAGGATGTCTGGGCGGCGATGAACTGCTCGACGCCCGCGCCGGAGCCGACGGGCTGGTAATCGATGGTCGCACCGGGGCAGGCAGTTTGGTAGTTGTTGATCCATACGGTCACGGCATTGGCCTGGGCGCTGGAGCCGGCGGCCTTGATCTCGCCATCGACGCAGTCGCCGGATGGGGCAGCGGTCGGGCTGGCGGTGTCTCCGCCGTCCGAGGAGCCGCCGCAAGCGGCAAGAACGAGTGCGCCGGTGAGCGCGGTGGCCGCGAGGGCGGCAGTGCGGGTGAGCTTCACCCTTGACCTCCTAGTGAGTCGATGTCTGACAACGCTGACGCTAGGGAACGCCGGTGAAGCCACGGCAGGTCGAAGGTGAACAGCAGGTGAACTCATGCCCAATTCGCAGGCCTGCGAGCCGGGGCTCAGGGGGTGTGGCGCTCGACCGCGATGATGCGGGGCAATTCCTCGCCGTCGAAGTGGCGATGGATGACCAGGAAGCCGCCCGGGGGCAACTTCTCGTCGAGGTCCCCGTTGCCATTCCAGCGCAGTCCGGCGATGGTCTCGACCAGGGTGGGCAGGACCGGCCGATGGGAGCACAGCAGAAGGGGAGCGGGATCGGCGAGCAGAGCCTGCATTCGCTTTGCTGCCCGCTTGGGGTGATCGGCATGACCGGTCTCGCTCATGGTCGGTTCAGCCTGGATCGGGGCTCCGATGCTCTTGGCGTATCGGCGCACGGTCTCCGAGCACCGCACCGCATCGGAGGAGTGGACCTGCTCGATGCCGTAGGCGGAGATCAACGGCACGATCGCCTTCGCCTGTGAGCGGCCCTTGCCCGAGAGTGGGCGCTGGGAGTCATCGGTGCCCTTGAAGTCCGAGCGCTTCAGGGCCTGGGTGTGCCGGAGCAGGATCAGTGGACTTGTAGTGGGGAGTTCGGCGGCGAGGCGCACCAGATCGGCATCGCGGGGATAGGTGAGCAGGCTCACCGCATCATCAATGCCGACCCAACGCACCTGGTCGACCTCGTCATCGGGGGCGAATCCCTCATCGCTGGCGACCTCCGCGCGCCAGTAGTCGACCGTCTTGTCCCGGCCCATCGCCCGATAGAACTGACGCGGCAGGGGCACCCCGAGGCGCGGGACGAGACCGGTCTCCTCATCGCACTCGCGGACGGCCGCGGTGAGGTGGTGCTCGCCCGGATCGACCTTGCCCTTCGGCAGCGACCAGTCCGCCCGTAGCGGTCGATGGATAAGAAGGGTCTCGGTGCCGCGCGTTCCCTCGCGGAACAGCACGACCCCTGCCGCCCGGACGGGGTCATCGGAGTCGTCGTGAGCGGCCATGGTGATGTCAGAGCATGCCCGATCGACGCGCGGCCCTGGTGGCCCGGGGCCAGGCTCGATCGAGGAAGACTGCCCGGTCCGCGAACTCGGCCTCGACCTCGACGCCGTGGAGGAGGCCGAGGGCATATCCGGTGGGGCCATCTGCGCTCGCGGCGAATTCACGCAGGGCGACCTGGGCGACGTAGGCGTCCTGGTGGTTGCCGAGGGTCTCGGTGACCTCCTTGAGTTCATCAACCCAGGCCTCGACGCGCTTGCCGAACACCGGCGCAACGGCCTCGACCGCGTAGCGGGCCTTCTTCGCTGTGATCCGGGTCTCATGCCAGGGTGTGGCCTCGGACTCGGCGCGCAAATCCGTGACATCCTTCTTCAGTCGCTTCCACGCGGCCGCCACGAGCGGGGGAAGTGCGTCTTCGCATGAGGCGCGGGCCGCGTCGGTCAGATGAGGATCGTTCACAGCCGCGACCAGGGACACCAGGAGGGCGCGGTAACGCGGGGTCGACATAGCGGCGCGCGCGGCGACCTCGGCGTCACGTCGCCGCTGGGCGAGGGCGGGATCGATCAAGGACCGAACCGCTGATGCTTGACCGGCATCGAGCAAGCCGGCGTGAGCATCGAGGCGAGCCTGCAACACCTCGGCATCGCGTGCTTCACCGAGGGATGTCGCAGCCCAGGCAAGTTCGACCCGCAGATTGTCCGCCCACTCCGCTTCGAGTAGCGGTCGAAACACCCGCAGCCCACTGCGCAGCCGGCGCGCAGCAACCCGCACCTGATGCACGGAATCGGGCAGATCACGGCGCAGCCGCACATCCTGCAGGAGGAAGGCACGGACATGGGTGGCCAGGAACGCCCGGACCGCCTCGCCCGCAGGGTCCTTCGGATTCGGCCAGCGCATCTCAGGCACATCGGGCGGCGCACTGGTGCGAGGCCCGAGGGCTGCGGCTGCCTTGCTCATCGTGCCGGGAACCGCTCCATGATCGACGAGGGCCTGGACCACATCGTCGAGGACCGATTCGTCGATCTCCCCGTCCGGACCCGGAATGCCTTCGACTTCGATCTCGCGGAAAATCGCAGCAGTGCGTTCGCCGTCGAGGACCGCCACCGTGTCGTCGACGAGCTCGGCGGTGGCGCGTCCCTGGGCATCGAGCAGATTGATCGGCGTGCGTTCGGTGCGCAGTGTCACGACCGGGGCCAGGGGCGCCTCACGCACGAGGGCCGTGACGACATCGAGCAACTCGGCGGGCGCCTCCACCCCGTCGGTGGGGGGAAGGCGGAGCTCATCGCGGGTGCCGGCATCGGCGCCATCGACGGGGAGCTTGATATGCCAGCCCGCATCAGAACCACCCTCGCGGCGTCGCAGGGTGACCCCCCAGCGGAACAGTCGAAGATCGGCGGTGTCGTAGTAGACATTGCGCATCGTGAACGGCTGACCGATGTCGACACTGGCTGCTCCCCAGGTGATGCCCGACAGAGGCGGGAGCCGAAAAAGTGCGTGGACCCGCAACTTGCGCTCGACCTCTCGATGGGTGGTGGGGGGCACGTCGAGGTCGGCCGATCAGGCGAGTCGGCCGCGGGTGCGGCGAACTTCGATGAGGGTCTCCTGGATGTCGCGGAGCGGCTCGCCTTCAACATCGTGTGTTCGGCGCAGCCAGGTTCCGTCGGACTGCAATACCCACTTGGCGGTGTCGGGCTCGAAACCGAGGGTGATGAGGGCATCAATCTCAGCGATGTGATCGGGGGCCTTGAGGCTGACCAGTGACTCGACGCGGCGATCGAGATTGCGGTGCATGATGTCGGCAGAGCCGATCCAGATCTCCGGGTCTCCTCCATTGGCGAATTCGAAGGCCCGGGAATGTTCGAGGAAGCGACCGAGGATGGAGATCACCTCGATGTTGTCGCTGAGGCCTGCCACGCCCGGCTTGATCGCGCAGATACCGCGGACCCACACGCGCACAGGCACACCTGCCTGGGACGCCCGATAGAGCGCATCGATGATCTGCTCGTCGACGATCGAGTTGCACTTGAAGCGGATGCGGGCCGGTCGCCCCGCTCGGTGGTGCTCGATCTCCCGATCGATGCGTTCGACGAGACCGCTTCGGATCGAATGGGGCGCGACCATCAGGCGGTGGTACTCGGTGTTCATCGAATAGCCCGACAGCACGTTGAACAGGTCGAGGACGTCATCGCCGACCTGGGGGTCGCAGGTGAACAGCCCGAAGTCTTCGTACAGGCGCGCCGTCTTGGGGTGGTAGTTACCTGTGCCGATGTGGCAGTAGCGGCGCAGCTGATCTCCATCATCGCGAACCACGAGTGACAACTTGCTGTGGGTTTTCAGTCCCACGAGGCCGTAGACGACGTGCACGCCGGATTCCTCGAGTTTGCGCGCCCACTCGATGTTGTTCTGTTCATCGAAGCGCGCCTTGATCTCGACCAGGGCGAGGACCTGCTTGCCGGCGCGGGCGGCGCTGATGAGGGCGTCGACGATCGGGGAGTCTCCGCTGGTGCGGTAGAGCGTCTGCTTGATCGCCAGCACGTGCGGATCCTTCGCGGCCTGCTCGAGGAAGAGTTGCACGCTGGTGGAGAAGGAGTCATAAGGGTGGTGAACGAGCACATCGCGCTCGCGCATCACGCCGAGCACATCGGGGGCGGAGGCCGTCTCGACCTCGGACAGTTCGCGGCTAGTCTTCGGGACGAACTTCGGTTGCCGCAGATCATCTCGATCGACGCTGTAGATCGTCCATAGCCCGGTGAGGTCGAGCGGGCCGGGGAGGCGGAAGACCTCCTGCTGGGTCACGCCAAGCTCCTCGATGAGCAATTCCAGGACGTGGGGGTCGATGGACTCCTCGACCTCGAGCCGCACGGCCGGCCCGAAGCGACGCCGCAGCAGCTCGCGCTCCAGGGCCTTCAGCAGGTTCTCCGCATCGTCCTCCTCGACCTCGACGTCCTCGTTGCGGGTCACCCGGAACATGTGGTGCTGGATGACTTCCATTCCGGGGAACAACTCATGCAGGTGCGCGGCGATGACGTCCTCGAGCGGAACGAACCTGTCGTCGGAGACGGGCACAAAGCGAGGGAGAAGCGGGGGAACCTTGACGCGCGCGAACAACTCGGCAGACGTGGTCGGGTTTCGCACGACGACGGCGAGATTGAGAGAAAGTCCGCTGATGTAGGGAAAGGGATGCGAAGGGTCGACGGCCAAGGGAGTGAGCACGGGGAACACCCGGTCGTCGAAGAAGGAATCCATCGAGGCCTTCTCCGCTGCGGAAAGGTCGTCCCAATTCACGATGTGGACCCCGGCCTCGGCGAGCGCGGGCCGCACTTCATCGCGGAAGATCTCGGCGTGGCGCACCTGCAGTTCGTGAGCGCGCGCCCAGATTGCCTCGAGGACTTCGCGCGGGGTGAGTCCGCTTGCCGCCCGAACCGCGATGCCGGTGGCGATGCGGCGCTTCAGTCCGGCGACGCGGACCATGAAGAACTCGTCGAGATTGCTGGCGAAGATCGCGAGGAACTTCGCCCGATCGAGGATCGGCAGGTGCGGATCCTCGGTGAGTTCGAGGACGCGCTGGTTGAATGCCAGCCAGGACAGTTCCCGGTCGAGGAATCGATCGGCAGGGAGGGGCCCCTGGGCCGCCTCGGTGGCGGCTGCGGCAGCGGTGTCGGCGACCACCTGCCCCTCGGGCAGGTCTGCCTGAGGGCCGTCGAGCGGGGTCATGCCCCTAGGTTCTCACAGGCCGAGGTGCCCTGGATGGGCCTTTGGTCCACGGTCGGCTGATGTTCACCTTCGATACAGGGTGTCACCGTCGATAAAGGGTGTCCGCATCCCATCGGGTGAAGCCCAGCGACTCGTAGAGGCCGATCGCGGTGGTGTTGGCCTCATCGACGAACAGCATGGCCTGGACCAGCCCGGCCTGCCGGAGGTGGGCCAAGCCGGCGAGCACGAGGGCTCGGCCCAGTCCGGTGCCGCGCCACTCGGGGGCAACACCGATGACGTAGACCTCCCCGATCGGCTCGTGGCCGTGCGAGTCCCGGCCGTGGACCTTCGTCCAGTGGAATCCGGCGATCTCGCCTGTCGTGGATTCGGCGATGAGGAATCCATCGGCGTCGAACCAGTCCTCATTCATCCGCTGTCGCAGATCATTGAGGGTCAACCCTCCCTGGTCGGGGAGGTCGGCGAAGGCCGCAGCGTTCACCTCGATCCAGGCCTCGTCATCGACATCGGGGCGGAAGCCGCGCACGGAGATGCCTTCTGGCCAGGCGGGAGCAGGGAGATTGGTCAGGAGTGAGCGGCGCATCTGCCACAGCACGCGAGCCTGAGTGAACCCGAGCGAATGGGCGAGATGGCCGGCGTCAGTGCGACCGCCGTGGGCCCACAGCCGCAGCCGTCCGTCCGGGGAGAGTTCGATGAGCCGCTGGACGAGGTCCTGGCCGACTCCGTGCCGGCGATGGACGGGATCGACGACGAGTTCAGCGGAGGATCCCTCGACGCTGTCGGTGGTGTCGAGGTGTGCATAGCCGATCAATCGGTCACCGTTGATCGAGCGCAGGTGCAGGTCGTGCTCATCGCCGCCATGTCGAAGGTGCAAGAGCACGTGTTCGGACAGCGGCATGACACCGTCGTGACGGGCGGCCGTGTCGACGAGGGTGAGTACCTCGGCAGCCTCGTCGTAGGTCAAGCGCGCATCGACCCGGAGTTCGGTCACGACGATCAGGAGTGGTCGACGTGCTCGGCGACCGTCTGGTCCTCCAGTGTGGCGACGGTCGCATCATCGGGGCGGGCAGGAACGAATCGATAGCCGACATTGCGGACCGTGCCGATGAGGGCCTCATGCTCGGGGCCGAGTTTGGCTCGCAATCGTCGCACGTGGACGTCGACGGTGCGTGTTCCGCCGAAGTAGTCATAGCCCCAGACCTCCGACAGCAACTGCGGTCGGGTGAAGACTCGGCCGGGATGCTGGGCGAGGAAGCGCAGCAACTCGAACTCCTTGTAGGTGAGATCGAGGGCGCGTCCACGGATGCGAGAGCTGTAACCCGCCTCGTCGATGGTGAGATCCCCACTGCGGATCTCCGACGGCGTGCTGGGAGCGGAGTCGAGGCTCGCCCCCAGTCGGGCGATGTTGACGCGCAGCCGGGCCTCGACCTCGGCCGGCCCGGAGGTATCCAGGACGAAATCGTCGACCCCCCAGTCATGCTGAAGGGCCGCCGCTCCGCCTTCGGTGAGCACCACGATCACGGGGATATCCACCCCGGTCTGACGCATCAGGCGCGTGAGGCTGCGGACCTGTGGGAGTTCGCGGCGCCCATCGACGAGGACGGCGTCGGCATCGGGACTGTCGATGAGGGCGGTCGCCTGCGCGGGCAGCACTCGGACCTGGTGGGTCAGCAGCCCGAGAGCGGGGAGCACCTCGGTCGAGGGCTCCGTGGCCTGGGTCAACAGCAGCAGGCGCATCTGTCGAGGATAGTGGGTGGGTCCGCACCGTCTTCAGGGGCGCGGAAGGATGGGGTCCGTGACGACCCGACGACACGTCGACCC
>JBDQGZ010000015.1:0-19983 GCA_040265115.1 Candidatus Nanopelagicales bacterium
CTGCACTTCCACGCCGCGATCCTCGAACAACTTCGTGAGGACACGGTGCGTGATGGTCGCGCCGACCTGGGACTTGATGTCATCGCCAACGATGGGGAGCCCGGCATCGACGAACTTCTGGGCCCATTCCGGGGTTCCGGCGATAAAGACGGGCAGGGCGTTGACGAACGCACATCCGGCATCGATCGCACACTGCGCGTAGAAGCGGGCGGCGTCCTCGGAGCCGACGGGGAGGTAGCAGACCAGAACTTCGGCCTTGGCTTCCTTCAGCGCCGCAATCACGTCAACGGGCTCGGCATCAGATTCTGTGATCGTCTCGCGGTAGTACTTGCCCAGACCGTCAAGAGTGACGCCGCGCTGCACGGTGATGCCGGTGGGGGGCACGTCACAGATCTTGATCGTGTTGTTCTCGCTGGCCACGATCGCCTCGGAGAGGTCCTGACCGACCTTCTTCGCATCGACGTCGAAAGCGGCGACGAACTCGACGTCACTCACGTGATAGTCACCGAATTGCACGTGCATGAGGCCCGGAACGCGGGCGTCAGCCGGGGTGTCCCGGTAGTACTGAACGCCCTGGACGAGCGATGCTGCGCAGTTTCCGACGCCGACGACGGCGACTCGAACTGTTCCCATGATGATCGTTCCTTCCCTCTTTTTACGTGCGATCGTGCTCGTTGGCCGATTGATGTGTGTGTGTTGTAGAAGCGGTACGTGTCTGCTGTGATTCGTTGTCGATCAGTTCACCGAGCCAGCGCACCTCGCGCTCGACGCTGTCGAGGCCGTGCTCATGCAGTCGCTCGGTGTAGTCATCTAGTCGCTGCCCGGCGCGGGAGAATGATTCGCGCAGGGTGCTCAAACGCTCTTCGAGTCGGGAGCGACGACCTTCGAGGATGCGCATCCGCACCTCGGCGGGGGTCCGGCCGAAGAAAGCCAGGTGGGCGGCGAAAGGCTCGTCCTCCCAGGCCTCGGGGCCGGGCGCGGCGACGAACTCCTCGAAGCGCTCCTTGCCCTCGGCGGTGAGCTCGTAGACGATGCGGGCGCGCCGGGAGGCCAGCGGCGGCTGTTCACCGGGGGCGGCCTCGGTGATGAGGCCCCGTGCCAGGAGATCCTTCAGTGCCGGGTAGAGCGAGCCGTAGGAGATGGCCCGGAAGGGGCCGAGGACGCCGGTGAGGCGCTTGCGCAGTTCGTAGCCGTGGAGGGGGGCATCGTGGAGGAGCCCCAGGATGGAGAATTCGAGCACGTCGCTGCGCTTGCGCATGCTCCACCTCCAGAAAATTACATGATTGTGATATATCGAATAGATATGTCGAATTGAGAGTAGCGGGGGGTTGGAGGCTGTGCAACTCGCCCCTCCGTCGAGGGCGCCCGTACCGTGGGGGAATGGTCGAACTGCGCCCCACGGTCCCCCGGGGCATCCGTGTCCACGGCGAGGAGCCGGGTACGCGACCCCGCAAGCCGGTGATCGAGCCGGCGGAGCCAGTGGATGACCCCACCGCCCCACGCCGGGTCATCGACTACGCGCTGCAACGCCGGGCCCTGCTCACCGCCCTCACCGGGGGGCAGGCCTTCAATGGCCTCGATGCCTGCGATGCGGACCCCTACCTACTCAAGGCGGCGCGATTCCACGGAGTCACCACACCGGACGCCTGCCCGATCTGTCGGCGCAACGCCGATCCCCTCGTTCATGTCACCTACGTCTTCGGGGATCAACTCGGACACGTGTCGGGGTCGGCCGTCGATCCACTCCGCCTTGATGACCTCGCCCGCTCCGCCGGTGAATTCCGGGTCTATGTCGTCGAGGTGTGCCAGCGATGCCGCTGGAACCACCTGGTGACGAGCTATTCGCTCGGAGACGGGGTCCCGCGACGCGCTCCGGCGCGTCCACGGGACTTACTCGACTGACCACCTGAGCGATCCCTGGGCTGATCGGGGGGAAGTCCGAAGGAGGCGATCAGCCCGACGAGCATGGCGCCGCCGGCAACACCAGCCATGATCTTCACCGCGCGGGTGTAGGACTGCTTGGCCTCCTCCGCGATCTGTTGCATTCCCTCCTGCTGCTCCAACGGAATGATCGCCTCGCCCGAGGAGTCGACGACCTGATCGACGATCTGGGTGCGTTGGTCTTCGCTGAGTTGAGGTTGATTCACTTCGAGGTCATTGGCGAGCGCGAGTCCGAGTGACACAAAGAGAACGGTGCCGAGTACGGCGGAGCCGAGCGTGGAGCCGACCTGGCGCAAGGTTGAGGTCACTGATGAGGCGCCACCGGAACGTGCGGGCGGCACGTCCTCAAGGATCACATTGGTCAACTGGGCGGTGTCGAATCCCACGCCGATGCCGTAGATGACAAAGGGAATCGACAACCACCACGGGGAGTTCTCGGCGCTGAGCATGAGCGCGACCCCGGTGATGCCGATGATCTCCAGCACCATGCCGAGACGCACGAGTCTGGTCGAACCGATCATCGCCGAGACATGGCGCGCCGCACCACCGGCGAGCACCACTCCACCACCGAGGACGGCGAGGAGTGCACCTGTTTGGAGAGCGGAGAATCCGTGAACTGACTGCAACCACAGGGGCATCGCGAACAGGACGCCGAACTCACCGAGGCTGACTAGCGTTGCCACGATGTTGCCGAAGCCATAGCGGCGGATCCGGAACAGCGACAGATCCATGAGCACAGACTTGCCGGCTTTCGCCCGCACGGATTGGCTGAGGATGAACAGCGCGAGCAGCAGCACACCGAGTGCGATCGCGACCGGCACGGGTGACAGATCCCCGGGTTGCAAAGAGATGGGCCCCAGATCCCAGGTCGTGATCATCGTCCACCAGCCGAGCTGCTGTCCCTCGATGAGGCCGAAGACGACGAGGGCGAGACCAATCGACGACAGCAGCACACCGCCGTAGTCGAGGCTCTTGCGCTCGGTTCCCTTCGACTCCGTGATGAAGATGCGGACCATGACGAGGCTGATCAGTCCGAGCGGGATGTTGATGTAGAAGGCCCACCGCCAGGAGGCAACATCGGTGAGCCAGCCGCCGAGCAGCGGACCAAACGCCGCCATTCCACCGAAGACCGCACCCCACAGGCCGAAGGCAGCGGCACGCATCGGTCCGCGGAAGTTGACGTTGATGATCGCCATCGAGGTCGGCAGCATCATTGCGCCACCGACTGCCTCGCCCGCGCGAGCGATGATGAGCATCTCTGCGCTGCCCGCCGCTCCCGCGAGCAGATTAAAGGCGATGAAAATTGCTGTACCGAGCATGAACATGCGTCGACGGCCGATGCGATCGGACAGAACACCGAAGGTGATGAGCAGGGCAGCGAAGATCAGCGAATAAATCGACGTGATCCACAGCACATCGGTGCGGCCGATCTGCAAGTCGTTGACGATCGTGGGAATCAAAACATTGACGATGCTTCCCTCGAGCACGATGAGGGAGACTCCGAGCAGCAGCGCGATGAGCGCCCACCACGGGTGCTTCTCGACGGCAGCGCCACCGCCTCCTGGGGGATTCGGCTGCTGATCTGACTGAGGGGTCGTGGTCGTCACGTCCCAGACCGTATCGACTCTGGAACCGTCCCCGCGGGCGCTTGCGTCCTAAGGCGTGGCGATCCCGAAGGCTCGAGAACGCCCGGGTGATGATGGAGGATGTGATGGCGAAGCGCGCACAGCGCCCGAAACGACGCTGGGGAAGGCGACTCTTCGCCACCGGCTTCGTGCTCGCGCTGCTCGCCATCGGAGGCTTCGCGCTCGCGGTCGCCCTCACTCCCCTGCCTGATGCGAATGAGGTGGCGGCGAGCGAGGCGACGGTCGTCTATTACGCCGATGGCATCACCGAACTCGGCCGCCTGGGTGACTCCACTCGCCGCAGCGTGGCGCTGGAGAACATTCCCCTCGATGTGCAGCGCGCCGTCCTCGCCGCTGAGGATCGGGACTTCTACGAGCACGGCGGGGTGTCACCCGTCGGTGTCGGTCGCGCGATGTGGAACAACGTCACCGGGGGTGACGTCCAGGGTGCCTCGACGATCACGCAGCAGTACGCGAAGAACGCCTACCTCACTTCTGAGCGATCGTGGCTGCGCAAGGCGCGGGAACTCGTCCTCTCGGTGAAACTGGAAACCATCACCTCGAAAGAGGACATCCTCAACGAATACCTGAACACGATCTATTTCGGCCGCGGGAGTTATGGAATCGAGGCTGCATCGCTGGCCTACTTCGGAACCTCCGTGAGCAATCTCGACTACAACCAGGGCGCGCTGCTCGCGGCGGTGATCAAAGCACCGAGCATCTTGGATCCCGCAGTGGACAAGAAGGGTGCGAAGGGTCGCTGGAAGTACGTGCTCGACGGGATGCTCGAACAGGGTTGGATCACACCGAGCGAACGTGCTGCGGCGACGTTCCCTGACACCATCCCGCCGCGTACCTCGAATCGACTCGGCGGCCAGGTCGGCTATCTCCTCGAGGCCGTCACCGCGGATCTGCGGGCCCTCGGATACACCGAGAATGAGATCAATAGCGGTGGCTTGCGAATCATCACCACCTTCGACGCGAATGCCCAGCGCGCGGCGAGTGATGCAGTCGCCACTGTCGGACCCACCGAAGGCACCGAAGGTCTTCGGATCGGGCTTGCGGCGGTGAACCCGAGCACGGGTGAAGTGATCGCGATGTACGGCGGTCCGGACTACGTGGCGTCCCCGATCAACAACGCCACCCGGGAGTTTGCCCAGGGCGGTTCGATCTTCAAGCCATTTGCCCTCACGGCCGCGCTGGAGAACGGTATCGGCCTGGATTCCACCTGGAATGGCCAGTCGCCTGCCACCATCGGCGACTACACCGTGCGTAACTATGGCGACACGTCCTTCGGGACCGTCGATCTCGTCACCGCGACCGCGCGAAGCATCAACACCGCCTACGTCGAGGTCACCAATGAAGTGGGCGTCGGTGCCGTCGCGGACGCTGCCTATCGAATGGGCCTCCCGCTAGACACTCCCGGCGGAACCCCGGACAACCTCGATCTCACCTTCGTGCTTGGCACAGCCTCGCCGAGTGGAGTCTCGATGGCTTCCGCCTATGCGACGCTGGCTAATCGGGGTCAGCATGTCGAGCCGACCACGATCAAGGCGGTGTACGGGATCAATGGGGGACTGCAGTACCAGCACGATCCGCAACGCCAGCAGGTCGTCTCCAGCGCCGTTGCCGATGAGGTCACCTCGGTGCTTCAGCAGGTCGTCCTGTCGGGCACCGCGACAGGAGCACAGGCCCTCGGCCGCCCGGTGGCGGGAAAGACCGGAACGTCGAACTCGAACCGATCCATGTGGTTCGTCGGCTACACCCCGCAGTTGTCCACCGCTGTCGTCATGGCCCGCGAGGATGCCGAAGGCAATCCGATTCCCCTCGATGGCATCGCCGGTGGAGCACCAGCCTGGGGTGGGGGCTCATATCCGGTGGCGATCTTCACGGCCTTTATGAGCGCGGCATTGGCGGAGCTTCCTCCGGAGGGATTCATCGCACCGGCTCCTGCTCCGGCGCCTGCACCCAGCGATGCCTCCCCCAGTCCGACGGAGACCTCGCCTAGCCCGACGGAGACCTCGCCAACTCCCAACCCACCCACATCTTCCGCGGAACCGATATCTCCGGACCCCACCGCTGAGCCGGCTCCTGAACCCGCTCCCGAGCCGACGCCGACCCCGAGTGTGACCGAGCCTGATCCGGTCACCCCAGAACCCCAACCGGTGCCGAGCGGGGAGATCATCGGCGATCCGCAGTAGCGTGTCCGCCGTGTCGGGGTCGGAGTCGTCGCAATCCGCGTCGTCGCGAATCGTGCCGAGCCGGACCGACCCCGTGGCCGTGAGCGGTTCGGCCATCATCGGCGGACCGTTCGGTCGATTCGCCCGCTGGGGTGGTAGTTGGTGGACCCCGGTCCGGGTCCTCATCCTCATGGCCTCCGCCGCCTACGCGCTGGGCTTCCTGCTGGACTACCCCTGCATGTCCAACGGCTGGGTGGGCCCGGATCGCTATGAGCATCTGTGCTACTCCGATATCCCGCCGCTGTATTCGTTGCGCGGCTTTGCCGACGGCTACCTGCCCTATCTGCAGACACCCCCCGATGGTCAGCCATTGGAATACCCGGTGCTCATCGGCATTTTCATGCAGGTCATGGCCTGGATCACTCGGGGCCTGAACGCGGTCATCCCTGATCTCAACACCGGTCTGGCGTTCTTCACGATCACCGTCGTCGCGCTGCTGCCCTTCCTCATCATGGCGGTCATCGCAACCGCGCGCACCGTTCGTGCCCGACCCTGGGATGCCGCGATGGTGGCGCTCGCCCCCTCGGTGATCCTCGTCGCGACGATCAACTGGGATCTCCTCGCGATCGGTCTGGCCGCAGTGTCCATCGCCCTGTGGGCCCGGGAGAAGCCGACCTGGGCCGGGGTGTTCCTTGGTCTGGCGATCGCTGCGAAGTTCTATCCGGTGCTGTTCCTCGGGCCATTGCTCCTGCTGTGCCTGCGGTCCGGGCACATGCGGGCATTCGCACGCCTGCTTGCGGCGACGATCATCACCTGGTTGGTCCTCAACGTTCCGTTCGCTATCGCGAACACTGAGGGCTGGTCATATTTCTATACCTACTCCTCCGAGCGAGGCGCCGACTTCGGCTCGCTCTGGTACGCGGTGAGCCTCTGGGGCGGGCCGAACATCCCGGTCGACTCACTCAACGTCATCGCGCTGGGGTCACTGTTGGTGCTGTGCGCGGGGATTGGGCTGCTCATCCTCTTCGCTCCCCGACGGCCGCGACTAGCCCCGATGCTCTTCCTTGTCGTGGCCGCGTTCTTGCTCACCAACAAGGTCTATTCGCCCCAATTCGTCCTGTGGTTGATCCCACTCGCCGCCCTGGCTCGACCGAAGTGGCGGGACTTCTTGATCTGGCAGGCCGCAGAGGTGGCCTACTTCGTGGCGGTGTGGTGGTTCCTCGCCGGATACGGTGTCGAGGATGCGAAGGGTATGACACCGGAGTGGTATGCCTTCTTCGTCTTCGTGCATATCGGGGCGACGATCTGGTTCTCCGCTCTGATCGTCCGCGATGCGCTCTATCCGGAGTTCGACATCGTCCGAAACGATGGGGTACGCGCGGACAGAGATGATCCCGGCGGCGGAGTTCTCGACGGTGCGCCTGATCACCTGCCCTGGTCGAAGATCCCCGGCTGAGGGCCGCGATGGCCTAGCCTTCCCCCATGACGTTCCTCTCCCCCCGCCACATGGCGGCGCTCGCCGCGGCCGCAGTCGTCGCCCTCGCCGGTTGTTCAGGCTCGGACTCTTCTGGCGGTTCCTCTCCCGCGCCAGAGGCGCTGCGCGCCGAACAGATTTCCCTGCAGTTGGAGTCCTCAATCGATCAGGACAACACCACGGCCTTCAGCGAGCAGCTCGATGCGCGCTGGGCGGAGATTTCGGCGTCAGCCGACCTCAGCAATCTGTCGACGTCGTCCACCATCACGTCGTCCGATGGCTCCGTGGTGATCTCTGGCGGCGGCGTCACCTGCACGGTGAGCGTCGTGAATGAGCCACCGGCAGTCGATCGCAACTGCGTCGACGGTTAGTTCAGGTCTACGACAACCGGAGCATGGTCGCTGGGCTGCTTGCCCTTGCGGGCGTCCCTATCGACATAGGCATCGCGCACCCTCTCGGTGAAGCGGGCGTTGCCGTAGACCAGATCGATGCGCATCCCGAAGCCTTTGTAGAACGAGCCATTTCGATAGTCCCAGAAGGTGTAGGGCTCGCCCTTCAGCGCTCGTGGCATCACCTCGGTCATCCCGGTGGCTTCGAGATCGGCGAGGGTGGCGCGTTCGGCCGGGGTGACGTGGGTGGACTCGGCGAACAGCGAGATGTCCCAGACGTCCGCGTCGGTCGGGGCGATGTTGTAGTCGCCGATGATGGTGAAGGGCTGCTCCGGGACTGCTGACATCTCTGCGATGGCCGTGTTACGCATCACCCGGAGCCAGTCGAGTTTGTAGGAATAGTGAGGATGATCGGGCTCGCGACCATTTGGCACGTAGACGCTCCATACGCGCACTCCATCGCAGGTCGCCCCGATCGCGCGCGCCTCAACAAGGTCATCGAAGGCCGGCTGCTCCGGCAGATCGCGGGTGACGTCCTCGAGCCCCACCCGGCTGAGCAGGGCGACTCCATTCCATCGACCCTGACCGTGTGCGGCCACCTCGTATCCCAGGGCCTGAACGGGCATGACGGGGAAATCGTCCGTGGTGCACTTCAACTCCTGCAGTCCGACCACATCGGGCTGGGCGGCCTCTAGCCACTCCAATAGCCGTGGGAGTCGGGCGGTCACAGAGTTCACGTTCCAGGTGGCAATGCGCACACCGGCCAGGTTAGCGGTGATCCCTGCGCCCTCACAGTTGCTAACTGGGTGCCCCTTTGACCCTTTCGGTTTTCCTCCGCGGTGGAGTAACGCCCAGTGACGCTCCGTAACATGGCTACATGCGCCGATTTGTTCCCATGGTCACTGCCCTCGTCACTGCTGTTGCAGTGACACTGCCGGGCAGCGTTGCTGCCGCACCCTCCGTCGAAGCCCCTGTTGCGCCAGCGAACTCCGAGCGGCCGAACTTCATCATCGTGCAGACCGATGACATGACGGTCGAGGATCTCGACGTGATGCCCGCTGTGCGCCAGCTGATTGGTGACGCAGGAGCAACGATGGAGCAGATGCTCACGCCGTTCGCGCTGTGCTGTCCTTCGCGGGCCTCGATGATGACCGGCTCCTATCCGCACAACACGAAGGTCTCCGCGAACTTCCCTCCCGAAGGAGGATTCGTGCCGTGGGAGAGGAATAACGGCGAGAAGCACACCGCCTACTGGCTCCAGCAGGCCGGCTATCACACCGTCCACATCGGCAAGTACATCAACGGTTACGGCATGTACAACAGGCCGGTCGCACGCACTCCATCCGGCTGGAGCGAGTGGTACGGGACATCCGACCCGTCGACGTACCAGATGTACGGGTTCCGAATGAACGAACCGAGTGGGAGCAAGGTTTACGGCGATTTCTACGTCCAGGACAAGTCGAACTACGGCACCGATGTGTTCACGTCCAAGGCCATCGGCGTGATCAACCGGGCTGCCGAGAGCGACGATCCCTTCTTCTTGCAAGTTGCCTACCTGGCCCCGCACGTGGAGACGATTCCACTCACCGATGGGTCATGGCAGGACAGTTGGGCCGATGTCGACAAACCGGAGGCGGGCTCGGGAATCGATGTGCAGTCGATCCCCCCGCGCCCTGCGCTGCGCCACCAGGACCTGCTCCCCGACATCCCGCTTACCCAGGATCCGAGCTTCAACGAGGCCGATCGCAGCGATAAGCACCCCTTCATCCAGGCCATCCCCCCGTTGACCGAGGAGAAGATCGAAGAGCTGGCAGCGGACAACCGCAGTCGCAAGCTGTCCCTTCTCGCCGTCGACGAGGGCGTAAAGCGGATGATCAAGCGGCTGAGGGTCACCGGACAGTTGAACAACACCTACATCGTGTTCATGGGAGATAACGGATATCTGCTCGGCCAGCATGCGATCAGTTACGGCAAGTACTTCCCCTATGAACCGGCCCTGCGTATCCCCGCGTTGATCCGCGGCCCGGGCATCGAGCGAAACACGATTGTGAAGAAGGCGACATTCGAAATCGACATCGCCCCGACCGTCCTCGAACTCGCCGGGGTGAAGCCGACCCGCCGCGTCGACGGGAAATCACTTGTCGGCACCCTGATCGATGGCGAGCGCCTGCGCAGTCGTCCGCTACTGCTGTCCAGCGGCCCGCAGAAATCCGCCTCCGGGGCTCAGCTGCCGATGTTCGACGGGGTACGCACGCACAGGTACGTCTGGTGGGTCTACGAGGACGGATTCGAAGAGATGTACGACCTCAGGGTCGACCCCTATCAACTCGAATCGGTCGCGGATGATCCCGCGTACCGGCGCACCCGCTCGGCCTTGATGAGTCTGTGGGATCGCCTCGAGGAGTGCACCGGAAAGAACTGCCGGATCCGCACGCCGAGGATCCCCGGTCCGACGGGGTAGGAGAACCGTGTCGCAGTGCATGTACCCTGGGCACGCTCGCCGGGTTCACCCCGGCGTCCTCCTGCTCCGGATCGCCCGGGGCCGATGAGTCCGAAGGAGGTCGGTTGCTGTCATGCGCCGATACGAAGTAATGGTCATTCTCGACCCCGATCTCGAGGAGCGCACCGTCGCTCCCAGCCTCGAGGCCTTCCTCAACGTCGTCAAGGCGGACGGCGGTTCTGTCGACAAGGTCGACGTCTGGGGACGCCGTCGACTGGCGTACGAGATCAACCACAAGCCGGAAGGCATCTACGCCATCCTTGAGGTCAACTCGACTCCCGAGGCAGTGGCTGAACTCGACCGCCAGTTGAACCTCAACGAGGCCGTCATGCGCACCAAGGTGACGCGCCCGGCGGGGGTGTAACCCATGGCCGTCGGCGACATCACCGTCACCGTGGTCGGCAACCTCACCGCCGATCCGGAGTTGCGTTTCACTCCGTCCGGCGCCGCTGTCGCGTCCTTCACCGTCGCGGCAAGCTCGCGCTACCTCGATCGCCAGACGAATGAGTGGAAGGACACCGACCCGGTGTTCATGCGCTGCAGTGTGTGGCGCCAGTACGCAGAAAATGTCGCGGAAACTCTCCAGAAGGGGATGCGCGTCATCGTCCAGGGGCGATTGAAGCAGCGCTCCTACGAGACCCGCGAGGGCGAGAAGCGCACTGTCGTGGAGATGGAGGTCGACGACGTCGGCCCAGCGCTTCGGTACGCGACAGCCAAGGTCACCCGTACAGCCCGCGGTGAAGGCGGTGGCGGCGGAGGCGGCGGCTTCTCCGGTGGCGGAGCACCTGCTGATGACCCGTGGGCCTCAGCCGGCCCCGCCGGTGGCGACGAGCCTCCGTTCTAAACCAAGACTTCCTACCTACTCACGAACTCAGGAGACAACACGATCATGGCCGCACCCAAGCAGCCCATTCGCAAGCCTATGAAGACCAAGGCGTGCGTGTTCTGTGGCGAGAAGGCTCAGCCCATCGACTACAAGGACACGAACATGCTGCGCAAGTACATCTCCGACCGCGGCAAGATCCGTGCCCGTCGCGTCACCGGATGCTGCACCCGGCATCAGCGTGAAATCGCAGTCGCCGTGAAGAATGCGCGCGAGATGGCACTGCTGCCCTACACCGCGACCGGACGATAGGAGTTCTGACAGATGAAGCTCATTCTCACGAGCGAGGTCGTCGGACTCGGCGCCCCCGGTGACATTGTCGAGGTCAAGGACGGCTACGGCCGCAACTACCTCATCCCCCGCGGCTTCGCGATGCCGTGGACCAAGGGTGGCGAGAAGCAGGTCGTCGCCATCAAGCGCGCGCGTGATGCGCGTGAGATCCGCGATCTCGGTCACGCCCAAGAGGTCAAGGCCCAGCTCGAGGATCTCGCTGTGGTCGTCAACGCGAAGGCGGGCGACACCGGCAAGCTCTTCGGCTCGGTGACCAACGCCGACGTTGTCGCAGCAGTCCGCAAGGCTGGCGGCCCGCTTCTCGACAAGCGAGCCATCGAGGTCGCGGCGATCAAGACCGTGGGCAGCCACAAGGCGACGGTCCGGGTTCATCCCGAGGTGACCGCCTCGGTGACCTTCGAGGTTGTCGCCGACTGATCCCTGTTTCACCGCACAGTGCCCGCTGCGTGATGCAGTGGGCACTGTGCATTTAGCGGGGTATCACTCCGCTGGCGATGAGGCCCTCGCTTGCTGTTTCCACCATGTCCAGCACCTCATCGAAGCTGCCGGCGTAGTACGGATCTGGCACCTCGAGTTCGGGATGTGGCTCGGTGAGGTGGGACAGGGCCGGGTCGAAGCTCCTCAGCATTCGCACCGGAGTGTCGTCCTGTGCTCGAGCGCGCAGGGCCAGCACATCACGGTAATTCGCCGAGTCCATGACGACGATGAGGTCGCGGTCGGCGAACCATTCGGTCGTGATCTGGCGGGCCTCGTGGTCGAGGTCGTAGCCACGCGATCGCAGTGTCCTGAGGGTGCGTGGATCGGCATCATGTCCAACATGCCACCCTCCCGTCCCCGCGGAGTCGATGACGACATGAGTGAGACCTGCATCCATCACGCGGGCTCGCAGCACCGCCTCTGCCATGGGGGATCGGCAGATGTTGCCTAGGCACACTGCTGTGATCCGGTAAGTCATGCGCGAACCTCGGCCCACCATGAGTCGAACAGCGCATGACTTTCGGCGCGCTGCTGCTCATGTCGTTGCTCGGCGAGAGCGATGAGGGGTTCGGCCTGCGCCTGCGGCGTATTCAAATCACGGGCGATGCCGAGCATGATGTCGGGGGTGAACTCCGGGTGAAACTGCACGCCCCAGGCCCGATGCGCTCTCATCGCCAGCGGTGCATGTGGTGTGACGGCGAGCGCCTCTGCATCAGCGGGGATGCTGAAGCGATCCTCGTGCCACAACGCCCAGGGCGCGCGGAGGGCAGGCAGATCACTTGCTGGCGTCTCCCAGCCGAGAACCCGGATGGGCATTCGTTCGACTGTGCCGCCCAGTGCAGCGGAGAGTACCTGTCCGCCGAAGCAGATGCCCAGCATCGGTCGATCCTGGTACACCCAGCGGCGAACAAGTTCTACTTCTGCGTCGATAGCAGCGCGATGCTCGTCGGTCCGATGGTTATCCGCGAGAGTCCAGATGGATCCCATGACGATGAGGACGTCGGCGTCATCCGCGGCATCGATGGCGAGGACGTCATCACGGATCAGCCGCTGGGTCGAAAAGGAATGCTCCTCGAGCCAGTCTCCGAGATGGCCGAGCTCGGCGGCGATCTTCGGGTTGGCGACGACGGCTGCGGTGGGCACGTCGGGCATCATGCCACTCCGTTAGGAGCGCGTCGCGCCGGTCACCAGCCAGGTCGATCCCCGTGCGCGCCAGCCGAGGATGATGGCGCGGACGAGCAGGAACCACGCCATCGCCCACCACAGTCCGTCGAGTCCAAGATCGCTGATGAGGACCAACCAGGCGGCGGGAATGAACAGCACCATCACCGCGGTTTGCGCTATCGCCAGGAATCGCATGTCCCCAGCACCGATGAGAATACCGTCGAGTGCGAAAGTGAGCCCGGCGAGCGGCTGCTGGAGGGCAAGGACGAGCAACGCGGATGAGATGAGACCCATGACGACCGCGTCGTCACTGAACCAGCCCGGCAGCCAGGGACGAATGACCAGGACGAGGATGAGCAGCACTCCGCCCAGCGCGGTGGAGTACTGCACGAGCCGCCGCGTGACATAGCGAGAAGTCTCGATGTCGCTAGCGCCCAATGTTCGACCGAGGAGCGCCTGACCGGCGATCGCGAGTGCATCGAGGGCGAGGGCGAGCGCGAAGAACAGCGTGGAGGTGACATGCCATGCGGCGAGCGTGTCATCGCCCAGCCGTGCCGCGACGGCAGCTGCGAGGAGGAACACCACGCGAAGCGCAATGGTGCGGATGAAGAGCGGAACCCCGTCGCGAACCGAACGAAGCACCCCCGCACCGCTCGGTGTCAGCCGGGTGTTCTCCCTGCGCGCGATGCGCAGGATGACCGCGCCATAGGCAATGAGACCGAGCACCTCGGCTGCGGCGGTGCCGATTGCGGAGCCGGCGATGCCGAAGCCCAGACCGAGAACGAGCAGGACACTCAGGACCAGGTTCAGCCCAACCTGGGCGAGCGTGACGTAGAGAGTTGTCGCGGTGTCCTGCAGGCCTCGCAGGACGCCGACCCCCGCCAGCACCCCGAGCATCGCGGGCATCGAGAGGGCGATGATCCGCAGATAGGTGACCGACTGCTCCGTCGCGTCGGCGGAGGCTCCGAGTGCAGAGACAAGTGGCTCAGCGGCGAGGAAGACGATGATGGCGAGGATGACCCCGAGCCCGAGGCCGAGCACCATGCCATCGATGCCCTGCGACAGCGCTCCGGGGCGATCACCCGCACCGAGGCGTCGAGCAACCGAGGCGGTCGTGGCGTAGGCGAGGAAGATGCACAGGCCCACGACCGTGGCGACGACCGTGGTGGCGGCCCCGAGGCCCGCGAGGGGGATCGTGCCGAGGGTTCCCACGATCGCAGCGTCGATGAGGAGGAACACCGGATGGGCGATGAGCGCCCCGAACGCGGGGATAGCCAGCCGCCAGATTGAAGCGTCGATCCCCCGGGTCGAGATCGGCTGATCGGAGGCCATGGAAGGTGAACCTACTCGCTGTGGATAACCGGGGGATTCCGGATGGCCGAACCTCACCGTCGTGGATATCCCGTCCCCCGCAGTTCACTTTCGCGCAGGCATACAGAAACCTTGCAATGAATTTTTCTCCACATGCCTGGGATTATGATTTCCCACGTCAGCGAATCAAAAATCTCTAATCGCGGAGACAATCCCCAGTGATATCCCCAGTTGCCGCACGGTTTTGTGGGCGTGTTCCCCCAACTGTCCACAATGTTGTCCACAAGCCTGGTGGACGGGTGTCGGAGCGGCCTGATAGACCGTCTCTCGTGAGTGTCGCCGAATTGCCAGGTTCCTATCAGGAACCGGCCTCCCCTGACCGTACGCCCCCGCAGGACATCGCCGCGGAGCAGTCGGTGCTCGGGGCGATGATGCTGAGCAAGGACGCGATCGCCGATGTGGTGGAGCTCATCCGCGAGAATGACTTCTACCGACCCGCCCACGCGACGATCTACTCCGCCGTCCTTGATCTGTATGGCAAGGGTGAGCCGGCCGATGCGGTGACGGTCTCCCATGAGTTGACCCGCACCGGTGAGCTCGCGCGGATCGGTGGCGCCCCCTATCTACACACGCTCGTCTCCATGGTGCCGACCGCAGCCAACGCGGAGTTCTATGCCCGCATCGTGCGCGAGCGCGCCATCCTGCGTCGCCTTGTCGAGGCCGGCACTCGCATCGTGCAGATGGGCTATACCGGCGAGGGTGAGGTCGACGATGTCGTCGATCGTGCCCAGGCTGAGGTCTACGAGGTCACCGAGCGCCGCACCGCGGAGGATTACCTCCCCTTGCGCGATCTCATGGATGGGGCGCTCACCGAGATCGAGGCGATCTCCAATCGCGGTGGCCAGATGGTGGGCGTGCCGACCGGCTTCGCCGACCTGGACTCGCTCACCAATGGTTTGCACCCCGGGCAGTTGGTGATTCTGGCGGCCAGACCCGCGCTTGGAAAATCAACGCTTGGTCTGGATATTGCCCGCTCGGCGAGTATCAAGAACAACCTCACCAGTTGCATCTTCTCCCTGGAGATGAGCCGCAACGAGATCATCATGCGCCTGCTGTCAGCAGAGGCTCAGGTGGCGCTTCACCACATGCGTTCCGGTTCAATGTCCGACGCCGATTGGACGAAACTGGCGTCGAAGATGGGCACGGTCAGCGATGCGCCACTGTTCATCGACGACTCTCCGAATCTCACCATGATGGAAATCCGCGCGAAATGTCGGCGCTTGAAGCAGCGGCATGATCTCCGGCTCGTCGTCGTCGACTACATGCAGTTGATGACCAGCGGCAAGCGAGTGGAAAGTCGCCAGCAGGAGGTCAGCGAGTTCTCACGTTCCTTGAAGTTGCTGGCCAAGGAACTCGATGTCCCGGTGATTGCGATCAGCCAGTTGAACCGTGGTCCCGAGCAGCGCACCGACAAGCGACCGATGCTCGCCGACCTGCGTGAATCGGGCTCGCTCGAGCAAGATGCGGACATGGTGATCTTGCTGCACCGTGAGGACGCCTATGAGCGCGAATCCCCTCGAGCAGGTGAGGCAGACTTCATTGTCGCCAAGCATCGCAACGGCCCCACCTCGACGATCACCGTCGCATTTCAGGGCCACTACTCTCGATTCGTCGATATGGCCGGCCAGTAGTTCACCGACGTGGGCCGGTGATCACGGCGAGGGCGTTCTCCAGTGGTCCCCTAGCAAACCGCTTCATCCAGAGCCAGGCAAAGATCGAGAGGACGACCCACGAGGCGATCGCTATCGCCACAACCGCGAGGGCTCCCCAGTCGCCGAAGTAGCCCAGGCCGTATGCGCAGAACACCAGGGACAAGATCACCGACTCTCCGATGTAGACGGTGAGAGACATGCGACCAGCCGGTGCCAGGAAACCCAGAGCCTGAGATCGGCGCGCGAGCAGCAGCGCGATGCTGCCGACATAGCCCGCGGTAAGAATCGGCGCTGTCGTGATCCCTAATGCGAGTCCGGCTGCGCCACCGGGGGAATACGGATTCCCGTCCACGACCGCCTGGGTCTGTAGGAGTCCGGCGATGATCTGCAGCGGCAGCCCGATTCCCCAGCCCCAGATCGCCAGCCGACGCCATAATTCGACGTTCGCCTGCGGGTCTGCAAGCAAACGGCGTCGAGACGCCTGCAATCCGAGGAGAAACGCGGCGAAGGCCATCGGTCCCTGCAGGAGCAAGACGCTGAACAAGACCGCGGGCAAAGCCTCGAGCCTCGCGATGGACGCCTCAAGGAAAGTTCCGTTTGCCAGTGCCGACTGCAGATCAGGCAGGGCTGAACCCTCGGTGGGAAATGCAGCCGTAAGCGTGCTGAGTGCCAGGACGAGGAACACCGACACCGCGACCGAGGCGATGATGAGTGCGCGCAGGACATCGTCGGAAGAGCGCGACACAAAGAACAGCAGCAGACCGAGGATCGAGTATGTGATGAGGATGTCTCCGACAAAGAAGAACACCGCATGCGCGAGACCGAACAGGAACAGCCCGATCATGCGTCGGAGATAGCGGCGCCGATTCGCCGGCGTCTGATCTCGAAGGATGAAGGAGGCGCTATAGCCGAACAGAAAGGAGAAGAGCAGATAGAACTTGCCCTGGGCGAAGATGAACACGCTCGCGGTCGCAAGAGTGTTCCCGAATCCTTGCGCCGACTCTTGCGTCGGGCCGTCGGCGCTTATCCCGAGGAAGGCGACATTGACGACGACGATGCCCAATAACGCGATGCCCCGAAGCCGATCGGGGAGTGCCTCGCGTGGAGTGGGCTGGGGCATCAGTTCGCTTCCGCGGTAACGCCGGCCGGAGGAATTGACACGGGAATCGGGGAATCACAGGTTCGGGGAGCCTCCATCCCGGCGAAGCGATCCGCGATCCAGGACACGACCTCCGGTCCTGCGGTGATGGCCGCCTTCTCGTGGGTGACCTCACCCATCCACAGCATCGACACCGTCGACCCAGCGGCGCACCAATTGTTCAACAGGACCGCATTCGGCCAGGCCAGCACTACGTTGTCGGCGGTGCCCTGCGCGAGGAAAACCGGCATATCGGTGGGCATGGCCGGGGGTGTTTGCTGGGCAATCACCGCTGCCCAGGCTGGTTCATCGAGGGGACTGAATTCGAAGAAGGCCTGGCCGAGGCTGTCGCGCGCTATTGCATCGAGTGCAGCGGCGGCGATGCACACTTCCGCAATATCGGGGTAGATCGATTCCGCTCGGGCGGTGAGTAACGGCTCGAGCGGAAGATCGGGATCGAGGGCACGCCACCCGATGACAGCCTCTGGTCCGATGGCCCAGGCGATGGGACCGGTCCACTGTGCATCGAGGATCAAACCGAGCTCACCCGCCGGTGCCGCGGCTGCAACTCCGAGCAGATTCAACTCAGGGGCATAGTCGGCAGCGAGGTGCCCACTCCACAGTGACGAATGCCCGCCCTGCGAATGTCCCCACACGACGTAGTCGTCACTCATCTGTGTTCCGGGAAGTTGCTTCGCCGCTCGAATGGAATTCACCACATCGCTGACCTCTGCCTGCGCGACGAGATACTCCTCCGGCCCTGGCGTTCCGAGGCCGGTGTAGTCCGTGGCTGCGACCACCCAGCCGAGACCCATCATCTGCTCGATCCAACCGGTCATGTCGTTGAGTGGATTCGACGAACGTGAAGGTGCGCACTGGGGGCCCATCCCGAGCGTTCCATGGGCCCAGCCCACGACCTTGCGGCCCTCGGCTGGCGCGGGTGCATCAGGAATGAAGACCATTCCACCAGACACTGCGAGATCACCGCTGGGGCGTTCAGAGACGTAGAGGATGCGATGAACACTGCCCCCATCGACGTCGACGTCGGTCATCTCCTCGGTGCGGATGAGATCACCTGGGGAACCCGCGATGGGTGTCGGCGGGACGTAGAAGGATTCGATCGAGCGCTGTTGGGCGTCGATACGCAACTGAGTCACCGCTCCCCAGATCGTCACGGTTGCTGCGATAGCAACGATGATGACGAGGAAGCCGAGACCGATATTCCGCAGGGTGCGCATATCCGGTGAGGTTAGCGGCTTCAGCAAGGGTCCGAAGTCGCCGGTCGAGGATCTCCTCGATCGGCCGTGACGCCCTCGGTTCACCTCTGCTCTCGCGAGCGAATGCAGCATTGGTGGAGATCGATGTGGACCCGATCGACTGGTTGCTTCCGTGGTGGTTGGGACGGCCGAAAAATATTGCGAATACTGGAAAATATTCGTGTCAGGTGCTTGACAGGATTCTGGGCTTCATGGTGTACTTCGTACAGGTGTTCCGGTTCGACAGCGTCGCTTCTGGCCGAGGCGGATGACTGATCGGACAGATGGCCGCGATCGATGTTGATCGCACTGTGATGAGTGAATGAGACACCGGGATGTTCCTCCCGGCCCCTGTTGGGGACACCTTCGCCAACTAAGACTGTTCGTTCCTGTGCGCTAGTCGCGCGCGGACCGTGGTGTGGTGGAGGTGATCGTGGTGTCGATTCCGATGGTGCCGGGTCCTGCGCTGACACCCGCTGATCGCCTGGCGATCATTGACGAGCAGCTCTCCGCACTGGCCGAGATGCCCGCGGTGGAGCGCGCGCAGGGTGATCACCTGGCCATGGCGCACCGGATGCTCACCGTCCGCCGCCGCGTGGAGGCGGTGACCGCGCAGTCGTTGGATGCGATGGCGTGTTCGGGGGAATGGTCTTCTCGTGGTGGCGCCCGCTCGGCGGCGGCGTGGCTTTCGGGAGCCACCACCGAGGCACCCGGTGTGGTGAAGGAGCTCCTGGCGAATGGGGCGTTCACTCGTCGCCATGGGGATGTGGAGGCTGCTGCGGTGGCCGGGGAACTGTCTCAGGCCCATGTGAGTGCGTGGCGGTCAGTCAGGGGGAAATACACCCGGATCGGGATGATGCTGGATGCCGCGACCGGTCACATCCTCACCTGGGCCAGTGAGTTATCCCCGAAGGGTTTCCATGCGGCGCTGGTGGAGTTCGCCCACCGCCTGGACCCTGACCTGGTCGATGATGTGGAGGCGAAGAAGCGCCGCCGGGTGTTCCTCGACGCCACCGCGACCCTGGACGGATACGTCCACGTCGCGGGCCTACTCGATCCGGTGACCGGGGGCGTGTTCCTCCACGCCCTCGAATCAGCCCGACGCGCGGGCACGGAGGCTGACGCTGAACCCGACGCCAAGGGCGATGGGGACACGGGCAATGAGGATGACAACGCGACTCTCCCCGACAGTGAGGGTGAGGCTGCTGATCCGCATGCTGATCCCGCCCAGGCTGGGCGGTCGATCGGCGAACGTAACCCTGAAGCCCTCCGGCGCATCCTCGCCGCCGCAGCCGCGGCGACCGGGGACAACGGTCTGCCGGCGATCAACGGGGCTCGGCCCCGGGTCAGTGTGAACGTCGACCTGGACACCCTCACCGGCGACAAGGCCGCCGGCATGGGCTGGTTGCAGCGCTTCGGACTGCCCACCACACCCCTCACCTCACGCATCACCCAGATGCTGGCCTGCGATGCCACCCTCGCCCCCTTGATCCTCGACCGGGATGGGCAGATCGCCACCGTGCTGCCCGGAACCCGCACCATCCCCCCGGCCTTACGGACCGCGATCCTCACCCGCGACCACCACTGCCGATTCCCCCGCTGCCGAGCCCGCATTGATGAGGTGCACCACATCACCTACTAC
>JBDQGZ010000016.1:0-19770 GCA_040265115.1 Candidatus Nanopelagicales bacterium
CTTGGCGGGGGCCTTGCGGGCAGCCTTCTTGGCGGGGGCGGCCTTCTTGGCAGGGGCGGCCTTCTTCGTGCCTCGAGCCCCCCGCGAGCTCCCGGTCTTCCCGGACGTCGCCATCCTGGTGTGCTCCGTTCGTCGACAAGGCTTCGGGGCAGGCTAGGGGTGGTCCGTGTCTGGCGCAACACTCCACGCCGACTTCCTGGCAACTTCCTGCCGACTTCCTGTCGACTTCGTGCCGGTTCGACGGGTGACGAGCAACGCCCGATACCCTCGGAGGCCGCTGGCTAGCCCCTCCGGAGGATCCATGTATCGCGCTGTCCCGGCCCATCTCGATCTACCCGCCATGGAGCGGGAGATCTTGGACGTGTGGGAAACCGAGGGAACGTTCCATGCAAGCCTGGCTGACAGCGAGGGTCGCCCGCTGTGGGTATTCAACGAGGGCCCACCCACAGCCAACGGAACTCCCGGTGCGCATCACGTCGAGGCGCGTGTCTTCAAGGACATCTTCCCGCGTTACCGCACGATGAAGGGCTACCACGTCCCGCGGAAGGCCGGATGGGACTGTCATGGCCTTCCGGTGGAACTCGCTGTCGAAAAGGAGCTCGGGTTCTCCGGCAAGAAGGACATCGAGGAGTACGGCATCGCGGAGTTCAATGAACGCTGCCGCGAATCGGTGCTGCGCCACGTCGACGAGTTCAACCAGATGACCCGACGCATGGGTTTCTGGGTCGACATGGACGACGCCTACTGGACGATGGACCCGCACTACATCGACAGCGTGTGGTGGTCGCTGCAGCGCATCTTCGACTCCGGCCTCCTCGTGCAAGACCATCGCGTGTCGCCCTACTGCCCCCGCTGCGGGACCGGCCTATCCGATCATGAACTAGCCCAGGGCTACGAGACTGTCGTCGACCCCTCGGTATTCGTTCGGTTTCCCGTCGTCGACGGGCCCCTCGCGGACCGATTTCCCGGTGTCGCCCTTCTGGTGTGGACCACCACGCCCTGGACCCTGGTCAGCAACACCGCGGTCGCCGTGAACCCCGAGGCCGATTACGTCGTGGCTCGAACGGCAGACGGCGAGGTCCTCGTGGTGGCCGAGTCTCTTGCGGGGGATCTGCTCGGCGAAGGTGCCGAAATCCTTGAGCGGCTCACCGGCCGAGACCTCGAGCGCACTTCCTACACCGCCCCCTTCGACCTCGTCGACATCCCTGACGCCCACTTCGTCATCCTCGCCGACTACGTCACGACCGACGATGGTTCCGGGCTTGTGCACCAGGCGCCCGCGTTCGGAGCTGACGACCTCGCATCCTGTCGTTCCTATGGGCTGCCGGTCGTGAATCCCGTCCTCGCCGACGGGACGTTCAGTCCCGACCTTCCCTTGGTGGGCGGAACCTTCTTCAAGGATGCCGATGCTCTCCTTGTGAGCGACCTCAGCGATCGCGGCCTGCTGGCACGCCACGTGCCCTATGAGCACTCCTATCCGCACTGCTGGAGATGCCATACGCCGCTGATCTACTACGCCCAGCCGTCCTGGTACATCAAGACAACCGCGATCGCTGATGAGCTTCTCCGCGAGAACGAGAAGACGAATTGGTATCCGGAGACGATCAAGTGGGGTCGCTACGGCGACTGGCTGCGCAACAACGTCGACTGGGCGCTGTCCCGCAATCGCTACTGGGGAACGCCCCTGCCGATCTGGAGATGTCCCGAGGGCCACCTGACCGTCGTGGGATCGCGGGCTGAACTTGGCGAGCTCATCGGTCGTAATCTCAGCGAACTCGATCCACATCGACCCTTCGTCGACGAGATCACCGTGCCGTGCCGTACCTGCGGGGCAGATGCCGGGCGCGTCCCCGAGGTGATCGACTGCTGGTACGACTCAGGCGCCATGCCCTTTGCCCAGTGGGGATATCCGCATATGGGCGTGGAAACCTTCGAGCAGAGATACCCCGCGGACTACATCTGCGAGGCCATCGACCAAACACGCGGCTGGTTCTACACCCTGATGGCTATCGGCACGTTGGTGTTCGACGAGTCGTCCTATAAGAACGTCGTGTGCCTCGGACACATCCTGGATGAGGATGGCCGAAAGATGAGTAAGCACCTCGGTAATGTCCTCGAACCCATCCCCCTCATGGATGACCACGGCGCTGACGCGGTGCGCTGGTTCATGCTCGCCTCAGGCTCGCCCTGGCAGGCCCGGCGCGTGGGCCACGCCTCGATCGCCGAGGTCGTCCGCAAGGTCCTGCTGACCTACTGGAACACCGCATCCTTCCTGGCGCTGTATGCGCGTGCCGCCTACTGGTCCCCCGATGACCCGGGCCTCGTCCCACCCCCGGAGCAGCGATCCTCTCTGGATCGATGGGTGCTCTCCCAGGCGCACCGCCTTGCCCGTGATGTCGATGTCGCCCTGGAGAACTTCGACACACAGCGCGGCGGTCGCCTCATCGCCACCTTCGTCGATGACCTCTCCAATTGGTATGTACGTCGTTCACGGCGTCGATTCTGGGACGGCGATCCCGCCGCCCTCGCAACCCTTGATGAAGCACTTCGCATCGTGACCGCCGTCATGGCTCCCTACACCCCCTTCATCACCGAACGCATCTGGCAGGACATGATCCGCCCCACACATCCGCAGGCTGCATCCTCGGTGCATCTGTCGGCCTGGCCGGAGGCACAGGAGTCGTTGATCGATGACGAACTTGCCGATCAGATGGCACTGGTCCGCCGAATCGTGGAACTCGGACGTGCGGCGCGCGCAGGTTCGGGTGTTCGTACTCGCCAGCCTCTGGCACGCGCGCTCGTGTCCGCGTCCGGCTGGTCCGAGCTGCCCGCCGATCTCGTCGCCGAGGTCGCCGGGGAACTCAATGTCCTCGAGCTGCTGCCCCTCGCCGATGAGGTCGGTGATCTGGTCGACGTCAGCGTGAAGGCGAACTTCCGCAGCCTCGGTCAGCGCTTCGCGAAGGCAACACCGGCAGTGGCCGCGGCCATCACCTCGGATTCCGATCTGCCCCGGCGACTACGTGCCGGTGGCGAGGTCACCCTCGAGGTTGCCGAGATCGGAGTCATCACCCTCGAACCCGACGACGTCATCGTCACCGAGACTCCGCGCGAAGGCTGGGCCGTTGCCAGTGGCCAAGGCGAGACCATCGCATTGGACCTCCACATCACAGCGGAACTTCGCCGCCTCGGCCTGGCCCGCGAAGCCGTGCGCATCATCGCCGAAGCACGCAAGGCCGCCGGCCTTGATGTGTCCGATCGGATCCGACTGCGCTGGCGCAGCGACGAGCCTGAGACTGCTCAGGCGTTACACGAACACACCGACTACATCGCCGGTGAGGTGCTCGCCGTCGAGATGGGCGAGGAACCTGGGCTGGAGACCGAACCGCTCGGAGAGGACCTCGCGCTCCGGCTCGCCGTCGAACCGGTCAGTCCGAACTAGCCTCGCTCGCCGCGCTGTCACCGGCGGTGATCGCTGGTGTCGGACCCGCAACCGACTCCTCGCGATTCGCTGCGCGATCGAAATCAGCCAGTTGCGCCGCGATGTGGTCGCGAAGAGCCGTGCGGTAGTTGCGCTCAAAAGTGCGCAATTGGCTCACCTGGGTCTCGAGGGCGATGCGATCGGCATCGAGATCCGCCGTCACCACTGCTGCCTTGGTTCGCGCATCCGACAGGATCGCAGCCGCCTCGCTGCGGGCATGTTCCACCGTCTCATCGGCTGTCCGCTGCGCGATCTCGAGGATCTTCAGCGCCTGCTCCGAGGGAGCCTCACCCGTCGCCGGCGCAGCGGCTGGCGCCATCATCGACGTGGTCTCGATCTCGGTCACCGATTCCACGACCTCGACGTCGTCACCAACCTCCGCGGTCTCAACGACCACCTCATCGAACAGCGAGACTTCTGCGACCGTGGCCACCTCCGGCTCAACCGGTGAGGGCGCGGTCTCCTCGGCCGGCTTAGGGGGAGCCGACGGCGCCTTTGCGCTCGCTGCCCGCTGCTCGGCCGCGAGAACGCGTGACTGCGCCTGGGTCAACTGAGCACGCAGGTCATCGTTCTCCGTGAGCAGGCGACCGATTTCGGCCTCCACGACATCGAGGAAGGAGTCAACCTCGTCCATGTCATACCCCGTGCGCATCCGGACGGTGGTGAACTGCTGGTTGTGGACATCGGTAGGGGTGAGAGCCATGTCGGTACTCCTAGGTGAAGGCGAGCGCCACGTTGATGAGGATCTGCACAGCGATGATGAGGACCAGGAAGGCAAGGTCGAACTGGATTCCGCCTAGTTTCAGCGGAGGGATGATGCGTCGGAGAAGGCGCAGGGGCGGATCGGTGAGGCTGTAGATGATCTCGGCCAGCAGCAGCAGGGGCCCGCGAGGTTGCCACGAGCGCGCAAAGATCTGCACGAAATCGAAGACCAGGCGGCCGATCAGCACAAGCCAATACAGCCAGAGGACGGTTGCGATCACCTGACCGACCGCAGCCACCGCCTCATCCCCTCAATCTCAACCGTCGGGCCACGTGCGTCAGCCGCGACTGGAAATCTTGTTGTGCCGACCGACTCTAGGACTGGTTGAAGAACCCGTTCTGAGCCAATTGCGCCCTCGCCTCAGCGCCGACGTCGACGTTGACCGGCGACAGCAGGAAGACTTTGTTGGTCACCCTCTCTATCGTGCCATGAAGGCCGAAGACCAACCCGGCAGCGAAGTCGACGATTCGCTTGGCGTCGCCATCCTCCATCTCGGTGAGGTTCATGATCACCGGGATTCCTTCACGGAACTCCTCACCAATCCGACGAGCATCGTTGTAGGTGTGGGGGTGAATCGTGGTGATGCGATAGAGGTCGGCGCCGAGCGAGGGTGCAGCGCGGGTCGGTGTGGGGTCATCGTCCACCGGGTGGAATTCCCGCTCCCTACTGCTTGTGCGATCCTCCCGGAACGTCCGCACTGAGGAGGGGGGCTCAGCGACGGTTACCGAGCGGTACTCCGAGGCAGTGGACCGCCGAGGGGAACGCCGTTCGCGTCGCTCGCTTTCAGCCTCCGGCTCGTCGTAATCGTCGACCTGCGGATCTCGGTAGAGGTCGTCGTCCTCGACGAGGCCCAGATACACCGCCATCTTGCGCATCGAGCCTGCCATGGTCTGCCTTTCAGGTTGTCGTGAGGCTGTATCGGGGCTCAGGCACGGGCCCGCTGCCTCCCGACGCTACCGGAGAATCGACCGACTCCCGAGGATCGCCGAGCCGACACGAAGGTGTGTCGCACCCTCGGCCACCGCTTCCTCAAGGTCCCCGCTCATCCCCGCGGAAATCCATATCGCGTCCGGATGATCGGCGCGGATCAGGTCAGCAACGTCCCTCAAGCGCTCGAAGGCACCCCGGGCCGATCCCTCGAGGGGCGCCACCCCCATGACACCACGTAGGCGCAGGCCCGGCGATCCTGCGATCTGGTCGGCCAGTTCTCGCGCGAGGGTCGGGGTTGCTCCCCCGCGCCCGATCGTCGGCTCAACGTCGAGGGATACCTGAACCAGGCACTCCAGCGGCCTGCTCCCCTCCCAACCCATCTCCTCGCGAGCACCCACCCGTTCACGGGAGAGGACCGCGATCAATTTGGGCCGGTCGATCGACTGAACGACATCTGCATGCTGAGCCACCAAACGGGCCTTATTGGACTGAAGCTGACCGATGAAGTGCCACGTGAGATGCGCGCCGGCCAGTTGCTGCCGCTTGTCTGCGAGATCGCCGGCCTTATTCTCACCGACCTCTCGCACCCCGAGTTCCGCGAGCACGCGAAGGTCCTCCACCGGCCATGTCTTAGTGACCACGATGAGATGAACGTCCCCGCGATCGCGGCCCGCCGCGTGGCACGCCGCGCTGATGCGCTCCTCGGTCAGATCCAATCCCCGCTGAATCTGCTCACGACGATCGAGACCGTCGCTCATCCTCCGCCCCGGGAGTGAGCAGTGCGAAGCACGATCGCGCCCGCCTGTCGGCCAGTGACCCCATCGCGGCGATAGGAGAACAGTTGAGGGTCTTCGAAGGTACAGCCCGGAATGATCTCCACCTCACTGTCATGGCGGGCCAACTGCTGCGCGACAGCGGCGACGACATCGACCGCAGGGGTGTCATGGCGAGTGACGGCAAATGCTGCCGGCGCGCTGGCCGCCACCTCGGTGCGCACATCCTCTCCAACCTCGTAGCAATCCGGGCAGATCGCCGGGCCGATCCATGCATGTATCCGGCCTGTCGAGCCGTGCCGGCGCAGCTGCGCGATCGTCGCATCCACGACACCTGCCACCACCCCCCGCCACCCCGAATGCACCGCGGCGATCCATCCGTCATCAGTGGCGAGCACCACGGGAACACAATCGGCGACCTGGGTGACCAGTGCAATGCCAACGGTGTTGGTGATGAGGCCATCGGCGCGCGGAGGTGTCTCCGTTGCTCCTCGTTCCCGGTCGATGACCGCGACTTCGCAGCCGTGCACCTGTTCCATCGTCACTAGGTGCAGAGCATCTGGCAGATCGAGGGCCCGGGCCAGAAGCCGGCGGTTCTCGTCGACAGCCCCCGGGTCGTCCCCGACATGGCGCCCCAGGTTCGCTTGGTGGTAGGGGCCCGCACTGACCCCCTGTATGCGATCGGTGAAGACCCACTCCGCCATGTGGCCGCGGACCGCGCGGCGACCCCGGGCGAGCACACCCATGTCGGCTGCCGGCCGCTTCCTACTTCAAGAAGTCAGGCACGTCTAGGTCATCGCCACCGTCGACATCGTCGAACACGATCCGACGGGGCTCGGGGGTCACTCGCCTGGGTTCCGGCGCGGGCTCGGGAGTCACCGGGATTGACGGTTTGTCCTCTGAGTCCGCTGAGGCAACGGCTGCGGCGACCGGCGTCTCATCCGCGACCTTGCGGGTGACCGGCTGGCTCCGCCGCGTGGGAGGCGTCCCGCCATCGAAGCCCGCGGCGATGACGGTGACGCGGACTTCGTCGGCGAGCGTGTCGTCGATGACCGCGCCGAAGATGATGTTGGCGTCCGGGTGAGCCGCGTCGGACACCAGGCGTGCAGCCTCGTTAATCTCGAACAGGCCCAGATCGCTGCCCCCCGAGACGCTGAGCAAGACCCCATGCGCCCCCTCGATGCTGGCTTCCAGAAGTGGTGAGGAAATGGCTCGTTCGGACGCTTCGATGGCTCGCTCTTCGCCCCGTGCGCTGCCGATTCCCATGAGGGCGGAGCCCGCGCCGGACATTACGCTCTTCACATCGGCGAAGTCGAGATTGATCAGCCCCGGCGTCGTGATCAAGTCCGTGATGCCGGACACACCCTGCAGCAGGACGTGATCTGCCTGTCGGAAGGCATCGATCACGCTGATGTTGCGATCGGACAGGCTAAGCAGCCGGTCATTGGGAATGACGATGAGGGTGTCGACCTCTTCCCGAAGGTTTTCTACGCCGATCTCGGCCTGCGTCGACCGACGGCGACCCTCGAAGCCAAAGGGTCGGGTGACGACGCCGATGGTGAGAGCACCCAGTCCGCGTGCGATTCTCGCAACAACGGGTGCACCGCCGGTTCCCGTGCCGCCGCCTTCGCCAGCAGTCACGAACACCATGTCCGCGCCCCGGAGGACCTCCTCGATCTCCTCGGCGTGATCCTCGGCAGCCTGCCGCCCCACATCGGGATCGGCTCCGGCACCCAAGCCCCGGGTGAGATCACGACCGATGTCGAGCTTGACGTCGGCGTCGCTCATCAACAGTGCTTGAGCGTCGGTGTTGATCGCAACGAACTCCACGCCCTTCAGGCCCACATCGATCATGCGGTTGACGGCGTTGACTCCGCCGCCGCCGATGCCGACGACCTTGATGACGGCTAGGTAGTTCTGCGGTGCGGCCACGAGCGCATCCCTTCGCAAGACCGGGCACGTCTGCCCGACCAGTCTCCTCCACGCACGAATCTAGATCTCAGGTAGAGATCCAGACTTTCGGGCGCTTCTCGTGATCGCAAGGGTAGGCACCCGCTCGCAGGGAGTGCAAGCCGCCACGCGGTGCGCCCGTTTCGGCTGTCACCCGGCGGCGTCGACTTCCTCGAGCAGGCCGGTGGCGACATCGAAAACGAAGCCACGCACTGAACGGGTCGACGGGATGAAGGGACTCGTGCGCACGCGCATCATCGAACGTCGGACACTCACCACGGGATCCGTGAAGGACTCGATGGGCCAGGTCGGCTTCATCCCCACTTCCTGGGCAAGCTCCTCCGAGAACGAGTCGTCCGTGATACGCAGCAGACCGCAGTCGGTGTGATGGATCAGGGCGATCTCGCGGGTGTCGAGCTTTCGCTGGCTGATCGTCAGGGACCGGATCACATCGTCGGTCACTACTCCCCCCGCATTCCTGATGATGTGGGCCTCCCCCAGCGCCAGGCCGAGAGCGTCGAACAGGTCGATCCGAGAATCCATGCACGACACGATCGCCAGATGATGGGCTGGCGCAGTTGGTAACGGACCGGGAAAACCAGCCGCGTACGCGCGGTTTGCTGCCACGATCACGTCGATGACGGATCCGTCAAAGGAAGTGTGGTCACCAGTCTCCGTGTCAGGCACAGCCGCAAATGTAGCGACTCGTCGTCACGATGAGCGCACTCCTATGTTTTTTCCCCGAGAAGTCCATCCAGGAACTCCACGATCGCGACACCCCATGCACACACGGCATCGGCATCCCCGGCGCGCCCACAGGACCATCGCGTAACGAGGTCGGTAGGACCCACGTCTGCCGGATCCAGGGTCGCCGGAATGCGTTCGGGGTCCGGGTGTGCGGTGCCCTCGATCGACCGCCACGTCTCATCGACGCTGACAAGTCCGGCATCCGCGAGCATGCGGGTGGCCGCACCATGCCGGTTGCACGACGACGGATCCGCGGTGATGACTCGAAGCGACTCGGGAGCACACATGCCAACCAGACCCGCGATCCGGCGATGACGATCGACCGGGTCCAACAGCATGATGCCGTCAAGGCCCTGCTGCATCCAGCCAGCCACCACCGCGGCGCCGGCTGAATGCCCGATTCCCAGAATCGCGGCTTCAGGGGCTCGCTCTCTCAGGCGACCCACCACCAACTCCCCCACAGCCTGGAGGAAGGACACATCGTGCAGCGAATGGCGCAGCGTCCACGACGGAATCGACGCACGCACCACGAGGACACCCTGATCGGCGAGCAACTGGGCAATACCGGAGAGCCGCTCCGGAGTCCGAGCGAATCCATGCTGGAGCACCGCCGCAGCTTGGATCGGTCCGCGGGGCTCACTCCACAGCAGCGGTCTCATCGACACCTTCCGGACTCACCCCGGAGTCATCGGTGGCTCCCGAGCGCGAGGTCGTAGGCACCTGGGGAGATGACACGTCGTAGCGATCCCATGAATCCGACAGCAGGCTTTCGAGCACCTGGGCTTTCAACCCACCCTGTTCAGCGTTGCCCCACACCACCTCTGCGCCATTGCTCAAGATGAGGGTCACGTCATTGCGGGTCGTTGCTCCTACAACATCGGTGAGGCTTTGCAGCCACTCGGGTAATTCCGCCGCTACAGCGAGGGCCGCGGGAATTCCTGCTCCGGTCGCGGCGACGAAGGAAAGATCATTCGGCCGGGATGCCACGACTGTGACCACCATCCCCTGCAGATCCACCAGGTCGAATCCCGTCGGACCCTCAACGTAGGCCACCGGCTCGCGCCTGGTGACATCGATGAGGAGTGTTCGCGGCCATTCACGAACCACCGACACCGACTGCACCTGCGGCAATGCGGACACACGCGCCTCGATCTCGGCCGTGGGGACCCGCAAGAGGGGTGTTCCCTCTGGTAGTTCCACGACGGCCTCGACATCGGTGAGGGGAAACTCCCCCGCAGATGGTGGCGCTTCGCCGGTGACCACGATGCGCACCTCATCGACGCTGAACCAAGGAGAGAACCATGCCAACCAGACCGCGACACCTATCGTGGGTGTCACCAGGGCCAGCACCCACAGCCACCATCGTCGTCGGTGACTCCTCATGATCCATCCGCCGTGCGTCGATGCAGAGCCTCCACGATTTCCGGCGCGAGCATTCCCACATCGCCGGCCCCCATGGTGATGACCAGATCTCCGTCACCCACCACCCCGGCCACTCGGTCAGGCACAGCCGACCATGAGGGTTCGAACACCACACTCTGTGCCCCGAGGCGTCGGGCTGCCTCCGCGATCACCAACCCACTGGCCCCCGGAATCGCTTCCTCTCCGGCGGGATAGACCTCCATGACGATGAGTTCATCGGCCGCCGCGAGCGATCGGCCGAAGTCCTCAGCGAACGCGGCCGTCCGGGTGTAGCGATGACTCTGGAAGACCACGACGACACGACCGTTCCCCGCCATCTCCCGTGCGGCCTGCATCGTCACCTCCACCTCCGTCGGGTGGTGGGCGTAATCATCGAACACCCTGGTGGCACCGATATGGCCACGTAGTTCGAATCGTCGGTGCGTTCCCGAAAAGGCTTCCAGGCCTTCACGCAAGAGCGAGACGGGCTGATCGAGGAGGAGGCCGGCGGCGAGCGCAGCGGTCGCGTTCAAGGCATTGTGTCGGCCGGGAACCTGCAGTGCGATCGTGCCCAGTCGGACACCGGTCCGGACGACGTCGAAGGTCCACCCGCGCCTCTCGCCCTCCGGTGCGATGGCACGATCCAGACGAAAATCGGCATCCACCGAGGCGCCGTAGGACCAGACGGTGGCGCCTCTGGCACGACTTACCTCGATGAGACGTCGACTCCCAGGATCGTCCGCACACGCAATGAGGACTCCTCCGCGCGCCGCGGCCTTCTCGGCGAATGCGACGAACGCATCCTCGATGGCTGCGAGATCCGAGAAATGATCGAGATGATCTGCCTCGACATTGGTCACGACTGCGATATCCGGATCAAGTTGCAGGAACGACCCGTCGCTCTCGTCAGCCTCGACGACGAAGATGTCGCCACTACCCAGGTGTGCATTCGAGCCCGAGGCGTGAAGTTCACTACCGATGGCAAAGGATGGATCCGCACCCGCGGATTGCAGGGCCACCGTGATCATTGAGGTGGTCGTCGTCTTGCCGTGGGTTCCCGCCACCGCGACGCCTCGGTGCCCCTTCATCACCTCCGCGAGCGCTCGAGCTCGCGCCCACACCGGAATGCCGGCACGCTGTGCCGCCAGGAGCTCCGGATTGTCCGCGGGTATGGCCGTCGATGCGACGACGACCGACGGACGGCTGCTCTCCTCCCACGCATCACCGCTATGGCCGATGGTGATGTCCGCACCTAGAGCCCGAAGGGCACTGACCCGACGTGACTCCTTGGCGTCGCTGCCGCTGACCGCGACTCCCTGCGCGAGCAGGATCCTCGCGATTCCCGACATCCCCGCTCCCCCGATTCCGACCAGGTGGACTCGCCCCTCCATCATCGCTCGCCTTTCCGAGTTCGCCTGATCGGCGCAAGGCGCGCTGCCGCCAGCACCATGTCAACGAGTCGCTCATCAGCATCGATGACAGCCTGGACACGAGCCTGATTCCCCATCTGCCGACGCTTCGGCACGTCAACGATCAAGGGAATCACCTGATCCCTGATCGCCGCGCCATCGAAGTCCGCGTCGTCGATGAGGATTCCGCCATCGCGGTCGATGATCGGGGCCGCATTGAGCGCCTGCTCACCGTTGCCCACGGGAAGGGGGACGTACGCAGCCGGTAGACCGAGGGCAGCGAGTTCCGCGCATGTCATGGCCCCCGCACGGCACACCACTGCGTCTGCCGCAGCGAATGCTTCGTGCATCGCCGTGAGATACGGCATCGCGAGATAGACCGGATCATCCGCTCCGCGCGAAGGGGGCCACGACTCGGGAAGGCCGTGCCCGCCGTTACCGACGAGGTGAAGGACCTGAATCCCCGCCGCAGCGAAGTCACCCTGCGCCTGCGCCATCGCCGCGTTGATCCGTCTCGCTCCCAGGGATCCGCCGAAGGCCAGAAGGGTGGGGCGATCAGATGCGAGCCCGAGTCGCTGCCGCGCCTTCTCACGAGTCTGTTGACGCTCCTCATCCGACTGAACCGCAAGGTCGCGAATGGATCGCCGAAGGGGCATTCCGATGCGGGTCGCATGGGGCAGGACGCCGTCCACATTCGCCGCTACCCAGGGGGTCAGTCGCGCTCCGACTCGATCGGCCAATCCGGGCCGGGAGTTGGCCTCGTGCACCACGATTGGGATCCGCAGGCTGCGCGCAGCCGTGTAGGCGGGAAAGGCCACGTACCCTCCGAATCCCACGACGACATCCGGTGCTTCATCGCGCAGGGCATCACGCACGGCGCGAATCGATCCGAGAATGCGGCCCGGTGCTCCCAGGGCCTGAAGATTTGGGCGCCGAGGCCACGGGAAAGCGGGCACAGGGCGGAAGTGGTACCCCCGCTCCGGCACGAGGGAGGCTTCAATGCCGGTCGATGTGCCCAGCGCGATGATCTCCACCTCGGGATCACGCTCACGCAGGGAGTCGGCGAGGGTGAGCGCGGGTTCGACATGACCGGCAGATCCGCCGGCCGCAAGGAGCACCTTCATCGATCGGATGCATTCGTCATCACGGCACCTGCGGAGGGGAATCCGAGTTGCCTTGAGGCGTGGTGATACCACGGCCCTGGCCGCGGGCGAAGGACAGCAGCATGCCGATCCCGACGAGGAGTGGCACGAGTGATGACCCGCCGTAGGAAACCAGGGGAAGCGGCACTCCAGTGATGGGGAGGAGGCCCAACACCGCACCGATGTTGACGATCGCCTGCACGGCGATCCAGGTTCCGATTCCAGCGGAAGCCAGACGAACGAAGGTGTCGGTCGACGTTTGACTGATTCGGAACGCGGCGAAGGTGATGACCCCGAACAGAAGCAGTACCACGAGGGTGCCGACCAAACCGAGTTCCTCACCGATGACGGAATAGATGAAGTCGGTGTGGGCTTCCGGCAGGGAGCCCCACTTCTCGCGACTGGCACCCAGTCCTACTCCCCACCAGCCTCCCGTGCCCAGGGCGTACTGCCCCTGGGTCAGCTGCCAGCCTTCCCCCAAAGGATCAGCAGATGGGTCGAGCCACGAGGTGAACCTGCTCATCCGATAGGGCGCCGCCATCGTCAATCCAGCGATCGCCACGCCCCCCACCGCACCGAGTGCGATAAACAAGCGAAGGGGAGCACCAGCCGCGAAGAGGACTCCGGCGATGATGGCCGAGAGGATGATGCTGTTGCCGACATCGCCACCGAGCAAGACAAGCAACAGGATTAGGCCGGTCATCGGCAGGAGCGGAATGAGCAGGTGTGTCCAGCGGTCCAGGATCGACTCCTTGCGCGCCAGCAGATCTGCCGCCCAAATCACCACTGCGAGTTTGGCGATTTCCGATGGCTGCAGCCGGAAAGGCCCGATGATGTCGATCCAGTTACGCTGACCGGACACTTCGACGCCAACCAGGATCACCGCGGCGAGCAGTCCCACTGCCACGATCAGGCTCGGCCACGCCGCCCATCGCCAGGCCCTAACGGGCAATCGAGAACTAATGAGCATGGCAGCAACACCGATCACCGCAAAGAGTGCCTGCCGCTGCGCGAGTGTGTAGACCGACCCATGCAGGCGCAGGCTGACGATGCTCGAGGCCGAGAGCACCATGACCAGGCCAAGCGCGAGAAGAAGAACGGTCGCACCGAGCAGAAGGTGGAACATGCCGAGGGGGTGCGCCGAGATGAACCGTCTCGCCGGTGACGCAGGTGCCGTTGTCGAAGAGGTGTGAGTTGGCGCGGAGTTGGTCGGAGTCGTCATGAGCCAGGCTCCGTCAATTCCCAGACCGCCCGGGCGAATCGATCGCCACGGTCCGCGTAATCACGGAACATGTCCCATGAAGCGCAACCGGGCGCGAGGAGCACGGTGTCTCCAGGCTCGGCAAGACGGCTCGCCTGCATCACCGCCTCGCCCATGGCTCCAGTGTCGCTGCGAGTGACGATGACAACGGGGACATCGGGGGCGTGTCGCGCGAGCGCCTGAGCGATGCTGTCCCGATCCACTCCGAGCAGCACAACCGCTCTCAAGCGCTCAGCGATCTGCGCCACGAGGTCGGAAAAGTCCTGCCCCTTCGCCATCCCCCCGGCGATCCACACCACGGGAGAGAATGCGCGAAGCGAGGTAGTCGCCGCATGCGCGTTCGTGGCTTTGGAATCGTCCACGAACACCACATCCCCCACGCGACCCACCCTGGCCATTCGATGCGGCGCCGGACTGAATCCGCGCAGACCTTCACGGACTGCGCTCGGTGCGACACCGTGCGCTCGCGCCACGGCCGCAGCAGCCAACGCATCCGCCACATACGCGGATGCTGCGAATGGCACATCGTCGACGGTGGCGAGTTCCTGGGCGTGAGTCCCTCGATCGGGGATGAAGGCGCGATCCACGATGACGCCATCGACGATCCCGAGCATCCCCGGTGCTGGAACTCCGAGGGTAAAGCCGATGGCTCGACAACCTTCGATGACGTCCGCGTCACGGACCATCTGTTCCGTCGCGCCCTCGTCAACGTTGTAGACACAGGCCACCTGGGCATGTCGATACACGCTCGCCTTGTTCTGCGCGTAGTCCTCCATTGAGTCGAAGAAATCCAGATGGTCGGGCGCGATGTTGATGCACACAGACGCTTCAGGAGACATCGACGTGACGAACGGCATCTGCGTTGCGCTGACCTCCACCGCGATCACTTCAAGGGTGTGATCACGGACTGCGTCGATGAGGCTTGAACCAACATTCCCCGCTGCCATCGCCTTGCGTCCATCGGCGGTCAGCATGGAGGCGAGCATGAGGGTGGTCGTTGTCTTGCCGTTCGTTCCGGTCACGCACAGCCACGGGGCTGGATTGCTCCGCGGTCTCATCCGCCAGGCGAGTTCCAGTTCACCCCAGATCGGAATTCCCCGATCAAGGGCCGACGCGATGACGTCGGCTGTCGGAGGGATACCGGGAGAAACGACATAGACGTCGACGTCATCAGGACAGCTCTCCTGCGTGCCGAGCCGAACCTGCGCTCCGAGCACTTCCAGGATCTGACCTCGTTCTCTCTGCCGTTCGGCGTCTCCGCTATCCAGCACGAGTACCTCTGCACCGGCCTGCAACAGGGCATCAGCAGCCGCGAAACCCGCAATGCCGAGCCCCGCGACGCAGGCGCGAAGGCCCGTCCAATCCGACTCGATATCGACGAGGTCCGACAGGTCCCGGCGTACAGCCTCAACAGCCTCACGCATTGACCCACTCCGCATAGAACAGCGTCAGCCCCGCAGCAATGAACAGTCCCTGGATGATCCAAAAGCGCACCACGATCTGGATCTCAGGCCAGCCCTTCATCTCGAAATGGTGATGCAGCGGAGCCATAAGCAGCAGTCGACGGTGCAGAATCCGATAGGACATCACCTGCCCGATAACGGAGAGCGAGACGAGCAGGAACAGCCCACCGAGCAGGGCGAGGAGAAGTTCGGTGCGGCTGGTGATCGCTAACCCGGCGATCGCCCCTCCGATCGCCAGAGATCCGGTGTCCCCCATGAAGATTCGGGCCGGAGCCGTGTTGTACCAGAGGAAGGCGAAGGTCGCGCCCGCCAACGCTGCCCCAAGGACCGCGAGGTCAAGGGGCGCCGCGGTGTCGTAGCAGGTGGGTCCCCCGGTGGAGAAGCAACTCTGGTTGAACTGCCAGATCCCGATCAGGACATAGGAGGCGAACGTCATGGTGGCAGCTCCTGTGGCAAGTCCATCCAGGCCGTCGGTGAGATTCACCCCGTTCGTCGTCGCCGTCACCAGGAACCACACCCATAGAACGAACAAGGCAGTCGGCAGCACGATGTTCGTGTCGCGCACGAAGGAGATCGCCGCCGAGGCGGGTGTCTCGCCCGCGGCATTGGGGAACTGAAGTACCAGGAAGGCGAAGGCAATCGCGACTGCCGCCTGACCGATCAGCTTCGTTCGAGCCCTCAGTCCCGTCGCACGCTGCCGGAAAATCTTGAGATAGTCATCAGCGACACCGACTCCGCCAAGTCCGAGCATCAAGAACATGACGAGAAGTGCTGAGGGCGTGGGGGCCTGCCAGAAGATGAGGTGGGTGAGCCCATAAGCGATGACGACAGCGACCAGAATGGCCACACCACCCATAGAGGGGGTGCCGCGTTTCCCTTCATGCTCGGGATACGGCTCGTTCTCCGTGGATACACGAATGGCCTGGGCGTAGCCGTGGCGACGAAGGAAACGAATGAGCATGGGCGTCATCACCAGCACCACGACGGCGGCGATCACGCCTGAGAGGACGACCAGCCTCATCAGGACACCACCTCGAGGAGTGCATCGCTGACACGTTCCAAACCCACGGCGCGCGATGCCTTGACGAGGACGACGTCCCCGGGCAGGAGGTGCTCGGTCAGGTGAGCAATCGCCGCTTCGGTATCCGGCACCCAGGCTGCCTCTTCTCCCCACGAGCCTTCGAGGCTCGCCGCGAGGAACAGAGGCCGGGTCGCATCACCGACGGCAAGCAGCTTGTTGACGTCCAAGCGCACGACCATCCGACCGAGGGAGTCATGCTCTTCGACAGTGTCCTCCCCCAACTCCCCCATCGGTCCAAGGACCGCCCATGTGCGCCGGTCGCGCCCCATGGCCACCAGGGCTTTCAACGCCGCTCTCATTGATTCCGGATTGGCGTTGTAAGCATCGTTGATGATCGTGACCCCGTCTGGTCGTTGGTGGATCTCCATGCGCCACTTGCTCAGGGCTTGCGCCACACTCAATGCCTGCGCAATGTCAGGCAGAGCCAGCCCGGCTGCAATGGCCATGGCTGCCGCGGCCGTCGCATTGGCGGCCTGGTGCTCACCCGCGATGCGCAAATCCACGTGCGCTCTGTCTTCCCGGTAGTGAATGTCGAAGGAAGGCCGCGCTTCGTCATCGATGCAGACATCGCTGAAGCGGACGTCGCTCACCGAAGACTCACCGAATGTCAGGACCGGCGCCGAGCTTCGATCCGACTGACTCATCACGAGGGCGTCATCCGCGTTCAGGATGGCACGGCCAGAAGCCGGAAGCGCATCAAAGATCTCTCCCTTGGCCCGGGCGATCCCCTCACGGGAACCGACCATGCCCAAGTGAGCGGATCCCACGTTGATCAGCCCCGCAATGTCAGGGCGTCCGATGCCGCAGAGGTAGTCGATGTGGCCGAAGCCTCGCATTCCCATCTCGAGGACAAGGAAGCGCGTGGACTCCTCGCACTCCAGGATCGTCAGGGGAAGCCCGACTTCGGAGTTGTATGACCCTCTCGGTGAGACCGTGTCACCTGCCGTGGCGAGAACGACAGACAGCAGGTCCTTCGTCGTGGTCTTCCCGCTCGAGCCCGTCAGCGCAAGGACCGTGATGTCGGTGAGGCTGTCGCGGTAGGCGCGAGCAAGTCGACCGAGGGCCTCCACCGTGTCGTCCACGATGACGGCTGGGCCTGGAACGTCCCGGGAGGCGAGGGTCCCCACGGCGCCCTGCTGCAGGGTCTGCGGGACGAAGTCATGCCCGTCCACCCGCTCGCCAGGAATCGCGACGAAGAGGCTTCCGGGGCGAACATCCCGGGAATCCGACACGACGCTGGTCACCACTACCTGATCGTGGTCGGCGACGACGCGCCCTCCCACGGCTTCGGCGATGCGCTCCAGACTCCACGGGATCATGACGCCTCCCGGGATAGTCCAGCGCGGACTTCGACTCGGTCATCAAAGGGATAAATAGTCCCCGCCACTTCCTGACCAGTCTCGTGGCCCTTGCCGAGGATGATCACGGCATCACCAGGTCGGGCTTCCGCTAGAGCAGCGGCAATCGCCGCACGGCGATCAGCCACCTCCGTCACATGCTCATGGTCGACGCCCTTGATTCCCGCGAGCATCTCCCGACGGATAGCAGCCGGGTCCTCGCTTCGGGGATTGTCATCGGTCACGAACAAAAGATCGGATCCCGCCGCTGCAATACGACCCATGTGTGGACGCTTTTGTCGATCCCGATCTCCGCCGCACCCAAGCACGACGATGCGACGCCCCTGAGGTCCGACAGACCGCAGGACACGTTCCACCGCGTCTGGGCTGTGCGCGTAGTCCACAACGACGGTGAACCCCTGGCCGACATCGATGATCTCCATGCGACCTGGCACCCGGGCCGCCGCAACCCCCTGCTGAATCACCCGATCCGTCACCCCGAGTCGATGGAGAATTGCCCAGGAAAGCAGTCCGTTCGCAGCGTTGAAGTCACCTGCCAGAGGCACGGTGAGTTCATGATCATGTCCGTCGGCTCGGAGTCGAAGGACCTGGCGACCCTGCGGATCCGGCCTCATCTGAAGGCACACCACATCCGCGTCTATGTGCGAATCCATCGAGACGCTCACCGCAGGCACGTCCACCACATCATCTAGCCGGCGCCCTGCCTCATCGTCTATGCAGATCGCGGCCTGCCTCGTGCGTTGCGGAGTGAAGAGCATCGCCTTGGCGGAAAAGTATGCCTCCATGTCGCCGTGGAAGTCGAGGTGATCCTCGGATAGATGGGTGAACCCAGCGATGTCAAAACGCAGGCCATCGACTCGACCGAGCACGAGTGCGTGGCTGGAGACTTCCATCACCACGTCGGTGATCCCACGTTCGCGCATGACGGCGAGAAGTGCGTGCATGTCAGGAGCCTCCGGTGTCGTCCGCACCGCCGGAATCTCCTCGTCGTGGATCATCACACCTGTCGTTCCGATAAGTCCGACGCGATTGCCCGCGGCACGAAGTCCGGCCGCGACCAGGTGCGTCACCGTGGTCTTCCCGTTCGTTCCGGTGACTCCGATCAGGGTCATATCCCGTCCGGGGTGGCCGTACACAGCGGCGGAGACCTCACCGAGGCGCCCTCGGGGATCATCGGCCACCAGGACAGGAAGGCTCTCGACATCGGCGAGCCCGACCGGATCGGTGAGGATCGCGACCGCACCTCGCTCGATCGCCTCCGGGATGAACTGGCGCCCATGCGCATGGGCTCCCGGGAGTGCGGCGAAGAGGTCCCCCGGTCGAACGTCCCGCGAGTCGAGGGTGATGCCCGTCACCTGGGTGGAACCAGACCCCACCAGGCGAACATCGGTCCCCGGGGGCACGACTGCCTGCAGGGGGTGGCCGACCGACGTCGGGCGCGGCGATCGCAGCGGACTCGACACGTCAGGAGGCTATCCGTTGGAGAGGGTCGGACCGGGTAACGGCGCGACCTGACGGGCCTGGAGTGCGTAGGTCATGACATCGCGGAAGACCGGACCGGCGAGCTCACCACCGAACTGCTGAACAGAGGGACGCACGATCGAGACGGCGACGACGAGCTCCGGGGCTTCGATGGGAGCCATACCGATGAAGGAGCCGATGGTGTCCCCGTCGTAGCAGCCGCAGGCCGGATTGATGGCCTGGGCGGTGCCGGTCTTGCCCCCCACCCGATACCCGGGGATTCCCGCCATCGGGGCCGTGCCGCCATCCACCACGACGGGTTCAAGCATCTCGCGGACCTGGCGGGCAGTGTTCGCCGAAATCACCTGCACCCCCGTAGGTTCGGCAGGTGCGCCAGTCCCCGGCATCACGAGCGAGGGGGGCACCCGAACCCCGTCATTGGCGATGGTGGCAAAGACACTGGCCGCCTGGACGGCATTGACCGAGAACCCCTGACCGAAGGTGAGGGTAGGGAAGGTCGTGCCCGACCAGTCCGCGGGCGCCGGAAGAAACC
>JBDQGZ010000017.1:0-19609 GCA_040265115.1 Candidatus Nanopelagicales bacterium
GGATGATGGTGCGGGACTTCTTGCCGTTGCCCCCGCTGAATCGCGGATCGAACACGACGTTGCCGTTCATGGTGATCTCGTTGATGTTCATCTCCAGGCTCCCTTGTGCCAGGTCGAGAATCCGACTGTCGGATCCGTCTCGACCCTGTGATCGCCACGCCCCCATCACCATTACCTCGGTCGGATCTGTGAACATTTGCGCCTAATCGAGGCTGGGGAAACACGGGCACACACCGCTGATGACACAATCGACCCCGCATCAACACCGTCAGCGCCCGTAGCTCAACGGATAGAGCAACCGGTTTCTACCCGGTCGGTTGGGGGTTCGAGTCCCTCCGGGCGCGCCTTCGCCAAGCGCTAGCGGGCGGTGGCCATCTCCATGGCTTCTGCGACCCACAGCGACCAGTCCGGCTCCGGCAGCCATGCCTCCTCGCCCCGAACGGCGACGGAGACCTGCTCGATCATCACCTGATACGGATCCACCGGAGCGAACTGCTCGATGACCTCTTCGGCGCCATCGCCAATGCTCACCTGACTGGCCGCCTTGTAACTGGTGAACGCGTCGGGGCCGATGAAGTCAATCACCCCGGTCGAACCAGCAATCCGCAGCGCTTGATGCTCGGGTCCGGCAATCGAGGCCAGGACCGCAATGCGACCCGCCGCATCGGGGCCGGAGAACCCGAAGGCGCATTCCACGGTGAGATCGACCCCACCCTCGGCACGGGCCACGCGCGTTTCGGCGAGATGGAGTGGCGCCGCCGATGTCGCCCAGGCCGCGGCGGTGAGGGGGTAGCAGCCAACATCGAGCATCGCTCCACCACCGCGCGCGGGATCGAGTCGATAGTTGTCCGCGGGAACTCCATCGAAACTGAAGGCCCCGCGAACCGCATGCACCTCTCCGATGTCACCGGCCCGAACCAATGCCATGGCCCGCTGGGTGCGCGGATGCCAGAGGTTCCATGTCGCCTCGACGAGCATTCCGCCGTGCGCTGCCTCGGCGTCCCGCATCCGCATCGTGGAAGCCGGATCGAGGCCGAGCGGCTTCTCGCACAGCACCGGCTTGCCCGCGGCGAGCGCAGCGATGGCCCATGGCTCGTGACCGGCGTTGTCGAGGGCGATGTAGATCGCATCGACATCCTCATCGTCGATGACGGCGGCGTAGTCGTCGTAGCTGCGCCCCGCGGGCTCGAGCGACTGCGCACGAGTGAGGTCTCGGGCACCCACTGACTGCAACACTGCGTCATCCGCAGCATGGATCGCCGGAGCGATGGCCTCGCGCGCGATCCAGCCGGCACCGAGCAGGCCCCAGCGAACGGGGCTACTCATGCCGGAACGACCGGGGCGCCGTCCTTCAGCGCGGACCGCTCGGCCGCCTCGAGCATCGAGACCACCCGGCGAGACTGGGCGGCGGTGACCGTCATGGGCAGGCCTTCGCGCAGTAGATCGGCGAGTTGCTGGTGGAACTCGCCGACCGCGGCCGGGGCGCCAGGGACCTGGGACACTCGCCCGCCCGGACCGTGCAGCCATAGTTCCGGCGGCGAATCAGCCGGGGCGAGCGCATCCTCGTCGAGGGTGCCGATGGGGCTGCGCGCGATGACCTTCTCGCGTCGCCAATCCCCGATCAGTCCAGCCTTCGTCCCGGCCAGGTACCAGCGGGGCTTCAAGGCTGCGGCGAGGTCGGAATAGATGAAGGTGGCCTCGCGACCATCCGCGTAGTGCAGCGTCATCCGGGAGTGATCGGCATTAGTGACGTCGTGCCACATGCGCTTGTGGTTGCGTGCGGTGACGTAGTCGACCTCACCAGGCATGAGCGCGAGCACCTGATCGACGATGTGAGAGCCCCAGTCGAACAGCGCGCCACCGGACACATCAGCATCGGAATGCCAGTAATTGCAGGGGTGCTGATAGGCCCCGACGAAAGCTTCAAGATGGAACACCTCACCGAGATCACCGGAGTCGATGAGGTTGGCGATGGCCCGGAAGTCCGGGTCGAATCGCCGGTTCTGGTACACCACGAGTGTCCTGCCCCTCGCCTGCGCAGCCTCGATGGCGGCATCGCATTCCGCGGTCGTCAACGCCATGGGCTTTTCCAGCACGACATGCTTGTTGGCCTCGATGAGGTCGAGTGCCCACTGTCCATGTGTATTCGGTGGGGTCGACACGATGACAAGGTCGACATCCTCCGCATCGCGCAGCGCCAGGGGATCGTCGGTTGTCGCCACGCCGGGGGTGAAGGATTCAGCGACCGCGCGCCGATCAGCGGACAGGTCGCACACCATCGCCAGGTCGAGGCCGTCGGTGGCGCGGATGGCACCAGCATGCTCATGCCCGATGGCGCCGTAGCCGAGGAGTCCGATGCGGATCACCTCGGTCGCAGCAGGCGCCCGCTCGGTCATGCGGTGAAGCAGACGATGAATGAGGCGCAGGAATTGCGGGTCGGACCAGGTCGAGGCTTCCAGCCCGAGGCCGAGCCGCGCGGTCGCCGAAGATGAGTCCCAGGTCATCACCGGCAGGTCGGTGAAGGCGAGATTCGCGGTGGCGAGCACCTCGCCAGGCTGACCGGCGAGGGCAAGCACGCAGTCATCGACGATCACATCATCAGCGAGGCCGAGGCCACGGGGCCGGATGCGCACCTCGTGGCGAGGGGATGCCGTCGAGGCTGCGACCCCGGGCCCGAAGCCGAGCGCAGGCAGACCGCTCAGGTCATGCCGGTCGCGTACCAAGCTGATGTCCGACGCCTGCTCCAGGAGGAGGGCAACCGCGTCGGCCTGGTCAGGACGATCGACGACCTCGATTCCTGCGGCGGGCCACCAGGGGGCCTGTCGGATGGCCTCTGACAGAGGCGAGGGGGCGTTGTCGGCGAGCAGCAGCATCCTCGTCACGAGACCTCAGCCTAGGCCAGGTGGTTCAATGGCGCCGTGCCTGCGGCGGAGTTCTCATTCGATATCGCAGAACGCCTCGACGGAAACGCCGGACGGACTGGCGTCATCTCCACCCCGCATGGCGACATCGCCACCCCCGCCTTCATCCCCGTCGGCACGAAGGCGAGCGTGAAAGCCGTCCTCCCCGAGGCGATGGCCGAGCTCGGCGCACAGGCCCTCCTGGCGAACGCCTACCACCTCTACCTGCAGCCCGGCCCCGACATCATCGATGAGGCAGGTGGCCTCGGCGCATTCATGAACTGGCCCGGGCCGACCTTCACTGACTCTGGGGGCTTCCAGGTGCTGTCCCTGGGCGCGGGGTTCAAGAAGACCCTCGCGATGGCAGTCGAGGGGCACAGCAACGATGACGTGATCGCCGAAGGCAAACAGCGCCTCGCGCAGGTCGATGAGGACGGCGTCACCTTCACCTCGCATCTGAATGGCTCATCGCACCGGTTCACCCCCGAGGTGTCGATGCAGGTCCAGGCCCAACTCGGCGCCGACATCATCTTCGCCTTCGACGAGCTCACAACGCTGATGAACACTCGCGGCTATCAGGAGGAATCATTGGAGCGCACGCGGCGTTGGGCGCTCCGCTGTGTCGCCGAACACGACCGGTTGATGATCGAGCGATCGCACCGGCCGTATCAGGCATTGTTTGGCGTCATCCAGGGAGCGCAGTATGAGGATCTGCGGCGCAAGGCTGCCCGCGATCTGGCCCAGATGGGATTCGACGGGTTCGGCATCGGCGGCGCCATCGAGAAGATCAACCTCACCGAGATCCTGCGCTGGGTGGTCGAGGAACTGCCCGAAGATCGACCGCGGCACCTGCTCGGCATCGGCGAGCCCGATGACCTGTTCACCGCGATCGCCGCCGGGATGGACACCTTCGACTGCGTGTCACCGTCTCGGGTGGCGCGCAACTCCGCCGTCTACACGACGCAGGGACGAGTCAACCTGCTCACCGCAGCGAACCGCCGAGCCTTCACGCCCATCGATGCCGAGTGCGGCTGCTACACCTGCACGAACTACACGCGGGCGTACTTGCACCATGCGTTCAAGGCGAAGGAGATGATCGCCTCCACTCTCGCCACGATTCACAACGAGTACTTCATCGTCGGTCTGGTCGACCGGATTCGCGCCAGCATCACCGATGGGGAGTTCGACGAGCTCCGCGAGGATTTTTGCGGCCGGTTCTACGGCTCGGTTCAGGCCGAGACAAGCCCATAGGTCGGCTCGCGACGCTTCACGAACGCGATGACGCGATAGGTCACCGGGAGCAGGATGAGTTCGACGGCAACCTTGTAGACGTAGCCGACGAGGACGAAGACGAGGAAGTCCGAGCCGGTGATGATGCCGTAGAAGGCGATGAAGCCGAAGATAATCGTGTCGACGAGTTGGCCGACCGCGGATGAGGCCAACAGTCGAAGCCACAGCGCCTTCTCGGCGGTGCGCTCCTTGATCCACACCAGGACGTACGCATTGAGCAACTGCCCGATGAGATAGGCGATGACACTGGCAAGCACGATGCGCGGAACGAAACCGAGCACCGACTCGAAGGCCTCCTGGTTCTCCCATTCCGCTGCCGGGGGCGAGATTTGCACGAGCCAGAAGGTGATCGCGGCGAGGATCGACATGGAGAAGCCGAGGATGATCGCCTTGCGGGCAGCCTTAAATCCATAGACCTCGCTGAGAACATCACCGACGATGTAGACCAGGGGGAAGAGGAACACTCCACCGTCGGTGATGATCGGGCCGAATTCGATGAGCTTGACCGCGCCGATATTCGACAGCAGGAGCAACGCCACGAAGATCCCGACGATGACCGGATACAGCCCGCGGCCGGTATCGGCGAAGCGGGCGAGGTCATGCGGCGGATGCGGCGTCTTGGTGCTCATGGGTCCTCCATTCAACACCACGGGCATCTAGGGTCGGAGGATGACGGCGAGCGAAACGATCGACGGAGTCGAGATCACCTTCCGCCACGTGGTGACCAACGGTGTCCGGCTGCATTGCGCGGTAGCCGGTCCCGAGGATGGTCCGCTCGTCCTCGCCCTGCACGGCTTCCCCGAGTTCTGGCGGGGCATGGCCGGCACCATGGTGGCCCTCGCGAAGGCCGGCTTCCGCATCATCGCCCCCGATCAGCGGGGCTACCACCTCTCGGAGAAGCCCCGCGGGATCGACGCCTACCGGATCGAGGAACTCGCCGCCGATGCGGTCGGCCTGATCCATGCCTTCGGTCGTGAGCGTGCCCATGTCGTTGGCCACGACTGGGGCGCGGGTGTCGCGTGGTGGATGGCGCTAGCCCATCCCGAGTCGGTGGACCGGCTCGTCATCCTCAACGTCCCGCACCCGAGCGTATTCGCGAAAGAGGTCCGCACGAATCGACGGCAGACCGCGAAGAGCTGGTACATCTTCGCCATCCAGCCGGCTGGGGTCGCCGAGGCCGTCGCCTTCAACAAGGTGTCACGACCACGGTTTATGCGAATGCTCGCCGGCACCGCCAATCCGGGATCGTGGAGCGAGGAGTATCAGCAGCAACTACTCCAGGCATGGGCGCAGCCGGGTGCCGCAACAGGGATGCTCAACTGGTATCGCGCCTCGGTGCGTCGACGCCCCGGGCCGCTCGAGGACAAGAGGGTGCATAGGCCGACCCTCATCATCTGGGGCCGGCAGGATGTCGCGCTCTCGGAGTCGATGGTGGAACCGAGCGCAGCCTATTGCGACGACGTTCGGGTGGAATTTCTCGATGACGCGACCCACTGGGTGTTGCACGACGAACCCGAGCGCACCGCCGAGTTGATCATCGACTTCTTGACCGCGACCGCCTAGAGGCGCCATTCGGGGTGACGACGCTCGCCACCCATCGCAAGGTCCGCCGCGATCGCGCCGATCTCGGGGGCGAACTTGAAGCCGTGGCCGGAGCACGGCGAGACCACCACGACCGGACCGACCCGGTCGATGATGAAGTGCGAGTCGGGTGTGTTCGTGAACAGGCAGGTGACGGCACTGACCTCGGAGGTGTCGGCCCCCGGCAGCCACTGCTCGGCGTAGCGGATCGCTTCGGCGGTGATCTCCGGGTCGACGATCCCGACCTCATCGGGATCGGGACACATCACCTCGGTCTCCAGCCCGAGCTTCACCCCCTCCCCCGGCGACTCCAGGCCGTAGGCGCCGAAGCGCAGCGCAGCGCCGGGGGCGTCGTCGGCGATGTGGTGGATATAGGACGGGAAGCTCATGCCCGGGCGGATCGCGAAGTGCACCGGTTGTTGACGGGTGACGGTGACCTCGGGCAGCGTGATGTCGGGCCAGGGAGTTCCCGGACCGACCAGTCGGGTGAGCCAGGCGCCCGCGGAGACGATAACTGAGCGGGCCCGGATGGTCTCGGTGTCCGTCACCACTGCGACACCCTCACCGTCGGGTTCGATCCGCCGCACCGGTGTGTCGAAACGGACATCGGCGCCGAAGCGCTCGGCGGTCGTGATCGCCGCGTCGACCATGCGATCGGCGAACACCCGCCCACCATCAGGGGAATACACAACGGTGGTGTCGAACACCAGGGACGGCCAACGCTCGGCTGCCGCCTGCGGATCGAGGCGCTCATAGCCGAAGCCGGCGCCTTCGAGGGATGCCGCGATCTCATCGATCGCCGGGGCAAAACCATGATCAAGTTGGCCGGACTGCTCGAGCAGGACCTGCCCGGAGTCCGCCTCGAGTTCCCTCCAGCGCGGGATGGAGTCGACGGCGAGCGCGGTGTAGAGCGGATCGCGATAGCTGACTCGAAACACGCGCGTCTGCCCATGCGACGAGCCTCGATCGTGGAGGCGTCCGAACTGCTCGAGGAGCACCACGCTGCGGCCGGCCTTGGCCAACTGCCACGCGGCAGTCGACCCCATCGCTCCTGCACCGACTACGACGACATCCACGGCATTGCTCATGCGGACAACCCTAGTGCGAAGTGATGCCGCAGATCGACGGTTCAGCCGATCGCCATGCGCACAGGATCGTCCATGTAGGAGCGCAAAGTCGCCACATCTGTCGGGCCATCGCTGCTCTCGAGTTGGCCCTTCGCGATGGCCGAGGTGAAGGTCGCGAAATCATCGCGCACGACCGCGGCATAGGACACCGCCGAATCCCCGATCGCCTCGTCGAACGTTGTGGCCGTTCCCAGATAGGAGGAGATGGCGATCGGGTCACCGGAGCGAGCATGTGCGCGGGCCAGGACGTGCCCACACAGCAGGGCATAGCCCAGCATCGGATCGGCGCCGAGTTTCGCGGGATTGGGCGACCACTTCATGTCGCGAAGCTGGCGGACGTAGTAGTCGCGGCCAAGTTCACCGGTCACCCAGCCGAGGAAGGAGTCGCTGGCCGCCTGGATGATGCGCTGGCCCTGCACGACCCGTTCACCATGCTGGACGTAGTCGGATGTCCCGGTGTAGCGCTCGAGCACCGAGGCCTCCGCCTGTTTGATCTGCAAGGCCATCAGGTCCTTATCGTCACGACCACGGAGAAGGCAAACGAAGGCAAGCAACCCCACGCTGCCGACGCCGACAACCTTGTGCGCCCAGTCGATCGCCTCGTATCGATCGAGCAAGCGGGCCCGGTCGGGAGTCGCCTGCGCTCGATAGTGATCGAGCATCGTGTCGAGAGCTCGGCGCGCCGCGGACTGCGGTGGAATCCGCACGAGGACGGGAGCATCATCGTGGAACTGACGTCGACCATCCACGACCTCGGTCATGGATTGGATCGCCGACCAGGCGTCACGTGACTGAGCCTTGTCGATGATGCGAGCCATGTTCTGTCGCGACTTGCGTGGCCCGGACTTGCTCGCCCACTGCTCCAGGTCGATCGCCGACACCCGGTCGTACCACACATCGATGGAAGGCAGTCGGGCAAAGCGCGCCATCGATCGGCGGTAACTCATCCCCACGGCACGGGCGACTTCCTTCCCGGTGGATTTCGGCAGCGAGTTCTGTTCGGCCAGGAGAATGAATGACGTCGCGAGCCGCTTCACATCCCACTCGAACGGCCCCGGATTAGTCTCGTCGAAGTCGTTGATGTCGAACAGGGGAACACGGTCCGGGGCTCCGTAGAGGCCGAAGTTCGCCAGGTGGGCATCCCCGCAAAGCTGGACGATCAATCCGGTGTGGGGAGAAGAGGCAAGATCGGCGGCCATCACGATCGCTGAACCACGGTAGAACGCGAAAGGGTTCGCCCCCATCCGCTGATGGCGTAGAGGAAGGAGATCGTGAACGCGGGTGTCCTCTTGCTCTTCGAGCAGATCAATGGGGTCACGATCGGCGTTCAGGTGCCAGGCCGCCAGGTCACCGCGCTTGACTTCCTTGCGGGCAGCACGACCGATCTCACGACGTTCAGCGGCACTCAAGCCCCTGGTCTCAGGCAGGCTCGGTGCTTCGGGTGGGGGTCCGTTCACGGTTGTAGCGTAAGCCCGGTGGGAGCGTGAACCGCCTGCGCCAGCGTCCGCGTCGTCCACCCACGGCCAGGATCTGTTCATCGAGCACGTCCGCCCGACGCCAGATTTCACTCGCGTCGTGTTCGGCTACCTCTCCTCCGGCGAAGCGCAGCGGTGCGGCCGCCATGGCGAACTCCTGAAGACTCGCTGACACGGCATCGGGAAGATCGGGTGTCTCCACGGGCAGGGCCGCTGGCGCCCACGATCCAGGAAGCGGCATTCGAGCTTCGCGCAGGAGCGCCCGAACCCACTGCACCGCATTCGCCACTGCCCTTTCCGGTGCCGTGGCCTCGAGTCGGCGGCGCACGCGTCGGCGCAGAGTAGCGGCGAGCATCAGCCACCCTGCGAGAACAATGCCCACCAACACGATGACCCCGATCACGGCGATCAGGATCGACCCAAGGCTCGATTCCGTCGAGGTGTCCTGCTCTCGATTCTCGTCACTCCCGCCGTCGGGGCTCGGCCCCGGTGGCGTGGGATCGACATCAGGTCGCCTGTCCGGCTCGGGCACCTCCTCCGGGGTCAGCGGACGTTCGACGGCCGGCCGCCCGGCGTCGCGATCCTGGGGCGAAGGCTGGAAGGTGACCCATCCCAGACCGGTCAGCCGAGCCTGCGCCCACACCCCGGTGTCCATGCCGCGCACGGTCGTGGTCGCCACCTGTTCACCGCCCACCTGCTCCGCGCCTACCGGTGGTACCCACCCGATGACGAGACGTGTCGGGATTCCCCAGGAACGACCGACGAGCGCCCAGATCGCAGCGAACTGCTCCTGCAGTCCCTCGCCTTCGGCGAGCACCTGCACCAGCCCGGCATAGGAACGGTCCGGTGTTCCGTCGGCGAGCACAGTTGGTGGCGCAGAGGTGAATCGGTTCTCCCGCAGGAAGCGTGAGAGCAGCAGCAGACGCCGCCAGGTGTCCTCGCCGGCTTCCTCGGCAATGGCATCAGCAAGGTCCTGCATCGCCGGAGGCAGCGCACCCGGAAGGAGGACGGCAGGGTCGATGTCGTCGATGAGGAGCGGGGTGGTGGCCTCGAGTTCGGTCTCACTCGCCACGGGAACTCGGTAGTTGATAGCAAAGGCCTGGTCCACCGGCGAGGACAGCGCGGTGACGGTGCTGCTCTCGACATCGACCCGCGTGGCGACTGCACCGAGGACCTGGGTGACCTCCTGCGGTGTGGGCACCCACTGGCCGGGGAGGGCAAGCCCGATGTCGATCCGGGTGCGACCGTCGGCACGCGAACCGTCGGGCTCCTCACTCACCGTGATCGCATCGCCGGGAACCCCGATCGTCGCCGCGGAGTACCAGCCGAAACCGTTGTATCGATTGAACGACGCCCAGATCGGGCGGTTCGCTGGCGCCTGAGGACCGGTGACGACCGTGAACAGCTCCACCTCTGTCTGGGTCGGCTCGAGCTGCCAGCGGGCGGCATAGATGAAGGGATCGGGCGGCGATCCATCTGGGGAATCCACCGGATCGGATATGCCGAGGAGCGACAGCTGCAGCGGCGGGCCAAGGCGCGATTCGACCGCTGCGCTGCCGCCATAGGCCACACCACCGAGGATCAGCAGCATCAGCAACGCGCCCACCTCACCGAGCCGGGTCGTTCGCACTGAATCGCGCAGTGCCCACGGGCCGGTGAGGAAGGCGAGCAACGCGAGGGCGATGACCGCGAGCACCGCCACGAGTTGTCCCTCAAGGGTGCCGGCGAGGCCGGATAGCAACGCCAGCACGATGAGGATGAGTCCAGGCACCGCCGACCACACCGGCCAGCGACCGCGACTGAGAGCCCAGGAGAAGAACGCTCCGCCGGCGAGGATCGCGGACGCGACCGCGAAGGGCCAGATCGGCAATCCGGTCACCCACGCTGCAATTCCGACGAGAACGACCGCGACAACGACCGCCGTCGCACCGACCAGCGAACCTCGCGTAGCGGCAGCAATGATGACGAGGAGCACGAGGGGCGCGAAGACGAATCCGATCGCCTCGCCGTCGACGATGAGGGGCATCGCGAGCGCGATCAGCAGCGCGGGGAGCCCGGCGGCGATCGAGACTCCCCAGGGATTCTCTGTGCGCATGCGAGGCGCGACGGCGATCGTCACGGCCGCATCACCCCGGCGTTCGGGATGCGATCCCACCAGCCTCGTGCCCCGTGTCCTGTGACGACGAGCGTGGTCGCAGCGGAGAGGCGCTGCAGTCGACGATCCGCGTTGGCCTGATGCAGCGCCACGGTCGCGAGGGATTCCAGTGCCGCGCCCGAACTATGGGCCTTCAGCAATTCTCCGCTCGTGGTGCGCAGGGTGACCTCGAATCCAGCCGAGATGGCGACGGCCGCAACCGACGCTGCGAGATCCACAGCATCTTCGAAGTCATCGGGATCCCGGACGGCGCGAGGATCGTCGACGAGCACGAGCGTCATGTGGGGACGCGTCACGTCGATGTACTGCCGAGTCATGAGGGTTCCGGCTTTCGCAGAGGAGCGCCAGTGAATGTGGCGGATCTCGTCACCCACAACGTATTCGCGCAGCGAAGCGAAGGTGGTGATCCCTGCGTCATCGACACCCGAGTGATCGGTGAAGGCCATCGGAAGGCTGGCCAGGGGTAGCGGATGAACGCGAGGAGTGATGAGCGTCTCCACCGCGTCGACATCACCGAGGTGGCGGGTGAAGAGTCCCCATGGATCGCTGCGGGAACAGATCCAGGGACCGAGTCGCAGAGGACCGCGCTGCGCGGTGGGGACGAGGATGGCTGCCTCGCCAGGCCCCTGCCCCCAGCGCACCCCGGTGACACTGAGGCCGCGGCGGGTCGCGAAACGCAGGCCCGATCGACGTCTGGTCTCCCCCCGCCAGCGCAGGCGCACCTCCGCGTGGGTGCCTCGCTCGATGCGGGCGGGGACCCATGCATCGATGTCGAGCCGCGCACCGCCCGCTGTCATGACCGCGGCGACCAGCACAGCGAGGACCGCGGCGATGGCCATGCCGATGAGCTCGGGGATCGCGGTGGCATAGCCGAAGCCCGCGAGCGCGATGGCGGTGCCGAAGACTCCGATGCCGCGCCAGGTGGGGCGCATGCTCAGGGGGCGGGCACCGAATCGACGGCGCGGCGCACGATGTCGGTACGCGCGGCCATCGTGGCAGCCACGTCGAGGGAGTCGGTGTCGTCGAGAACGAGGCGGTGGGCGAGCACGGGGACGGCAAGGCGCTGAGCATCCGCGGGTGCGACATAGGCGCGTCCCGCGAGCAGGGCCGAAGCCTGGGCAGCACGCATCAGCCCGACGCTGCCCCGAGGACTGGCACCGAGGCGCACCCCGGGCATGCTGCGAGTTGATGCGACGAGGGCGACCAGGTAGTCGATGACCTCGGGGGCGACGAATACCGAACGAGCATCATCGATGAGGGCCAGTACATCCGCGGGGTCGCCCACTCTCGGCAACGTGTCCACCTTCACCCCGTCCTGCACATTGGCGAGGACCCGAGCCTCCGCTGAGGGATCGGGATAGCCGATGGACAGCGACATCAAAAATCGGTCGAGCTGCGCCTCCGGCAGCGGAAAGGTGCCCTCGGCATCGATGGGGTTCTGGGTGGCCAGGACGACGAAGGGGCGCGGCACGGCGTGGCTGACGCCATCGACGGTGACCGTCCGTTCCTCCATCACCTCGAGCAGCGCCGACTGGGTGCGCGGGGAGGCGCGGTTGATCTCGTCGGCGAGCACGATCGAGGCGAATACTGGGCCGGGATGGAATTCGAAGGACTGGGAGCCCTGGTGGAACACCGAGACGCCGGTGACATCACTGGGCAGCAGGTCCTGGGTGAACTGAATGCGATGCCAGGTCATCCCCAGCGCCGTGGCCAGGCTGCGCGCAAGCGAGGTTTTACCGACCCCGGGGACGTCCTCGATGAGGAGGTGGCCTTCAGCGAGCAGGCAGGTCAGTGCGAGTTCGACGGTCTCGCGCTTGCCTTGAATGAACCCCTCAACAGCTTCGACAATGCGGGCGGCGCGGGCAGCCGCCACTTCAGCGGCCGGCTCGGTCAGGCTCGGCATGGTGGCCAGCCTAGGCGTTCGTGAGGGGAATTCCGTGCTCATCGGCAGGTCGGGACCTTCGGCCCTCGCTGCTAGGTCGCTCTCCTCGTGACAGTGAGGGGTTGTGCCTTGCAGACTGAAGGTGAGCCCACACGGAAGGAGGACGCCATGAAGCGCACCATCGTCGTCGGTTATGACGGCTCCGAACACGCCGCTCAGGCAGTGGTGTTCGCCGCGGCCGAGGCCGAGAAGCGGGATGCTCCGCTTCTCCTCGTCCACGCTTTCACTCCTCCCATGGGCGGAGCTGGACTCGGGTATGGCGCGATACTCCCCGCTGATGCGCTGGAGACCATGCGAGATGGCATCGCCACGAACATGGAAGACGACGTGTCCCGCATTCGCGCACAGCATCCGAACCTCACGATCGAATCGACCGTGATTCTCGGCAACTCCGCCGCGGTCCTACTCGAGCAGGCCGAGGACGCGCAGTTGCTCGTCGTCGGCAGCCGAGGTCTCGGTGGATTCCGCGGCATGCTGCTCGGTTCGACAGGAATCCAGGTCGCTTCTCACGCACCGTGTCCGGTCGTCGTCGTGCGCGCAATGCCCGCTGATGCCCCTCGGCGCGTCGTCGTCGGGGTTGATGGCTCTGACCTCTCGCAGGCTGCCCTCGCCTGGGGTTTCGACTACGCATCGCGTCACGGCATGACGTTGAACGCCGTGCACGCGTGGACGATCCCCTCCTTCGATCTGCTCGCCGCACCCGCTGGTCCCGCACCGGTCGATGTGGACACGATCACCGAGGAAGAACAGCGAAGCGCAGCGGAATCCCTCGCCGGCTTCCGAGATCGATACCCCGATGTCGCGGTCGAGGAGACCGTCGTCAAGGAGTCCGCGACCAAGGCCCTGCTCGAGGCTGCAAAGGACGCATCACTCGTCGTGGTCGGCACCCATGGGCGCGGTGAGGTGATGGCCGCCGTGCTCGGCTCGGTGAGCCAGGCCCTGCTCCGCAAGGCTGAGGTCCCCGTCGTCGTGGTGGGAACATGACCGACGCGCCGGTGTCCCCCGATATGGAGCATCTCACCGAGATCTCCCTCGGAGCGTTGCTCACGATCGAGGATGATCAGTCGCTGTGGGATGCCTGGCAGTTGATGTTCCTCTCCGGCCGGCGCCACCTGGTGATCATCGATGGCGAGGGCCGCTACCTCGGGGTGGTGGCCGATCGAGCGATCCTCGCGGAGTTGCCGCTCACCGAAGAACGTCTCGCCGAGCGGACAGTGAGCGAGGTCATGGCGACCCCGGCAGCCCTCCATCCCGATGATTCCCCACGCGCGGCTGCCCAACGGATGGTGGAGGCCTCGGTCGAGGCCGTGCCCATCGTGGATGCGGCCGGGCGGCTGCAGGGCATGGTCACGACCAGCGACCTCACCCGGTGGTTGGCCGGGCACTGACCCCTCCCCGGTACCGTGGGGGTCATGGCTGATCGCACCCAGGACCGCATCGTCTGGGTGGATTGCGAGATGACGGGCCTCGATCTGGACAAGGACGCCCTGGTGGAGATCGCCGCGATCGTGACCGAGGCCGATCTCACCGAGGTCGATGAGGGCATCTCCCTCGTGATCCGGCCCGAGCGGATGGATCTGCTCGATTCGATGGAGGATGTCGTCACCGACATGCACACCTCCTCCGGACTGCTGTCGGAGATCCCCCACGGAATCCCGCTTGCCGAGGCAGAGGCGGCGGTGCTGCAGTACGTGAAGAGCCACGTGCCCGAAGCGCGGCGGGCTCCCCTGGCCGGCTCGAGTGTCTACGTCGATCGCGGTTTCCTCGCTCGCGATATGCCAGCGCTCGATGAGCATCTCCACTACCGCCTCATCGACGTCTCGACGATCAAGGAAGTGTCCCGCCGGTGGTATCCGCGGGTCTATTTCAATGCGCCGGAGAAGAAGGGCAACCACCGCGCGCTAGGCGACATCCGCGAGTCAATCGCTGAGCTTCGCTACTACCGCGATGCGGTCATGGTGCCTCCGCCCGGCCCTGACACCGATTCGGCTCGCGCGACCGCAGCCGAGCACGTCGTCGACCACGGCTGATCAGGCGTTCGCTTCCTCAGTTTCCTCCCGACGACCCGGCTGATGCGGCAGGTGACGCGTCAACGGGAGGGACAAGACCGCGAGGAGCGTTGCTCCCAGCAATCCAACACGAAGCGCGCGTAGTTGTGCCTCCTCATAGTTTTCGACGACCGCTGTCGTCGTCGCGGCATCGAGTCCAGCCTCGCGCGCCGCGGCCTCGACCTGCGCTGAGGTGACGAAGTCGATTCCGGTCGAGGACTCCGCGGCCTGCTGAGACAGTTCGGCGCTGATGCGCGGATCCTGGGAGATGTTGGTGACGAAGGCACTGGTCAGCCCGGACAGGACGACCGCGCCGATGAGAGCCACACCCAAAGAGGAGCCGAGTTGCTGTCCGGTGAACTGCAGACCACCGGCCTCGCCTCGACCCGAGGAATCGACCGACGACTGAACGACCTTGCCCAACTGCGAGGCCAGCAAGCCCATGCCGACACCCAGGCAGGCCATGGAAACCGCAAACATCCGCTCTGCGAGGTCCGGTTGGATCGTGGCGAGAAGGATCACAGCTGCGACCGCGGTGATGGCAAGTCCGCTTCTCACGATTCCCCTCACCGAATAGCGGCTGGCGAGTCGGGCTCCTAGCGCCGATGCGATGAACATGGCGATGGAGACCGGCAGCATCTTGATCCCCGTCTCGAGGGCATTGAGTCCGAGCACCAACTGCAGGTAGAGCGGAACGGTGAAGAAGATTCCCATGAGGATGAGGTTCTGCGAGGTGAGTCCGAATAGGCCTGCACGCAATGGCGGGATCTTCAGGAGGGCCAGGTGCACCAGAGGGTCGCGACCGGTCTTCTCCCGGTGCCGCTGCCAGACGACGAAGCCCCACAGCAATGCAGCACCGGCCGCGATGACGAAGATGGTGAGTGAGAATCCGAGTGGCTCCACGGGCGAGTTCGCGGGCTCGACCCAACCCCAGGTGCTCGACTGCAGGACCCCGAGCACGATGAGGCCCAGTCCGACAGCCGACAACGCAGCGCCGATGACATCGAAGCGCGGCTTGGGTCCCGGATTCGCCACATCCTGAACCAACCGGACCATGGCGAGAATGATCAGGATCAGCACGACTTCACCCACGAAGACGATCCGCCAGGTGAATTCCGTCGTCGCCCAACCTCCGAGGATCGGCCCGACAGCAATCCCGGCCCCGGCAACTCCACCGATGATGGCGTAGGCCGCCCCTCGCTGCTTCCCCGAATAATTCCCCGCGACGAGGGCGACCAGGGCGGGCATGACGAGCGCAGCTCCCAATCCTTCGAGGATCGACCAGCCGAGGGTGAGCACCACGACCGAGGGAGCGACCGCGGTGACGAGGGAGCCGCAGCCGTAAATGATGAGCCCGATCACGAAGGCCCGGCGACGCCCGATGATGTCCCCGATCTTGCCCCCGGACAGCATGAACATCGCCATCGTCAGGGAATAGAGGGTGATCACTGCCTGGATCGTCGTCACACTCGTGTCGAAGTCGTCGACGAGAGTGCTGATAGACACGTTCATGACGGACTGGTCCAACACCACGACGAACTGCGCCATCGCAAGTGCCGTGAGGGGCCACCAGCTCTTCATGAGAGGTTCAACGCTCCCCTTCGCCGTTGCCCCGCTGCCGGAATTGTCGAGCCCAAGTCAGGAGCCCGTCGATCCTCAGCGACGCTAACCCCCATACTCGCAAGGGTCAAGGCATCGCCGACGGTACTGACTGGATCAACCCACCAACTCTCTCCGCGAGGCCCGGAGTCCTCGTGCAGTCCTGGACGCCCTACACTCATACGGCACTCTCGCAGGAGAGTCGCGGTGGGTGTAGCTCAGCCGGTAGAGCACCTGGTTGTGGTCCAGGATGTCGCGGGTTCAAGTCCCGTCACTCACCCCAAGGATCGTGTCCCACCGGCGGCTCGACAACGATGTGTCTGCCCCGGTCCCGGACACAAATCAAGAGATTGCGACCATGCGGGTGTGCCAGGAATGAAGCCGGAGGACACGCGCCTCAAGGTCGAGGTGAAGTCATCAGGCGAACTGCGGCAGTGGTTGACAGACCATCACGCCATGAGTGACTCCGTGTGGCTCGTGACCTACAAGAAGTCTGCCGGACATCGCTATGTGTCCACCGACGAGATCCTCGACGAGTTGGTGGCCTTCGGGTGGACTGACGGCATTCGACAAAAAGTCGACGATCAGCGCACGATGCAGTTGATCTCTCCTCGTCGCACGAAGCCCTGGGCCAAGAGCTACAAGGACCGAGCGGAAAAGCTCATCAGGCAAGGTCGAATGCATCCAGCCGGCCAGGAATCGGTGGATGAGGCCAAGGCGTCCGGCGCCTGGACCGAGATGGACGAGGTGGACGCCCTGATCATTCCCGAGGATCTGAAGGACCGCCTGGAAAACCGGGGGGAAGCCCTGGAGAACTTCCTCGCCTTTCCACCATCCATTCGACGCAACATCCTGCGGTGGATCGCCCAGGCGAGAACCGAAGAAACACGCCTCCGGCGGATCGACAGAATCTCAGCGGATGCGTCCGACAACATCCGCACGCGGGTTAATGGCTAGGGATGAATCCACCCCACTCAGCACTTATGCGATAGCGCTGCTTCGTGAAGGTCCTTGTGCTCGGTCGGATCGATCGCTTCGACTCCTGCGATGAACGCGTCGAGATCTACCTTCACTCCATTGACCCAGGTGCCCAAAACCTTCACCTCTTCGGTCAACTTGTCCGAGTCGACCGTGAAGGGATCGGCTGAGAGTTCGACGAGATCAGCACGCTTGCCGACCGCGAGCGAACCCAGGTCGTGATCGCGACCCAACTGCCGCGCTGCATTGATGGTGTGGGCCTTGAAGGCGTCATCCAGGCTGACCTGCTGTGAGGGCCCGTGCAGCGATCCCGAGGGTGTGCGGCGGGTCACCATGGCCTGGATATTGAGCAGTGGAATGGGTGGGCTCACCATGCCGTCATTGTGGAAGGTCACCAGCGCACCCGATCGGAAAGCATCTCCCCCGCGCATCCAGATGCTGCCGATCTCCGTCGGGAACATCTGCCCGTCGAGCAGATCACCCCAGTAGATGAACTGCGCCGGGAGCAGCGAAATCGTGACGCCGAGCGATGCGGCGCGATCGAACTGATCGCCCCGGCAACCGCCGACATGCTCCACTCGCCACCGATGGTCGGTGCCGAGCAGGTTGTTGGTCGCCAGCGCATGCTCATACGCGTCGAGCACGATGTCGAGCCCCACGTCGCCATTGACATGGAAGGCGAACTGCCAACCCTCGGGCGCATGCTTGGCGAGCACCTCGTCGAGTTCGGCGCGGGAGTAGTTCATCATCGCCTCACCACCGGGCCCGATCGGGATCTGTGCCTGCTTCACGATCTCCGACTCGAGGTAGGGGAAGGATGAGGCGATCGTGCCGACCCAGGGCGAACCATCTGCCCAGAGCTTGATGCCCTGCTTCCACAGCATGTCTGGATTTGGTGAGGTGATCTTCTCGCCGCAATCGGCCTCGATCGACATGTGATACAGCCCTATGCGTACGGGAACTCCCTTGACGCTGGCGCACGCGGCGTAGCCCTTGAACAGGTTCATCTCGAAGGTGTGCTCGCTGGTCATCGTGATGCCGTTGGTGGACATCATCTGGAGGAATTTCGCCAGCGACAGCAGCGGGTGGGGAACGACCTCACCGAGGGTCTTGATCACAGACATCAACACCGCGGCGGTTTCGTAGGCGCGGCCGTTGGAGGTGCCGTCGGCATTCCGCCCGAAGCGTGCCCCGACCGGATCCGCCGGCGGCTTGTTATCCGCCCACCCGTTGTTCGTGATGACCGCGGAGTTGAAGTAGGCCTCGTGCCCGGAATTGTCGATGACGACGACGGGCCGGGAGGGAAAGAACGCGTCAAGGTCGGTGTTCGTCAACTCCGGGGCGCCATGGAGTAGTCGATCGAGGCCGGTGAACACGGCCGGCTGACCGGCGGGCAGGGTGTCGTTGACCTGGGTCCACAGCTTCTGCACGTCCGCATAGGTGGGATAGCCGACATAGGGCGCAATCCAATAGGCCGGTGGCTGGGTCAGCATGCCGCTGAGAGCGGGGTGGCTATGGGCGTCGATGAGGCCGGGCATGAGCACGGTGCTGCCGAGATCGGTCACCGCGACTGCGGGTGCTGCGGCGTGAACATCGGCGAGCGACCCGATCGCAGTGATCTCCCCCGTGCTCGTGTCGATGGCGATGGCTTCCGCTCTCGCCTGACCCTCTTCCATCGTGATGATGCTCGCGGCCTTGAGGACCAAGTCGGCAGCCATGCTTTTCCTCTCCTCGATTCCCGCAACAATCTAGACCGGGCTTCCACTGACCGTCAGGCGAACCTCGAATTCGTCAATACACAACACGAGATGCCCCGGCGGAGGAATCGGCGGCTTGGTCGAGGGAATGCACATCCTGTTGAGATTTCAGGTCACGCAGCAACTGATGGAATCAAGACCCGAGGCAGTTCTATCTCTGCTTACTCAGCTATACGAGCATCAGTCCACGGAGCCGTCAGCTGCCCATGTACGCATTTCCATCGAGGCTGGAAGCACCCCACCGAGCCCGGGTGGTAGCGGAGGAGGCTTCGTTGCCTTCGGATACTCCCGGACCGTCATTGAGGACTCGGATTCCGGTGATGATGGAGACGGGGACTTCGACTTTGGCTAATGGGGCTCCCCTCTGGGGTAACCTGAAAACGTCGATCGACGGGGTGTCTGCCTTTGAGGAGTGCCTGATGCTGGAACAGGATGACCCTCGACGGTTGGCGTGGGCGCTGGAGGGTACTCGTCTTGGCCTATGGGACTGGGACATGGTGTCCGGCCAGACCATCTTCAACGAACGCTGGGCCGAGATCATCGGCTATCGCCTCGAGGAACTCGAGCCGACCACCATCGACACCTGGATCGCGTACAGCCACCCGGACGATCTGGAAGTTTCCAACGCAGGCATCAGCGCATGCATCACCGGAGAGGCGGAGTTCTACGACGCAAAAGTGCGAATGAGGCATCGCGATGGCCACTGGGTCTGGGTCCGGGATCGAGGCCGGATAGTCGAACGCGCGGATGACGGAAC
>JBDQGZ010000018.1:0-19389 GCA_040265115.1 Candidatus Nanopelagicales bacterium
ACTCGATCCACCCGGCGTTCGTGACAGATTCCACGGATTGCGGGTGCCCGAATACACCGAGTCCGTGGCTCCGCAGACGCATAACTCCGGGCCATTGGTGAGTCGCACGACGACGCCGCCGGCGGCGCGCATGCGCGAGACCACCGGATGGTCCATCGTCTGCGGCTCCTCCGATGTCGCGGCCGAGCCCACCCGCATCGACTCTCCTGCGACCGGCACGTTGTCCTTGATCGCCACCGGAACACCCGCGAGCGGGAGCGTCGCTCGATCCTCGCGACGGTCGATGTCCTCGGCCTCGACGATCGCACGCTCCCCGCGCACCACTCGGAAGGCTTCGATCGGATCATCCCGTTGCTCGATGCGTCCGAGGGCAGCCCGCACCATGTCGACCGCCGAGGCCTCACCAGTTCGAACGGCCGCCGCGATCTGCGTTGCCGTCGACATCGGCGCGCTCATGCCAGGGCCTTCTCCAGATCAGCGAGCAGATCCGCCTCCGACTCGATGCCCACCGACAGCCGCACGAGATCATCGGGAACCTCCAGCGGGGATCCTGCCGCCGAGGCGTGCGTCATCCGCCCCGGATGTTCGATCAGCGACTCCACTCCGCCGAGAGATTCCCCTAGCGTGAAGACCCGGGTGCGTCCGCACACCGCGACCGCTTCGTCGACGCCGCCAGCGACACGGAACGACACCATGCCACCGAAGTCGCTCATCTGCCGGACGGCAACCTCATGGCCCCGATGACCGGGGAGCCCGGGATAGAGCACCTCACTCACCCGAGGATGCTGCGTGAGCAACTCCACGACCGCACGCGCATTGGAGCAGTGTCGATCCATGCGCACACCCAGGGTCTTGATTCCACGCAGTACGAGCCACGAATCCCACGGACCAGGGACCGACCCCATGGCATTCGCGTGATACGCCAACCGATCGCCGAGTTCAGCGTCACGGGCGACGAGCGCCCCGCCGACGACATCGGAATGGCCGCCGAGGTACTTCGTCGTGGAATGCACGACGACATCGGCACCGTGCGACAGCGGTTGCTGCAGGTAGGGCGAGGCGAAGGTGTTGTCGATCACCAGCAGCGCCCCCGCGTCATGCGCGATCTGCGCGAGTGCGGCGATGTCGACAACGGTGAGCAGTGGATTGGTGGGCGACTCCGCCCAGATGATCTTCGTCCGACCAGGCTCGACCGCCGCGCGCACGGCATCGAGGTCAGTCAGGTCAACGGGGGTGTGCGCCAGCCCCCAGGGCTCAGCAACGCGGGAGAAGAGTCTGTACGTGCCGCCGTAGGCGTCGTTCCCGATCACGGCATGCGCCCCCGGTGCCCCGATCACTCGCAGAAGTGTGTCCTCTGCAGCGAGGCCCGAGGCGAACGCGAGACCGCGAGCGCCGTCGAACCCGGGAGCTTCCAGCGACGCGAGGCACTCCTCGAGTGCTGTCCGGGTCGGGTTCCCTGAGCGGGAATACTCATAACCCCCGCGCAGTCCACCGACGCCGTCTTGTGCATACGTTGACACCTGATAAACCGGCGGCACCACAGCCCCGGTGAGCGGGTCAGGTTCCTGCCCCGCATGGATCGCGCGGGTCTCGAATCCCGAATCAGACCACTCACTCATCCGATCACCCCCGTCGCCGCCTTGCAGCTGGCTTCGATCTCGGCGAACTTCTCTGCATAGGCCGCATCCTGTGCCTCCGCGTCGGTGAACTCCAATAGATACAACCCTTCAATCGAGCGCATTTCCAGGCGCACCTGGACGATGTGTGCATCCGGACCCGGGCGCAGATCGACATGGGCATGGACGGGAACCCGATGCTCCTCGCCGGGAACGACGATCCCGAGGAGCCGGAAAGCCGGCGACGCGCCATAGTCGGCATCGAGCCCCTCGACATGGCCACCGTGCTCGGCGAGCGCGGAGGCGACAGCATGCTCGACGCGGTCTCGACCGCCGGGGGCGAACCAGTGGGCAGTGGCGTGGCGGGTCTCACATGATGGGGAGTCCATCAGGCCAGCATCTCAGACCTGGGGGATACTTGCGGCCATGGCGATGTCGAACTTTCTCGTAGGGCTGCTCGGAAGCAAGGGGCGCATGGTCGATCAGACCGAGGCACTCCCCGGGCGAGCGGACTATCCCTTCGAGGTTCCCCTCGACCATGCCGTCCTCGGGACCCCGATCCAGAACACCGCCGAGCAACCCTGGCCGGCCGATCTGAGCGTGATCTATCTCGGGATGGGCTGCTTCTGGGGAGCGGAGGAGATCTACTGGCGGCTGCCGGGAATCTTCACCACCGCGGTCGGCTATCAGGGCGGCTTCACCCCGCACCCCACCTATGAGGAGGTGTGCAGCGGACGAACCGGTCACACCGAGGCGGTCCTCGTGGCCTACCGCGAGGCGGAGATCTCGACCTACGAGGTGCTGCGGCACTTCTTCGAGGACCACGATCCGACGCAGGGCTTCCGCCAGGGCAACGACATGGGGACGCAATATCGAAGCGCGGTGTACTACACGACCGACGCCCAGCGTGACCTCGTCGAGCGAGCGGCGGCGGCGTACGCCCCCGTCCTTGCTGAGCGCGGTTACGGCGCGATCACCAGTGAGATCGCCCCCGCCGAGGGCCGGCCGTTCTACTACGCCGAGGGCTATCACCAGCAGTACCTCTACAAGGTGCCCAACGGCTACCGCTGCCATTCCGCGTCAGGTGTCCCCCTGCCGCCCCTCGACTGACGCCCTCCCGCCCGAAGACCGACCTGTAGAAGGCACAACACCTCGCTGTTGCGCCCCATTCAGGTCGTTCATGCGGTGGATCTAGTCGGCGAGGTGGCCGAGCAGGTCGCTGCGCGAGAGCACTCCGACCGGCTTGCCGTCCTCGAGGACGAGCAGCGCATCGGCATCCTGCAGCGCCGCGATCGCCGCGGCGATCGGCTCGCCTGACCCCACCTGCGGCAGCTTCTCGGACATGTGGTGATCCACCGCATCCGCGAGATTCGCCTTGCCCGTGAACAGTGCGTCGAGCAGTTCGCGCTCCGCGACCGAACCCACGACCTCCGCCGCCATGACGGGCGGTTCCGCCCGGACTACCGGCATCTGCGACACACCGAACTCTCGCAGGATGTCGATCGCATCGCGGACCGTCTCGGTGGGATGGGTGTGCACGAACGGCGGCAGGTCCCCGGACTTGGTCCGCAGGACATCTCCCACCGTGCGCTCGTGTGCACTCGACTGCGTCCCTGCAGTGGCGAAGCCATAGGAGGCCAACCACTCGTCGTTGAAGACCTTCGACAGGTAGCCGCGACCGGAGTCGGGCAGCAGGACGACGACGTAGTCGTCCGGCTTCGCGCGACGCGCCACCTCGAGCGCGGCCACGACTGCCATGCCGCACGAGCCCCCCACGAGCAGGCCTTCCTCGCGTGCGAGGCGCCGGGTCATTTCGAAGGAGTCGGCGTCGCTCACCGCGATGATCTCGTCGGGCACGCTGGGGTCATAACTGGTGGGCCAGAAGTCCTCGCCGACCCCCTCGACAAGATAGGGCCGACCGGTTCCGCCCGAATACACCGAGCCCTCGGGATCCGCGCCGATGATCTGGACGCGACCCTCGCTGACCTCCTTGAGGTAGCGGCCCGTTCCGGTGATCGTTCCGCCTGTACCGACGCCGGCGACGAAGTGCGTGATCCGACCCTGCGTCTGCTCCCACAACTCCGGTCCGGTCTGCTCATAGTGCGACCGCGGGTTGTCGGGGTTGGAGTACTGATCGGGCTTCCACGCGCCGGGCACCTCCCGGGCGAGGCGATCACTCACGCTGTAGTACGAGCGCGGATCCTCCGGATCGACCGCGGTGGGGCATTCGATCACCTCAGCGCCGTAAGCCCGCAACACGTTCTGCTTGTCCTGGCTCACCTTGTCAGGGCAGACGAAGATGCACCGGTAGCCGCGCTCCTGGGCGACCATCGCAAGGCCGACCCCGGTGTTTCCACTGGTCGGCTCGACGATGACCCCGCCCGGCTTCAGCAGGCCCTTCTCCTCGGCCGAGTCGATCATGCGCGTGGCAATACGATCCTTCACCGAGCCGCCAGGGTTGACGTATTCGACCTTCGCATAGACCGGACAGGCGATTCCCTCGGTGACATGGCGCAGGCGCACCAACGGGGTGTTGCCGATGAGATCAAGGATGGATTCGACCACGCGCATGGCACATCACCCTACGCTGTTCCCATGAGTCGAGCACCGATCGTCCCGCTGGCACCGGGGGTCTACCGCATTCCCACCCTGGGTGACTTCATCAACTCCTTCGCCTTCACCGACGATGACGGATCGGTGACCCTCGTCGACTGCGGCGTGAAGCGGGCGCCGAAGAAGATCGTCGAGGCACTCGCTGTGATCGGCAAGCACCCCCGGGATGTGACGCGCATCGTGCTCACCCATGCCCACAATGACCACGCTGGCGGCGCCGCCGACATGGTGGAACGAACCGGGGTGTCGGGGGTGAGCGTGCACGCTGATGATGCCGACGACATCCGGGCGGGGCGAGGCGCGCCACGCGATCCGAGTGTGCGGCTCGGTGCGGTGTTCACCCGACTCCCCGGTGGAGGTTTCGCTCCGGTCGCGGTGAGCGAGGAACTCACGCACGGATCGATCATCGATGTCGCCGACGGCATCGAGGTCCTGCACACCCCCGGTCACACCCCGGGTCATATCTCGCTGAGGCATGCTGCAACCGGCATCCTCATCACCGGGGATGCCATCTGGAACATGCGCTCGCGCATGAGTTGGCCGGTCGCCGCCTTCTGCACCTCGGCGAAGCAGAATCAGGTCAGCGCCCACGTGCTCGGCGAGGCCGACTACTCCATCGCCGCGTTCACCCACGGCCCGGAGATTCGCAGCAACGCCCGCGAGGCCGTACGCGGTTTCCTCGCTCGGCGCTGATCGCTAGATCGCCAGCCGCAGCGCGCGCAGTCGTTCGGCTACCGCCTGCATGACCTGCTCGCCGCATTCCGAGCGGACGAGATCCCGGCCGGTGACCGCAAGTTGATCCCCTACAGCCGGATCGCCGACATCGGGAATCACACGCCTCGGACCACCCTCAGCATCGGCAGCGAGATCTGCGAGAAACTGCGCCACATCACGGGCGCGTTCGGCCCGGGTCGAACCTGAATCGCCCACGGGACGGCTGAGTTTCGGGATCGGCATCGACCTGAGCATGTCGACGGCCCGCGTCAACTCCTCGCTGTAGTCGAGCACAGCACGAGTCTCACGCGGGCCGTCGGAAGCCGTTGTCTGGGACGTAACGACTCTAGTCGCGCCCGGAGGCAATGATCGCGAGGAAGCGCAGGATCTCCAGGTACAGCCACACGATGGTGACGAGCAGGCCGAAGGAAAGCCGCCAGGATTCGCGCTCGGGCAGACCCATAGCGACGCCCTGCTTGATGGCTTCGAAGTCCAACATGAGACTGAAGGCGGCGAGCAAGACGCCGGCGACGCAGAGCAGCAGACCGAAGGTGCCGACACCGTAGAAGCCCCAGCCACCGCCGACACCGAACATCGCGGCGACGAAGGAGGCGATCGCGATGACGAAGTAGGCCGCCATCGCCGCGATCATGACCTTCATGAACTTGTTGTTGACCTTCACGATCCCGGTGCCGTACAGCAGCAGCATGATGCCGAAGGTCGTCATCGTGGCGAGCACGGCCTGAAGCACGAGGCCCTCATACTCATTGGCCAGCGCCAGGGTGTTGTACCAGTTGCTCACCGCGCCGAGCATGACCCCGGAGACCAGGGCGTAGCCGATGACCAGGGCCGGGCTGACCTCACGCTTGAACGCATTCACGAGGCCGAGGACGAGGGCTCCGATCATGGCGCCGAAGACCACGATGAGGCCGATGCCGGTGTTGGCGAGTTGCCAGCCGACGACCGCGCCGAGAACCGCGAGGACGAACAGGACACCGCTCTTGGCCATGACGTCGGTGAAAGTGACCGCCCGGGTCGTGCCGATCGAAGGCGGCATGCCCGCGGGCGAGGTGGCGGTGGCCGGTGCCGGAGCGCCGGTCTGTGCTTGGGCGATGGCCGAGCGACCTTCGTCGTAGGCGAATCCGGGGCCCCCGGTGGCCTGCCGGGCGGCGGCCTCACGGTCGATCCGGGCCAGGATGGGGTTGGCCGTCTGCATGTGCGGTCTCCTCCATGAGTAATCGTGCTGTCCTCTACCGTAACCCACGGGGGGTCCCGCGTCATTCCCGCTGCGTGAGACCCCGCACCGCCCCCGTAGTCCAACCGGCAGAGACACCCGGCTTAAACCCGGCACAGTGAGGGTTCGACTCCCTCCGGGGGCACAGGAGTTGGGTTTACAGGTAGGTCTGGCGGGGGTGGATCGCGTGGGCGCCGACCACCCGGTCGAGGAACAGCAAGCCGTCGAGGTGGTCGATCTCGTGCTGCAGGGCCCGGGCCTCGAAGGCATCGGTCACGATCTCGACCTGCTCCCCCGTCCCCGGCAGCAGCCCCCGGACGATGACCCGTGACGCCCGGCGCACGTCCCCGGTGAAATCCGGCACCGACATGCACCCCTCACGAGCCCGCTCCTTCCGGGTGGCCTCGAGCAGTACGGGGTTGACCAGCACGTATCGACCATGGTGGGTGCGGGTTTTGGGATGCGCCGTCACATCCAGGCTGAATAACCGGCGCGACTCCCCGATCTGATTCGCCGCCAGCCCCACGCACCCCGGCGACACCGCCATCGTGGCGAGCAGGTCCGCGGCGAGCTCGATCGTGGCGGGATCAGTCGGATCCACCTCGGGGCACGGGGTCGACAGCACCGGGTCGGGGGCGCGCACGACCTCGCGCACCCGTCCCGTGAGCAGTTGCGGCAGGTCCGGCAGCAGGGGATTCACAGGAGGTCGGCGTCCTCCGGCCGCAGCGTGACACCGACACCGAGGGCATCGGCTGCCGCGGACAGGTCGCGCTCAAGGTGCGGGATATCGACCCCCTCGGGAAGAACAACCTCGGCGACCGCGATGTAGAGGTCACCGGACAGGCGCGTCGTGAGATCGACGATGTTGCCGCCCACTGCAGCGACAACCCCGGTGATCCCGGACACGATGCCGGGGCGATCACCGCCATGGACGCTCAGGACATATCGGGACGCCGCTGCCAATATCCCGGACTCCCCGGGCGCCGGCAGGACCGTGACCACGAGATCGTCATCAGCCAGCGACGCCAGGCGATCTCGGACATCATCCACGCTCGGCCCGGACACGATCAGCGTCCATGCGAAGTGACCGCGCAGCAAAGTCATGGAGGAGTCCTCCAGATTGCCCCCCAGTTCGGCGAGTGCTCCGGTCACCTCGGCGATGATGCCGGGGCGATCGTGACCGAGGACAGTGATGGCGAGAGAACTGGAAGGCACGGAGAATCACGTTAGCGCACGGGCGCGCATCATCACCTCGTCGAGCATTGATTCGGTGAGACGGCCGGTGAAAGTGTTCTGCTGGCTGGGGTGGTAGCAGCCCAACAGCGTCACCGAGCCGATCTCGACCTCGACCCCGTGCCCGAAACGTGGTCGCGGCCGCGGGACCGGGAACTTCAAGGCCGCCAGGCTGCGCAGCGTCGCCGTCCAACCGAACCCCCCGAGCGCGATGATCACCGTGGGTGATGTCAGGGCGATCTCGCGCTCCAGAAAGGGCTGGCAGGCATCACGTTCCAGCGTGGTGGGCTTGTTCTCCGGCGGAGCGCATCGCACCGCGGCCGTGACACGCGCATCAGCAAGGACCTGACCGTCGCCGCGCGACACCGACAGGTTCTGCGAGGCGAATCCCGCGCGATGCAGGGAACCGAACAGCCAGTCCCCGCTGCGATCCCCGGTGAAGACCCGACCGGTGCGGTTCGCCCCATGTGCTGCTGGAGCGAGCCCGATCACGAGAACCGCCGGATCAGCATCCCCGAACCCAGGAACGGGTCGACCCCAGTAGTCCTCATCGGCGAAGGCCGCCCGTTTGACCGAGGCGACCTCCTCCCGCCACGCGACTAATCGCGGACAGGCTCGACAGGAGACGATGTCGGCATCGAGTCGGCGTAGTGAGTCGCGCACGCGCGCAGTCCCCGATCAGCCGAACGGCCCGGTCAGCCTCCGTCGGAACAGCTCCACCGTGCGATCCCAGGCCAATCCGGCCGCGGTGGCGTCGTAGACCTCCGGGCGGTCGTCGTTGAAGAACGCGTGCTCGCTGCCGGGGTAATCGACGATCGTGGCGGTGCCACCGTTCTCGGCGATCGCCTCGGCACAACGCGCGATGTCGGCACCGGTGTTCGGAATATCAGACTCCGCCTGATGGATCAGCGCTTCGCGACCGGTGTAGTTCGCCCACTCCGGGTGGTAGTCCGGCCAGGGCATCGCGGGGTAGAACGCCGAGGCGCAGTCGATATGCGGGCTCACGGTGGGACCGAGCAGCGCGAGTCCACCTCCCATGCAGAACCCGACGACTCCTACCTTGTCGATCGGCAGCATCCCCGACCGCACCAGGTGGTCGGCGGACGCCGCAATATCGCTCGCCGCAGCGGCGACCTTCAGGCCCATCATGAGCTTGCCGGCCTCATCGGGTTCGGTCGTGCGCTGCCCGCGGTAGTGGTCAGGGGCGAGGGCGACGAACCCGGCGGCCGCGAATCGATCGACCACCGCCTCGATGTGCGGAAGGAGCCCCCACCATTCCTGGATCACGATCACTCCGGGACCGCTGCCGGAGTCGGGGACTGCGAGCAGGCCTTCGAGGGGAGTTGCGGCGGATTCGATCTGCACGGTCTCAGCCATGGTGCCAACAGTAGTGCGACGATGTGGAGTGTGACAGCCACCCACCGGGATGATGACCTGACCCTGCCCATTGAGGCGCTCCCCCACGACCTGGAGATCGGTGTCGCCACCTCCTCCTGGCAGATCGAAGGGGACAGCGCGGGGCGCGGTCGATGCATCTGGGATGACTTCGCCGAAATTCCCGGAGCGATCGTCGACGGTGCGGGTGCCGATCCAGCCTGCGATCACATCCATCGACTCGACGACGATCTCGATCTGTTGTCCTGGCTAGGGGTCGATGCCTACCGCTTCTCCATCAGCTGGCCCCGGCTGCAGCCGGGGGGCTCCGGACCGATCTCGCCCACGGGTCTGGATTTCTATGACCGCCTTGTCGATGGCCTACTCGCCCGCGGGATCCGCCCGGTGGCGACGCTCTATCACTGGGATCTGCCCAGTGAACTCGGCGCACTTGGCGGGTGGTTGGAGCGCAGCACCGCACAACGGTTCGCCGAGTATGCCCATCTCGCCGCCGAGCACCTCGGTGATCGGGTCGACCGGTGGGCGACCCTGAACGAACCCTGGGTGTCGGCCTATCTCGGCTACGCCGCGGGCATCCATGCGCCAGGTATGCGCGATCCGGAAGGGTCGCTGCGCGCGGCGTACCACCTGATGCTCGGGCACGGTCAGGCAATGCTCGCCCTTCGTGAGGTGGACGCACGCAATTGCGGAATCGTGCTGAACTGCCAGCCGATCTGGGCCGATGACAACTCTGCCGAGACAGCCGCCGCGGTACGCCACATCGATGGACTGCACAACCGCTTCTTCCTAGACCTGCTCGCCGGGCGCGGCGTTCCCGACGACCTACGCGAATCTTGCGCGCCGTTCGCGGACTTCTCCTTCGTCCGCGATTCGGATCTCCCCAGCATCGCCACTCCAATGGACTGGATAGGCGAGAACTACTACACCGTCGCTCGCGTGACGACAACAGGTGAGAGCGCGCAGCGATCGGTGGGCGCGGAACTCAGCGCCTATCCGGGCACCCCGCCGTGCACCTTCGCTCCTCGTTCTCCGCTGACCGAGATGGGCTGGGAGATCGTCCCGGAGGGCTTGACGGCGATCTTGACCCAGATCGCCGAAGCGCTCCCCGGAGTTCCGATCTGGGTCACCGAGAACGGGGCTGCCATCGATGACGCACTCATCGATGGACGAGTCGCCGACGAACAGCGAACCGACTACATCCGTCGACACATCAATGCTGCGCTTAAGGCGCGCGACAACGGGTTCCCGCTGCGCGGCTATTTCGCCTGGTCGCTCATGGACAACATCGAGTGGGCCGAGGGCCTCACTAAGCGGTTCGGCATCGTCTGGGTCGATCCCCACACTAAGGAGCGAACCCCAAAGGACAGCGCCCGCTGGTTGCGTGACGTGATCACCCGCCGCAACGCCGGTTGAGTCGTCGAGGCCCTCAGCCCTTGACGGAACCGGCGAGCAGGCCGCGGACGAAGAAGCGCTGCAGGGCGAAGAAGACGATGAGCGGGACGATGATGGCGATGAACGCGCCCGCCGTGATGAGATCGAGTTGGGCGCCGTAGGTGCCCTTGATGTTCGCCAGGTAGGCGGTGATGGGTGCGACGTCCGGTGTGCCACCGGCGAAGGTCAGCGCCACAAGCAGGTCATTCCACACCCACAGGAACTGGAAGATCGCGAACGAGGCGATCGCCGGGACCGACAGGGGAAGCACGATCTTGTAGAAGATGGTGAAGTGCCCGGCGCCATCGACGCGAGCGGCTTCCATCAGGTCACGCGGCAACTGCGCGATGAAGTTGTGAATCAGGAAGATCGCCAGGGGAAGGGCGAACATCGTGTGCGCCACCCACAGAGGTATGTAGGTGCCAGATAAGTCGAGATCGGGAACGATGGTGATCGGACCGATCGACCAGCCGAGATTGAACATCTGCAACAACGGCAGAAGCGCCATCTGCAGCGGCACGACCTGCAGCGCGAAGATCGCGAAGAACACGAACGTGGCACCGCGGAAGGGCACCCACGCGATCGCGTAGGCCGCCATCGTCGCCAAGGCGAGCGGGAAGATCGCCGCGGGGATCGCGATGGCGAAGGAGTTGAAGAAGTAGGGCAGGATGCCGCCGGGGATCGTGCTTCCTCCGGTGAGGACCTCGGAGTAATTGCCGACGGTGAAGGACGGATTCGTGAAAATAGTCCACCAGCCGGTGGTGTTTGCATCCTCCGATGGCCGCAAAGATGTGACGAGCAGGCCGAATGTGGGAATGGTCCACAGCACGGTGAGCAGGATGACGAATCCACTGGCCCAGGGGCTGCTCAGAGACTTCTTGACCGCGGTGGGGATGGTCGGTTTGGGGCCCTCGGACTGCGGGATTGGCACAATCTCGTGCGCTTCGACGCTCATCGGACAGCACGCTCCTTCCGCAGTTGGCGAACGTTGTATGCCACGAGCGGAATTACGGCGACGAATAGCACTACGGCCAGCGCGGAGCCGCGGCCATAGTCGAATTGGACGAAGGACTGGGCATACATCTCATTGGCAACGACCTGTGTGCCGAAATTGCCATTCGTCATGACACGGACAATGTCGAAGATCTTCAACGTCGCAATCATGATCGTGGTGACGACCACCACGAGAGTGGCGCGAATCATCGGGATCGTGACGCGGCTGAACAACCGCCACCCGGTCGCCCCATCGAGCATCGCCGCTTCGACGACATCACCGGGAATCGCCTTGATCGCCGCGGAGAGAACCACCATCGCGAATCCGGTCTGGATCCAGATCATGATGACCATGAGCAGGAAGTTGTTCCACGGCTGCAGCAGGATCCAGTTCGGCGGGTTGTCGATACCGATCCAGATGGCCACCTGACTGAGCAGACCGACCTGTGGCTTGGCCGGATCGCGATAGGTGTACACCAGATCCCAGATGATGCTGGCGCCGACGAACGAGATCGCCATTGGCATGAAGATCAACGACTTGGGAACTGATTCTCGGCGCATGCGGTCGAGCAGCAGCGCAAGGGTGAGTCCGGCCACGGTGGAGAACAGCGGCGCGATGACTAGCCACAGGAAAGTGTTGAGCAGCACCTCGCGGTTGCCGTCAGTGCCGAATACCCAGGCGTAGTTCGCTAGGCCGATGTATTCCGTGCTCGCCGGGTTCTGCAAACTCTTGAGGAACGTCTGGAAGGCGGGAACCAGCAAGCCCATGATGAGCAGCAGGACCGCCGGGCCCAGGAAGGCCAGCAGCGCGACCGGCCCGGAGAAGCGCCCCTTGATCCGGCCGAGCACGAAGAAGACGATGAGAAGCAGGGCGAAGAAGACTCCGACCCCCGCCGCGGCGGTCGCGAGTTTGGGCAGACCCTCGAGGATCGCCTCACCCATGCCGAGTCCCCTCCTTCACTGCGCCCTGTCCCCCGATTCCTTGCCACGTTGACGGCGGGAATGACAGCGGGGCTCGGAGAGTTTCTACACTCTCCGAGCCCCGATGGTCAGTCATTCGACGAACTTGCGACTAAGCCTCGATCAGGAAGCCGGCCACGCGTCGTCGATCGCCTGCAGGACTGCCTCGGTCGGCTTGTCCTCGGCGAACCACGCCGTCATCTCCGTCCAGAATGCACCGGCGCCAACGGCGGCAGGCATGAGGTCGGAAGCGTCGAAGCGGAAGGTGCCGGACTGGTCAGTCAGGTACTCCGCCGACAGACGGTCGATCGGGTTGCTGTAGGTGTCCAGCGGCACGCCGCTGTTCGCCGACACCCAGGTGCCCAGCGAGGCCTTCGAGGTCGCGAACTCCGCCGATGCGAGGTAGGTCTGCACGGCCTGGACCGCGGGAGCATCGGAGAAGGCCGTCACGAACTCGCCGCCGCCCACGATCGGGGTGGAGACAGCGTCGGTGATGGCGGGGAGGTAGAACGCGAACACGTCGCCGTCCTCGGCGATGACGGCGTTCTCATCGAAGTTCGCCCAGAAGTTGGCGTAGAACGAGGCCTGCTGGAGCATGCCGCACTCGCCGGGGATGATGCCCACGCCAGCGTCCTGGAACGCCACGGTCGGGATCGAGGCAACGTTGCCGTAGCCCTGGCCCGTCACGTGACCGCCGTTGACGTACTCCTCGTTCTTCATCCACGAGGCGACCACGTTCATGGCCTCGGTGACCTCAGGGGAGTTGAACAGGACCTCGTGGTTGACCCACTGGTCGTAGACGTCGCCGCCGTACAGACGCAGCATGACCTGCTCGAGCCAGTCGGTGGCCGGCCAACCGGTGGCGCCACCGGACTCCATGCCGCCGCACCACGGGGTGATGCCGTCAGCAAGCATCTGGTCGGACAACGCGAACATGCTGTCCCAGGTGGTCGGAACCTCGTAGCCGTTGGCCGCGAACACCTTCGGGGAGTACCACACGAAGGACTTCATGTTCGAGCCGAGCGGAGCGGCGTAGAAGGTGCCGTCCACGGTGCCGTAGGCCTTCCAGGCCGGGTTGAAGTACTCATCCACCTTGGCCGCGGTCGCTGCGGGAGCGGCCACGGGGCCACCGCGCTCAACGAGGGTCGCGAGCAGACCCGGCTGCGGGATGAAGGCGATGTCGGGGGCGTTGCCACCGGCGATACGGGTGGGCAGCTGCGCCTCGAACTGGTCGCTGGCCTCGTAGACGATGTCGATGCCGGTGCACTCTTCGAACTTCGCCCAGGACTCCTCGAACAACTGCTGCTCGGGGGGCAGGATCGACGTGAAGATGGTGACCGACGAGCCCTCGTTTCCGAGGTACTCGGCGTAGGGCTCGCAGCCAGCCGGCACATCGCCGGTCGGGCTGGGGGCCGCGCTTGTGGTCTCGCCGCCGGTCTGGGTCGGCGTGGCGGAACCGCCGGAGTCATCCGATCCACCGCAGGCCGCGAGCAGCAGTGCTGCGGCGGCTCCACCGGCCAGGATCGCGACCCCGCGGCGACGCATGGGTGCAGTCATGCCTTCTCCTCAACTCATTCGTCTGCCTGAGCAATGGTGTGCCTCTCCTCCGGGCAGGCAGATCCCCCGGCAGGATGTAAACGCTTTGCAGTCTCGTCGCTTCTGCAGCCAAGGGCAAGACGCGAGTATGTAACACAGCCATGTAATCGGTTACGATTTGGCAACCACAGGGTTCCCCCCACGGTCACGAACCGATAACCTCGCGGCACACCCGGGACAAGGACCCGATCCGTCGAAGGCAACCACGAGCACCGTGAGGGGTAGGCATGAGCAGCCGAGTCACCTATGAGGACGTAAGCCTGGTCTATCCCGGGACCACCCAGCCTGCGGTCAGCCACCTCGACCTCGACATCGCGCAGGGGGACTTCCTCGTCCTCGTGGGGCCTTCCGGCTGCGGCAAGTCGACATCGCTGCGCATGCTCGCCGGACTCGAGCCGATCTCGTCGGGTCGTATCTACATCGGCGAGCGCGACGTCACCGGTGTCCCGGCCAAGGACCGCGACATCGCCATGGTGTTCCAGAACTACGCGCTCTACCCCCACATGTCGGTGGCCGAGAACATGGCGTTCGCGCTGAAGATCCAGAAGGTCGGGAAGGCGGATATCGATCGACGCGTGAAGGAAGCGGCCGCTCTGCTCGACCTCACCGAATACCTCGATCGCAAGCCGAAGGCGCTCTCCGGTGGTCAGCGCCAGCGCGTTGCGATGGGCCGCGCGATCGTGCGCGAGCCCGAGGTGTTCCTCATGGATGAGCCGCTGTCCAATCTTGATGCGAAACTGCGTGTCTCGACCCGCACTCAAATCGCTGCGCTGCAAAAGCGTCTTGGCACCACGACCATCTACGTCACCCACGATCAGGTCGAGGCGATGACCATGGGTGACCGTGTCGCTGTCTTGAGCGCCGGTGTGCTGCAACAGGTTGCCTCGCCGCGCGAACTGTATGAGTCGCCAGCGAACGCTTTTGTCGGAGCTTTCATCGGGTCACCGTCAATGAACACCATCGAGGCTCCCATCGTCGACGGCGGAGTGCGCCTCGGCGACTACACCGTGCCGATCGAGCGCGACGTTCTCGCCAAGGCCGGAGACTCAAAAACCGTCATCCTCGGTATCCGTCCGGAGGATCTGCACATCTCCGATGAGGGTGCGGAGATGAAGGTCAGCCTGGTCGAGGAACTCGGTGCCGACGCCTATGTCTATGGCGACACCCCGGAGATCGACGGGCAGGCGGTCAGCCTGATCGCGCGCGAACCCGGTTCCATTGGAACACGCATCGGGGACGCCGTGCGGGTACGCCCCATGCGCACCTACATCTTCGCCGCCGACGGAGAGCGCGAGCGACTCAGCGCCTGAACTCTCAACGCAACGCGTCAGCCCAGCACTGCTGCTGACGCGCGGCGGCTGCCGGTCCCGAATATCCCCTGCGAGGGAACGGTCGAGCCACGCACGACCAGGGACGTCGGCACCGCCGTCGCCTGCGCCACGAGACCGCGTTCGGCGGCCGGCAATCGCAGTTGGGTGAGCAGGGCCTCGGTGGCCATCCGTCCCAGATCACGCACCGGCTGCACGACGGTGCTCAGATCCAGCAGATCCGACAGGTCATGACCATCGATCCCGATCACCGCGACATCGTGACCCGGACGCATCCCGTGTCGCTGGAGTGCCCGGATCGCCCCGAAGGCCATCTCGTCGGAGGCTGCGAACACCGCGGTCGGTGGCTTCGAGAGCGCGAGAAGTCCGGTCATCGCCTGCTCGCCGCCGGCGACGGTGAAATACCCATAGCCCTCGAGCTCCTCGCCGGCCGAGAGGCCCGCCTCAGTGAGGGCTGCCTGATATCCCCGACGTCGATCCTCCGCGGGTGTGAAGCCCGTCGGATTCGGCTGACCGGAGATGATCGCGATTCGCTCATGCCCGATGTTGATCAGGTGCTGGGTTGCGATCCGCCCGGCGGCCACATCGTCGATGGAGACCGACGGGACACCGGCGGCACTCGAACCGATGAGACTTACCGGCATTCCCAGGGACAGCAGGTGTGCGACAGCCGACTCATCCGAGGGCAGCGACACCACGAGCAGTCCGTCGACCCGGCCACGCAGTCGCTGCTCGGGCGGGATCCGGTAATGCGTCGCCGGGTCACCGACCTCGAAGACCAGCAGGTCGATATCGCTGGCCTGCAACACGCTCTCGACCCCGGACAGCACGGTGGAGAAGAACCAGCGGGCGATGAACGGGGCGATGACACCGATCGTTCCGGTGCGGCCACTCGCCAAGCGGGAGGCGCTCGGAGAGACGACGTAGTCCATCTCCTTCGCGACCCGCTCGACGCGCTCGCGGGTCACCGGATCGACATGGGGCAGTCCGCGCAGCGCCCGCGACACCGTCGCGGTCGAGACTCCGGCGGCATCGGCGACATCGCGAATCGTGATGGCCATAGTGGCGGAGTGTAGAAGCGGAAGCGAGGATGCCGCAAGCGCTTACAGGAAACGCATGCGGGCCGCGGCTCGCTCGAGCCTCAGGGCGAGTGCACGAGGCTGAGCGCGATGCCGTCGAGGATGTCGGTCTCGCTCACCACCACCCGATCGAGCCCGGTTCGAGCGAGCACCTCCTGAAGTACCAGCCCACCACCGGCGATCACGTCCACCCGGCCCGGATGCATGACCGGGATTGCCGCGCGCTCCGCCCGCGGCATCACCAGGAGTCGCTCGACCACCTCATTGATCTGGGCCGAGGTGATGACGCTGCCATGCAGGAAGGCAGGGTCGTAGTCGGGGAGATCGTGGGCGATCGCGGACACGGTCGTGACTGTTCCGGCCAGTCCGATCATGCTCGCGGCCTGATCGAGGGGTACATGATGTTCGATCTCGTCGAGAGCTCGGGCGATATCGGTGCGCGTTGCCGCGACTTGCTCTCCCGTCGGGGGGTCAGCGTGCAGGTGTCGCTCCGTCATCCGTACGCAGCCGATATCGGCTGACCAGGAGGATTTCGGCACCTCATCGCCGAGAACGCACTCGGTGGATCCGCCACCGATATCGACAACGAGTCGTGGCTCAGGGGCCATGCCGGATGCGAGACCTCCCACGGCACCTGAGAAGGAAAGGCGCGCCTCCTCTGCACCCGTGATCACCTCCGGCTCGATACCAAGGCGCGAGCGGACTCCGCGGATGAACTCATCCCGGTTCGAGACATCCCGGCTAGCGCTAGTCGCGACGAACCGCACCGCCTGGACATCAGCCGCGGCGATCACCTCCGCATAGGTGTCACATGCTGCGAATGTTCGCTCGAGGGCAATCGGGCTGAACTCACCCGTGCGATCGACACCTTCTCCGAGCCGGACGATCACCATCTGCCGGTCGAACTCGATGAGTTCCCCCTGCGAGATCTCGGCCACGAGGAGACGGATGGAGTTCGTCCCGCAATCGATAGCCGCGACTCGAGTCACGTCTCCACGCCCAAAGGCTGAGTTTCATCGAGGCGACAGTCGGTTGGTTCCCACCATTGATCCACCGCAGCGCGCACCTCATCGCCGAGCGGATTGATACCCGACCCCGCAGCGAGGGCATGCGCGAGGAGCACATGCAGGCACTTCACCCGATCCGGCATCCCGCCGGCGCTGATTCCGTCGATCTCCGGGACATCGTCGAGCTCTGCCCTTTCCGCGAGATAGGCCTCGTGAGCGGCTCGGTAGTCGTGGGCCAACTGAGGGTCGTCGCGCAGCCGCTGTTCCATCTCGCGCATGACTCCCTGGCTCTCCAGCGTGCTGCACGCAGCCGTGGCCCGGGGGCAGGTGAGGTAGAACAGGGTCGGGAACGGTGTGCCATCGGGAAGGCGAGGGTTGGTCCGCACGACGTCGGGGCGCCCGCACGGGCAGCGATGCGCAACGGTCATCTCACCGCGCGGCTCGCGGCCAAGCTGTTCGGCGACCGCCGCACGATCCTCCTCAGCCAGCATCGCCTGGATCGGTGGCCTCGCCCGTATCCGAAACACCGGCCTCAGGCGCATCGGCAGACTTCAGCGAATCCCACACGATTTCAAACCACACTGGATCGACCTCAGCCTCGGATGGGAGTTCCTCCGGGTTGAGCGGACGGTCATCCGCCCCGAGCACGACATAGCCGACCTCCCCGGGGAAGACGAAGTGCAACCGAGTTCGAGCCTGGGCGGCGACGAAGGCCGGATCATTCCAGTCGGCGACGCGGGCCTGGAGATCATCGACCCGATCCTCTGCGGCCGCGACTTCGTCGGACAAAGCGGCGATTTCCGCCTGCTGGGAGAGGAGCTCTCGGATCGGCACAGCGAGAGTGATCGCGAGGGCGGCGAGGACACAGACCATGATCACCGCACGTCCGGTGAATGTGGTTCGCCGCGCCTTCACATCGATGATGGTCTCATGCGAAGACGGTTCAACGCGCGAAGGCACTCGCTCCGGCGTAGCGGCCCGCGTCCGCGAGTTCCTCCTCGATGCGCAGCAACTGGTTGTATTTCGCGACCCGCTCCGAGCGCGCGGGGGCACCGGTCTTGATCTGACCCGCATCGACGGCGACCGCGAGATCGGCGATCGTGGTGTCCTCGGTCTCACCGCTTCGGTGGCTCATCATGCAGCGGTAGCCGCTTCGGTGAGCCAGTCCGACCGCATCGAGCGTCTCGCTGAGGGTCCCGATCTGGTTGACCTTCACCAGCAGTGCGTTCGCGGCACCCTCGTCGATGCCGCGCTGCAATCGCTCGGGATTGGTCACGAACAGGTCGTCCCCGACGAGTTGGACATTCGCCCCGATGGCGTCGGTGAGGTGCACCCATCCAGCCCAGTCGTCCTCGGCGAGCGGATCCTCGATCGATACCAGCGGGAAGTCGGCGAGCAGGCTCTCGTAGTAGCCGGTCATCCATTCCGCCGACCGGGCCGCACCCTCGAAGGTGTAGGAGCCATCGGCGAAGAACTCCGTCGAGGCGACATCGAGAGCGAAGGCCATATCCGTTCCGAGGGTGAAGCCCGCTTTGTCAACCGCTGTAGCGATGAGGTCGAGGGCGACACGATTCGTCGCGAGATCGGGGGCGAATCCGCCCTCATCGCCAAGCCCGGTGGCATAGCCGCCGTCCTTGAGAACCGCCTTCAACGCGTGGTACACCTCCGCACCCCAGCGCAGGGCATCAGCGAAGGTGGAGGCGCCGATGGGAGCGATCATGAACTCCTGGATGTCGACACCGGTGTCGGCATGCGCGCCACCGTTGAGGATGTTCATCATCGGAACGGGAAGGGTGTGGGCATTTGGGCCACCGACATAGCGGAACAGCGGGAGATCGGCGGAATCCGCCGCGGCCCGAGCCACCGCGAGGGACACACCGAGAATCGCGTTCGCGCCGAGCCGTGCCTTATTCGGCGTTCCGTCGAGGTCGATCATGACCTGATCGATGATGCGCTGCTCGGACGCATCGATACCGAGGATCTCGGGGGTGATCTCATCCTCCACGGCGAGCACGGCCTGCTGCACGCCCTTGCCGCCGTAGCGCCCCGCATCCCCATCGCGCCGCTCCGCAGCCTCAAAGGCGCCAGTGGAGGCGCCTGAGGGAACCGCCGCGCGGGCGGTCGTGCCGTCGTCGAGGGCGACACGATTCGTCGCGAGATCGGGGGCGAATCCGCCCTCATCGCCAAGCC
>JBDQGZ010000019.1:0-18968 GCA_040265115.1 Candidatus Nanopelagicales bacterium
CGTCGATGCTGACGTAGGCGACGACGAACAGCACCACCATGACCATGGAGAGCAGGAACATGGCCGTGATCTGCCGCTCCACTCGCCGGGCGGCCTTCGGATCGACGTCGCTGCGCCGGCCCCGATGCTCCATGTCGGCCGGAGTGAGGGCACCGGGACCCTCGTACTCCTGTCGGGCGAGGATGCCCTTGGGCTCTTCTGCCGAACCGCTCTCGCGCGTAGTGAGATCGCTCATCGTGCCCTAATCCCAATCCAGACGGCCGCCGCAAGGAAAGCGGCGAGAACTGCGGTCCACAAGAACAGTCCCTCGACGACCGGGCCAAGGCGGCCGAGCGACATTCCGCCGGGGCTGGGTGCCTGCTGGAGGTCGACGATGTAGGCGATGATCGCCTGCTTGTCCTCGGTCGGCAGTGTCCCGTCGGAGAAGATCGGCATGTTCTGTGGGCCGGTCAACATCGCCTCGTAGATCTCCCGGGGGGTGGCCTCCATGAGGGAGGGCGCGTACTTCCCCTGGGTGAGTGCCCCACCCTGGCCGGCTGCCTGGTGGCACTGGGCGCAGTTGATCCGGAACAGGACCCCGCCCTCGGCGATGTCAGCGTCGGTGTAGTCGATCTGCTCCTCTGTGGGAATGGCCGGCCCGGGGGCGAGGGAGGCGATGTAGGCGGCCATGGCGAGGGTCTCCTCGGCCGTGTACTCCGGCTTCTTCACCGGAGCCTGAGCGCCGGGGGCAGCGAGAGGCATGCGTCCCGTGGCCACCTGGAAGTGCACCGCGGCGGCGCCGACGCCAATGAGGGTGGGACCGGAGGACGTGCCCTGCGCGTTCAGTCCATGGCAGGACGAGCAGCCCTCGAGATAGAGCCGGCGGCCCTCCTCGATCTGGGTCTGATCCCCGACCGTCACCGTGTCGGCCGAGGACGGCTGGGTCGTGACCGCGGCGTAGCCGCCCCCGATGACACCGAGGGCCATGAGGAGCAGGGCCAAGGCGACGAGTGGGTGCCGCCGGTGGGCTGCGAGTGCCTTCATGCGGTGCTGTCCTACCTTCTCTCGTCGTCTCGATCTCTCGGGAATTCTCGGAAAGTTGTGGGGTGGGGCCTCAACGCAGGATGTAGATCATGAAGAACAGGGCGATCCAGACGACATCCACGAAGTGCCAGTAGTAGGACGTCACGATCGCTCGGGTCGCCTGCTGATGAGTGAAACGCTTGGCCACGAATGTGGTCGCCAGCACCAGTAGGAAGGCGATGAGCCCGCCGGTGACGTGCAGGCCGTGGAAGCCGGTGGTGAGGTAGAAAGCCGACCCATAGGCGTTGGAGGACAAGGTCAGACCCTCATGGACGAGCTCGGCGTACTCGGTGACCTGACCGCCGATGAAGATCGCGCCCATGATGAACGTGATGATGAACCAGCGGCGCAGCCCCTTGACATCGCCGCGCTCGGCCGCGAACACACCGAGCTGGCAGGTGACGCTGGACAGGACGAGGATCGTTGTATTGACGCTGGCGAATGGGATGTTCAGTAGTTCAGTCTCTTGGGCCCACAACTCCGGATTCACAGCCCGAAGGGTGAAGTACATCGCGAAAAGTCCCGCAAAGAACATCAATTCGCTGGAGAGCCACACGATGGTGCCGACGGCGGTCAGATTTGGCCGGTTTGCCGGGGCGTGAACGAACGCCTCGCCTACGGTGGGAGTCGCGGAAGCCACACCCGCATCTTGTCAGATTGACGCCCTCATCATGCGTAGACCCCCCGATGTCGAGCGGATGGTTACGATGACGTCTGTGAACCTGCCTGCGACGCCTTCACCGGGGCCCAATCGAGGTAACGAACCGACCGGTGGGCCCACTCGCTCGCTGCGTGTTTTGGTCTACAGCGATGACCGTCTCACTCGACGAAGCATCATCATGGCGCTGGGCCGTCGGCCGGCGCCGGAGCTGCCCGCGATCGAGATCGTCGAGGTCGCCACGGAGCCCTTCGTCATCCGGTCCCTGGACGGTGGTGACATCGATCTGGCCATCCTCGATGGGGAAGCCGTTCCCGGAGGGATGGGCATCTGTCGGCAGCTGAAGGATGAGATCTTCCGCGCCCCTCCCGTGCTCGTCATCGTGGGGCGACCGGCCGATGCCTGGCTGGCGACCTGGTCACGGGCGGACGCGGTGGTGTCGCAGCCGCTGGATCCGCGGGTCCTGGCGGACCAGGCGGCCGCGTTGCTGCGCCGCCGGCTGGTGGGAATCGAGGCCGACTAGCCGGTGTCCGGCACTGGTGCCCCGGATGCGGTTGCTCCGACCGCCCCGTGGAACGAGATCCTGACGCGCCTGACGCGCCGGGAAGACCTCCCACGCGACGCCGCGACCGTGGCGATGCGCGACATCATGACCGGTCGCGCGGGTCCGTCTCGCATCGCTGCCTTACTCATGGGCCTGCGCGCCAAGGGCGAAACCGCTGACGAGGTGGCGGCCGCGGCCGAAGCGATGCGAGACGAGGCGGTCGCCTGGCCGGTGCGGGGCGCCTATGTCGACATCGTCGGAACAGGCGGCGATGGTTCGGGCACGGTCAACATCTCGACGCTGGCTGCGGTCATCATCGCCGCATGCGGAGTCCCCGTGGTCAAGCACGGAAACCGGGCGGCGACGTCGGCCAGCGGGGCCGCGGATGTGCTCGAGGCCCTCGGGCTTCCCCTTGATGCCTCCGTGCAGGTCGTGGCGCAGGTGGCGACGGAGGAGGGTCTGGGATTCGCCTTCGCGCCTGTCTTCCATCCGGCAATGCGGTTCGCCGCACCGGTGCGCCGCGAACTCGGTGTCCCCACCGTGTTCAACATCCTCGGTCCGCTCACTAATCCGGCGCGGCCCGTCGCCGGACTCATCGGCTGCGCTGATGCGCGGCTCGCACCGATCATGGCCGATGTCTTCGATGAGCGGGGAGAGCACATGTTGGTGGTCCGCGGCGAGGACGGATGGGACGAGATCACTCCTCAGGCCCCTACACGGTGGTGGTACGCAACAGGACGAGGGGTCGAGGAGGGTGTCCTCGAACCCAGCAGGGTCGGCCTCGAGGGCATCAGCGGCGCGGATCTGGCCGGCGGATCGGCTCAGCACAACGCCGAGGTCATGCGAGCGGTCCTTGGGCTCCCGAGGCGCGAGCCCAGCATGGACCTGCGTGCTGATCCTGCAGCCGTGGCAGCCGTGGCCGTGGCAAATGCTGCGGGTGCGCTCGCGGCAGCGGAACTCGCCGGGCTAACCGCCAGGGGTAACGGGATAGCCCCTTCAGATTCGCTCATCGAGGTCATCGTGCGCCATCTGCCCAGAGCGGCGGAGGCAGTGTCGTCGGGGGACGCAGGCCGTGTGTTGGCCCGCTGGATCAAGCGCATGTGCGAGCTCAGCGGCTGACGCCTCGGGCAGCGCGCACGGTGGTGAGCATCTGCCCTCCGGAGTGCACCGGAAAGGCGAGGGGATGACTCGCGTGAATCAAGCGTGTGCCGGGTTCGGTCAACCACGACCACAGCAGTCGGCTCTCCTCGATCAGCCCGATCGGTCGGGGAATGGGGTCCCGGAGCGCCGGCGGACACACCTCGGCGGTGGCCTCCAGGGCGGAGAGGACCTCACGTGGATCACGACCCGGCTCTACAACCCCGGCGGCGACGAGCCGGCCCTCGTCGACGATGTGCAGATGCCAGCGCCGGCCTTCCAGTCGACCGGCACTGACCCTGCCTGCCGTCACCATCGCGGCCAGCGTCCCGGCTCGTTCGATGCCGAGGAGGGCGGCTTCGAGTCTGTCTCGCCATTCCTGGGCACGCTCGAATCGACCGGCACCGATGTGGGGCTGCATGCGCGCATCGACCGCAGCGAGCAGCGCCCGCGCGTCCCCGCGCATCGCAAGGTCGATCATGTCCGCAGCTTCGAGTGTCACCGGAGAGAGGGGATCTCGCCCGAGATGGGCACCCGGATCGACCAGCATCGACTGAAGTGCCAGTGCTGCCTGGGTTGCCGCTGCTCGGCTTGGGTACGGGCCGATGGCTCGTCGATGCAGCGTCGACAGGCGACCGGTGATGGACAGGCGCGGCTGCGCACCGTCGCGCAGAGCAAGCCACTGGGCGCGATCGGGATTGCGGGATCGGCGGTTATAGGGCGGGGAATGCTCAGCGATCAAACGGATTTCGCGGATATGGGCTTCGAGCGCGGTCGCGCAGACGATCGGGGTCACCTCGGTGGCGATGTGGAGCATTTCGCGCATTCGGGTCCGTGGTTCGGAGGCGGTGAAGTACGTCCGCACACGGTCTTTGATGCATCGGGAGGTTCCGACATACAGCGGCGCACCCTGGGCATCGCGGAAGACGTAGACCCCCGGCGCGCTCGGCAGGTGATCGGCGAGACTGCGCTTGCGTCGTTGGACTTCGTGGGTGCGACCGGTGAATGCCAGGAGATCCTCGAGGGTGCGCACTCCGTGGGCTCCCGCCCGCTCGAACAGGCCGTGCAGGACCGCCACGGTCGCGCGAGCATCGTCGAGAGCTCGGTGGATGGGAGTGGTCGGCGACCCGAAAAACTGCGCCAGGGTGGCGAGTTTGACGTTGCGAGTCTCATCGCGCGCGAGCAGTCGCCGCGCGAGACGGGCGGTGTCGACGACCTTCGGGGCGGGCCAGGGATGGTCGGCCAGTCGTGCGGCGGCGCGGAGGAAGCCGAGATCGTAGGGCGCATTGTGTGCGACGATGACGGCACCTCGGGCGAACTCCCAGAACGAGGCGGTGGCCGCACTAACGCTGGGAGCACCGATGAGCATCGCGGTGGTGATGCCGGTGAGCGAGGCGATGAAGGCGGGAACGTCGTGGCCGGGATCGACGAGGGTGGAGAACTCTCCGAGCACTTCGCCACCGCGGACGCGCACGGCGCCGATCTCGGTGATGCCGGCGTCGGCCGGTGCGCCCCCTGTGGTCTCGAGGTCGACGATGACGAAGGTCACCTCCGAGAGCGGTGTCCCGAGATCATCGATGCTCAACTGGGCCCCGGTAGATCGAGCGCTGGCGTCATTCGATCGGGGACTCGCGATCGCGCCAGACCCATCCAGCCGGTCAGCTGAGTCGAACCGATGCATGGAGTCGAACCTAGGACCTACCTCCGACATCGTCGGTGAGGCGCGCATCCGATAGGTTCGCCGCGTGTCCACCGAGATTCCCGATGCCGGCCATCGTTGGCGCTGCGCCCACTGCGGAAACCTCACTCGTTTCGATGTCGTCCGCCGCGCCCGGGTCGAGGAGTTCTGGCATCTCGACCTCGCGGGGGAGCCCACCGTGGAGGAATCCCGGCCGCTCGAAGAGGTCGTGGAGGAGGTTCGGTGCCGTTGGTGCGGCAAACCGGACGCCGTGGAAATCATCGCGCGACCTGCGCCGGGAGACCCCCTCCCGGAGGAAAACCCCGGGGGCCAGCCCTAATCAACGTGCGGGACGGCCTGCAATGTCAGACCCCTCAGTCACCCTGGGGTCATGGATCACGAATCGACAGATGAGTTGCTCATCGATTGCGACACCTGCATGGTCCGGGGTGATGCCTGTGCCGACTGTGTCGTGAGCGTCCTCCTCGGTGCCCCGGACAGTCTCGGAGGGGTCGAGCGCACGGCGCTAGCCGTTTTGGCCGGTTCAGGCCTCGTTCCACCATTGCGGCTAGTGCCCTCATCTCCCGACAGTGCCTCGAGCGCCCAGGAGGGAGCGGCATGACGGAGCACCCGGCGCTGGGACCCTGCCGTGACTCCTGGGCGAAGCAGCATGGACTCTCGCACGATCACGGGATTAACCCGGGCCGGTGGACCCCTCCTCGGTCGAGAGCAATCCGGCGCGCAGCGCGGTCATGAGCGCCTGTGCGCGGTTTGCCGCGCCGAGCTTGTCGTAGAGCCGAGAAATATGTGTCTTGGTCGTTGATTCGGAGATGAACAGGGTCGAGGAAATCGATGCGACCCCTAGGCCATCGGCGAGTAGCTGCAGGATCTGTTTCTCCCGCGGAGACAGGCTTGGACCGTCGTTGTTGAGTCGTCGTTGCATCGCCTCGGCGAGATCGGGGGCGCTGAAGACACGGGGCGCTGCCGCTGCGTGGCGAGCTGCGGCGACGATTTCATCCGCTGGCGAACTTTTCGGCATGAACGCGCTAGCGCCCGCATCGAGTGCGTCGAAGAGGTGTTGATCCCCGGCATACATGGTGAGGACGACAATGCCCATCGTCGGGAACTGAGACCGTGCCTGGCGCACGAGGGTGAGGCCATCGCCGTCGGGGAGCCTCAGATCGATGACCGCGACGCGAGGCGCCAACGATGAGATGAGGGCGCCACCCTGCTCCACATCCGCAGCCTCACCCACGACCTCGACATCAGCCTCTCGCCCGAAAGCACGGCGCAAGCCCTCGCGGATCAATTCGTGATCATCGACGAGAACCACGGTGATGAGGGCGTCTGCCGCGGTCATGATCGACCGGCCACGTCATGTCGACGGTGTGACTCGGATGCCGGGGCGGTGAGCTCCACCACGGTTCCCCCGCCGTCGCGGCGTCGGACGGTGAGATCTCCACCGATGGATTCCGCTCGCTCGCGCATGATGGTCATGCCGAAGTGGTCGTCGGCCTCCGCGGGAGCGATGACGCCGCGCCCGTCATCGACGATCCGCAAGACAATCCCCTCCTCATCGACGCGATAGGTCACCCATAACGTCCGGGCGTGTGCATGTCGACGCACGTTCGCGATGGCCTCCTGTGCGATACGGAGGATCTGGGGACCAACGCCCGGCGGCAGACGACTGCCATCCTCGTCGAGCACGACATGCACGGCGAGACCGGACTGGGTGCCCACAGCGTTGACGTAGGACGCCAGCGCATCTTGGATCCCGACACCGGATTCAGTGCGGAGGTCGAAAATTGACAGTCGCAGTTCGGTGATGATGCGGGTCAATTCATCTCGAATCCGCACGACCTGTTCGCGAGTGTGCGCGTCGGCATCCTCATGCGCTAGGTCATCGACGAGGAAGCCGAGCCCGACGAGTTCCTGCGCGATGCCGTCATGGATCTCTCGGGACATGCGGCGTCGTTCCTCGGTCGTGGCGAGTTCGCGAATCTCATCGAACATACGGGCGGCATCGAGTCGCAGGGCCGCAGCATCAACCTCGTGTTGGGCCCTTGCGATGTCGCTGATCTCCCAGAGGCCACCGTGTCGCTGGATGGCAATCGCTCCCATCGGTTGGCCTTCGAGGCGGAGTGGGATCAGGGCACTCGCAAGGTCGCCTCCGCGGTCGGCGATCCATTCGGCTCCCTCGAATCCACCTGAGCGTTGCATCGCCGTGCCCGCTTCGAGGACTTGTGCCCACAGCCCTCGATCCCAGTGGGGTGTCCACGGTGGGGGAAGGTCATCGTCGATCGCTGCGACGAGATTCCCCGAGCGTGTTCTCAGATAGACCGCGGCATGGTCGTGCGGCAGGATCTGTGCGACCGCGGACAGGGTGGTGCGCGCGAGGACCGGCTCTTCCAGCCCCTCCGGGAGTCGACGAGTCACTTCCCGCAACGCGGAGAGCAGGGTGCGCGCTGCGGCGTAGGAGTCTTGTGTGGGTGCGATGCGCTCTCGGAGGTATCGGGCCACCGCGGTGCCAAGTCCGAGGGCGACCGCCACAGCCAGCCAGATCATCAAGTCGGCGACAGGTTCTGGCAGGTTGTCGCCCTGTCTCCACACGACACCGATGACGAGGACCAGGGTGGTGGTGAGTCCGACGGCCAGGGCCCCCAGTACCCCGGCCATGAGCGCTGCGACGATCGGGGGGACGACGAGGTAGGCGATCGACGGGCGAACGCCGGCGGGCGCGCTCATGACGATGGCGCCGATGACCGCGGCCTCGGCGAGGACAGTGACGTAGCGCAACCACGCGGGCGACTGCGGCAGTGTCGCGGTCACCGCGAGGATGGCAACCAGGACAACTTGCTGCCACGCCTCCACGAGGGTCCCCGTGATGAGGGCGATGACGAGCACCGCGAGGACCCCCGTGGCGCGAACAGCGACTTCGAGGGCGCGACGAGACCGCGGGAGTCGCATCGAGCCGGCCGGTGTGCCTCAGGCGTAGAGCGCGTCGATATCGGCGGAGAACTCTTTCATCACCACGTTGCGCTTCAACTTCATCGAGGGGGTGAGCTGGCCGCCCTCTTCAGTCCAATCCGTGTCCAAGATAGTGAACTTGCGGATCGATTCGGCCTTGGACACGGCCTTGTTGGCCTCGTCGACAGCTCCTTGGATGAGGGCGATCATGTCGGGATCCTTGGTCGCCTCGGCGATGGTCATGGAGGCGGGCTTGCCGGCCTGCTTCACCCAGGCGGGGAAGGACTCGGGATCGATTGTGACGAGGGCGGCGATGAAGGGCTGACCGTCACCGACGACCATGCACTGGCTCACCAGGAAGTTCGCGCGGAGGCGATCCTCGAGCACAGCAGGTGCGACGTTCTTGCCGCCAGCGGTGACGAGGAGCTCCTTCTTGCGGCCGGTGATGCGCACGAAGCCCTGATCATCGATTTCACCGATGTCACCCGAGTGGAACCACCCATCGGGCTCGAGCGCTTCCTCGCTCGCGGTCGGGTTCTTCCAGTAGCCGCTGAAGATCTGCGCTCCGGCAAGCAGCAGCTCGCCGTCGGCGGCGACCTTCACCGAGGCGCCGGGGAAGGGCTGGCCGACGGTGCCGATCTTCAGCGCGGTCGGACGGTTGACGGTGGTGGCGGCGCTGGTCTCCGTGAGGCCGTAGCCCTCGAGAATGGTCACCCCAATGCCGCGGAAGAAGTGTCCGAGTCGCTCGCCGAGTGGTGCACCACCGGAGACCGCCCACTCGACCTTCCCGCCCATCGCGGCGCGCAGCTTGGAGTACACCAATTTGTTGAACAGTGCGTGCTTCAGCTTCAGGCCAAGGCCGGGGCCACCACTGTCGAGAGAGCGGCTGTACTCGATGGCGGTGTTCGCCGCCGTATCGAAGATATTGCCCTTGCCCTCAGTTGTCGCCTTCTGCTGTGCGGAATTGAACACCTTCTCAAACACACGCGGTACGGCCAACAAGAATGTGGGCTGGAATGACTGAAGATCAGCGAGCAGGTTCTTCACGTCGGGGGCATGGCCGAGCCGAACCCGTGCACGGATAGCGCCAAGCTGGATGATCCGTCCAAAGACGTGAGCGAGGGGAAGGAACAGCAGGGTGGAGGCGCCGGGCTTCAAGAACACATCGGGCATCCCCTGCACGACATTGTCGACCTCGAACATGAAGTTGCGATGCGTGAGCATGCAGCCCTTGGGTCGCCCGGTGGTTCCCGAGGTATAGATGATCGTCGCGAGGGACTCCGGTGTCACAGTAGCCCGAGCCGCTTCGAGTGCCTCGTCGCTCACCCCAGCGCCAGCCTCCACAAGGGTGTCAATCGCGTTGTCATCGAAGACCCAGGTCCGGGTGCACTCGGGAAGTCGATCGGCGACCTCGTCGTAGACAGCCTTGTTCTTCGCACTCTCGAAGAAGATGCCGACGGCGTCGGAGTTCCCGGCGATCCACTCCACCTGCTCCGCGGAGGACGTCTCATAGATCGGGACCGGAACGGCGCCGGCGTACCAGGTGGCATAGTCGGCGAGCGTCCACTCGTAGCGTGTGCGCGACATGATGGCGACGCGCTGTCCGGGCTCGATCCCTGCCGCAATCAGCCCCTTGGCCACAGCCTTGACCTGGTCGAGGAAAGCTTGAGCGGTCACGCCGACCCAAACCCCGCCCTCGTGACGGGACACCACGATGCGATCAGGAGCCTGCTGGGCGTTCTCCACGATGTGGTCGGTCAGGCTGCCCGACGACGGCGGAGCGACGATGGCAGGAACAGCGAACTCGGTCTTCATGGCGGTCGATCTCCTCATGGGTCTGGCCGGCGAATCGGGCCGGTGGGTCCGCCGACAGCAGTGAACGCGCCCACGGACGCGCTCCTCTCTCGGAGGGGCTGTCTGGGACGGTACGCGATCAGCGCTCTCTTGGCACGCCAATCGAGGGAGGAGGCCGCCGATCGGAGTCACGATCGGCGTATTCTGCCCATCTATGCCGGCCGTGGACCTCGTCGACGAGACGTTTATCGTCGTCGTACCCCCGCGGATCGCGGAGGTCGTGAGGGATCCGTCCCGCTGGTCGGACTGGTGGCCGGGGCTCGAGTTGACCGTGTTCATGGATCGGGGCCTGCAGGGCGTGCGCTGGTCGGTCACCGGGGAATTGGTCGGTTCGGCCGAGCTGTGGCTGGAGGCGCATGAAGACGGCGTGATCGTGCACTACTACCTTCGAGTCGACCCCACCGAACCTGGATCGACGACGCGTGCGCGCGTCATTCCGAGCTCGATGCGGGGCCGCCGGGAAGTCGACCGGCTGCGCCGACGCCACGCTGTCGCGTGGAAGCGCACCGTGTGGGCCTTGAAGGATGAATTGGAGGGCGAGCGACGTCCCGGTGTCCCGGGAGTGCCGATGGCTCCGGGCGCCACGACCGACCGCTAGCGTGTGGTCCCATGGCCGATCAGACTGAGTCAAGCATCACCATCGCGGCCCCGATCGCGACCATCATGCAGGTGATCGCTGATCTCGAGGACTATCCGCAGTGGAGCGACGGCATCACCAAGGTCACGGTGTTGACTGAGGACAGTGGTCGTCCACGCACCGCTCGTTTCGAGTTGTCCTCCGGGCCAATCAAGGACACCTATGAACTCGAATATGACTGGTCTGGTGATGCTGATGTGTCCTGGCATCTTGTCCGTGGTGACATGCTCCGGGCGATGGACGGCAGTTATGCACTCTCGGCTTCGGGACCGGACGAGACGCTGGTGAGATACCGACTCGTCGTTGATGTGAAAGTACCGATGATAGGGATGATCAAGCGCAAGGCAGAGAAGGTCATTGTCGATACGGCTTTGCGTGGATTGAAGAATCGTGTGGAGAGCCTGCACTGATGGTGTGTCGATAACGGCGAGTATGACGGTGAGAGCGCAATGTCCTTGACCATCGGTGTCGACGTCGGGGGGACCAAACTTCTTGCCGGAATCGTCGATGAACAAGGTCACGTCCTGTCTACGCAACGCCGGGACACACCAGCCCGTAACCCCGAGGCCTCGATTGACACGATTGCGTCACTTATCGAAGAACTCCGCGATGCTTCGCCCGACTCCATCGAAGCCGTCGGAGTCGGTGTTGCTGCGCTCGTCGATGCCGATCGTTCGCGTGTGGTGTTCGCTCCCAACCTCGGGTGGCCGGGGGTAGGACTGGCTGATCTGCTGACCAAGCGCACCGGCTTATCGACCGTGGTCGAGAACGATGCGAATGCTGCGGCGTGGGGGGAATTTCGACACGGAGCCGGGCGGGACTTGAATGACGTCGTCGTCGTGACTGTCGGTACGGGTATCGGTGGGGGACTGATCCTCGGTGGTCGACTGCGTCGCGGAGCCCATGGCATGGCGGCGGAGATCGGACACATCATCATGGTTCCCGATGGCCGCCTGTGTGGCTGCGGTCGCCGCGGCTGCTGGGAGCAGTACGCCAGCGGATCGGCACTGGTGAGACGGGCCCGAGAACTCGCCGCCGATCGGCGTGATGAGGCCCATGTGCTGCTCAGCCTTGGCGATGGCAGTCCGGAGGGGATTCGCGGCCGGAATGTCACCGAGGCGGCCCGACGGGGGGACCCGGTCGCCCTCGACGCCTTCGCGGAGATCGGCGACTGGCTGGGTCGGGGAATGGCAGATCTCACCGATGTCCTCGATCCCGAGGCCTACATCATCGGGGGTGGGGTCAGTGACGCCGGAGAGTTGCTCGTCGACACGGCACGTTCCGAACACTCCACTCTGGTGACGCAATACGGGGACCGGGATGTGCCCATCGTTCAGGTGGCCGAACTAGGCAACATGGCCGGGCTGGTGGGCGCTGCCGATCTTGCTCGGCTCTAGACCACCGCTCCTGGATCATCGTGGTCACGCTCGTTGCGCATGCGTGTGACGAGCATCACGAAACCCCCGATGAAGGCGGCGACCCCTAGTCCGCCGAGCCAGCTTCCCCACCCCATGACGCTGCTGCTCACCAGCAGGGCGGGGCCACCGATCGCGCCACCCCAGGCCACCTTGTCGACGACATCACGTGGACGTGGCAGTGGAGGGGGTTCGGGGGGAACGAACCCATCATCGAGGAGTTCCTCGATCGCCTCCTCGTCAGCGACGGCGTAGTCGCGCGGACCACCGGCACTGACCGGGGTCGCCGACGGATCGGTCGCGGCCGGTGGGTCGTTGTGCGCATCATTGGCTGAGTGGTCATGGCGTCGGATCAGCCGGGACGACAACCCAGAGCCTCGAGGAGGCTCCTCCTTCGAGGACTCCAGTCCCGCGACTAGTTCCGCCCAGGCCTGGTCGACTTGCTCGCTGCTCAGGTCCGCACCCGGTGCGGGCGGGTTCGGGGAATCAAGCGAACCCTCGTCTGCTCGGGACGTGGAGTCCTCGGGGTGGTCGCCTTCGGGAGGCCGATCGGCGGAAGAGGTCATGCCGCGGTCGATCTCGCCTGAAGGAAGTCGAGGCTCTCGCGATGGATGAGTTCGGCGTCGTTATCCATTGTGGCCACGTGGAAGGAGTCCATGAGCACGATCTCGCGAACGTCCGTGGAGGACACGTGCGATAGGATCCAGGCCGCATTCGATGCCTCCACCACGTGATCTTCGGCGCTGCGGAAGAGCAGGAGCGGCTGATCGATGGCCGCGATATCGGTCTTCACCGCCGACCACAGGTGGGTGAGGCTATGGGCTGCCTTCAACGGAATTCGGTCGTAGGCACCCTCGTCCTGGCCCTCCTTCTTGATGTCGTTGCTGATCCCGGGAAAGGACCCGATGATGTGCTTGATGATCGGTAGCGCGAAGCGGTCGGGGCGCTCGGAGTGGACGGCCGGATTCACCAGGACAATGCCAGCAATGGCGTCCCCCTTCATCTCCGCAAGTCGCAGCGTCAGGGATCCACCCATCGACAAGCCCATGACGAAAACCCGGGAACTGCGCGCAGCGAGCTCGCGAAAGGAGCGATCGGCCTCGGCGTACCAGTCCTGCCAGGTGGTGATGTTCATGTCCTGCCAGCGGGTTCCATGCCCGGGCAGTCGGGGCACTCGCACGGTGTAACCGTGTGCGGCGAGGAATTCGCCCCAGGGCTTCATTGACTTGGGTGAACCCGTGAATCCGTGCAGCAACAACACTCCCGTGTCGCCGCCGTCGTGGCTGTAGGGCTCTGCTCCCGGCATGAGTGGCATCGAGGTTCCTCCCTTTCGTTCCGCGGCGCTACGCGCAACATGACGATGGTGCCACAGTCCGTTCCGGCTAGGCTGCCCCGCGTGTGGTACTCCTTCTTCAAGCATGTCCTGATCGGGCCATGGCTCAGGGTGCTCTTCCGACCCTGGACCGAGGGCATCGATCAGTTGCCGGAGAGGGGCTCGGCGATTTTGGCGAGCAACCACCTCTCATTCTCCGACTCCTTCTTCCTGCCCCTGATGGCACCTCGCCAGATCACCTTTCTCGCGAAGGCCGAGTACTTCACTGGCAAGGGGATCAAGGGTGTGATCAGTAAAGCGTTCTTCACCGGAGTCGGTCAGGTCCCCATCGATCGATCGAGTGGCCGTGCCTCGGAGGCGGCGATCAACACCGGTGTCCGGGTACTGCGGGAGGGGCACCTGCTCGGCATCTATCCCGAGGGCACGCGCACCGCCGATGGCCGGCTCTATCGTGGGCGGGTCGGAGTTGCGCGCATGGCGCTTGAGTCTGGTGCCGAGGTCATCCCGGTCGCGATGATCGCCACCTATGAAACTCAGCCGCCGGGTCGGATTCGGCCGCGGTTGAACCGGGTGGGCATGCGATTCGGGACACCCCTGGACTTCTCCCGCTATGAGGGACTCGATGGTGATCGCTTCGTGTTGCGATCCATTACCGACGAGATCATGTATTCCTTGATGCGCCTGTCCCGACAGGAGTACGTCGACATGTATGCAACGAGGGCGAAGGCGATCCGCGACGAACCTGCGCCAGCCGCTGATGATGTTGCTTTCGGGGAGACGGGGAGCTGATCGAGCAGTCATCACACCCCTAGTTCGGTGCAGCCCAATCTCGGCTGCGTGATACTGCTTCGCGCCACCTACGGTGCGCCATGTCAGCGCCCTGCTTGGCGTCCTGTGCGGGTGTGAACGAGCGATCCAGGCTGCGGCACGCAGCGATCTCCTCCGGCGTCGACCAGACGCCTGTGCCGAGTCCGGCGAGGAATGCGGCACCAACACCGGTGGTTTGCAGTTCGACCGGACGATCGACGCTGATGCCGAGGGTGTTCGCTTGCGTCTGGCAGAGCAGATCGTTCGCCGCGGCACCACCGTCGACGTTGAGGCGATGCAGGGTGACCGAGCCATCCTCGGCCATGAGATCGACCACATCGCGGACCTCGAAGGCGATGCCCTCCAATGTCGCTCGGGCGAGATGACCAGCCGTAGTGCCTCTGCCGATGCCGATGATGAGGCCACGCGCGTAGGGATCCCAGTCGGGCGCTCCGAGGCCGGTGAGCGCGGGCACGAAGACCACTCCGCCGCTGTCGGGAACCGATTCGGCAAGACGTTCGACATCCGTGGCGGAGTTGATGATGCCGAGGCCGTCTCGCAGCCACTGCACGGCAGAGCCGGTGACGAAAATCGCGCCCTCGAGGGCAAAGGTGCGGGATCCGTCGGGATGGCCGAGCGCGACCGTCGTGAGCAATCCACCGGGGGAGATGACGATGTCGTGTCCGGTGTTGACCAGAAGAAAGGAGCCGGTTCCGTAGGTGCACTTGGCGTCGCCCCGAGCGAAGCCAGCCTGCCCGACGAGTGCGGCCTGCTGATCTCCGGCGATGCCGGCGATCGGAACCTCCATGCCGAGGAAGGTTGCCGGATCGGTCATGGCGACTGGTCCGTAGGACGCCACGATCGTGGGAAGGATGTCGATGGGGATACCGAACAACGTCGCGAGCTCGGGACTGTAGTCACCGGTGTGGACGTCGTAGAGCAGAGTTCGGGAGGCATTGGTGTGGTCGGTGATGTGGTGCAGCCCCCGGGTCAAACGAGCGATGAGATAGGAGTCGACCGTGCCGACCACGACGCGCCCGGCTTCGATCTGCGCCCACGTATCCGGGTCATGGTCGCGCACCCACGCGATCTTGGTGGCGCTCAAGTAGGGGTCGAGGCGGAGGCCGGTGCGCTCGCGGATGAAGGGCTCGTGTCCGTCCTCTCTGAGACGGGCGCAGATGTCGGCCGTGCGACGGTCTTGCCAGACGATTGCCCTGCGGGGCGAGCCGAGCGTCTCGGCGTCCCAGAAGCACACGGTCTCCCGCTGGTTGGTGATCCCCACGGCGGTGATCGATTCCGGGCTGGCCGCGAGGGCCGCACCGGTGGCGGCCAGGGTGGCCGACCAGATCTCACCGGGCTCATGTTCGACCCACCCGTCGGCGGGGAAGTGCTGGGGGAACTCCGAATAGCCGCGGGCAAGCACGGTCGCATCGGCGCCGACGACGAGAGCGGTCACCCCGGTCGTTCCGGCATCGAGGGAGAGGATGGCCATGTCGGGGAAGGCTAGTCGGGACCGTCGGGTGCACGTGAGCAGTCAGGTGATCGAACCTGATGACTGAGGGAGAGGTCGTGTAGTGAATCGGCCCGGTAGGCTCGCTCCGTAAGCGCGTACATAAGCGTGTACATAAGCGGGTGACTGCCCGGGTGAAGGGAGTCGGTGACGATGCGAGTCGGTGTGCTCACCGGAGGTGGGGACTGCCCCGGTCTCAACGCGGTCATTAGGGCCGTGGTGCGCAAGGGAGTCAGCGAATACGGCTTCTCCTTTGCCGGGTTCCGCGACGGCTGGCGAGGGCCCCTCGAGGGCGAGACCATGCCCCTCGACATCTCCTCGGTGCGGGGGATCCTGCCGCGGGGCGGAACGATCCTCGGTTCGTCGCGCACCAACCCCTTCAAGGTCGAAGGGGGAGTCGAGCGGATCGAGGCGAACTTCGCCGAGTTGGGTGTGGACGCCCTGGTGGCAATCGGGGGTGAAGACACCCTCGGGGTCGCAACCAAGCTCGCCGAGCATGGGCTTCCGGTGGTGGGAGTGCCCAAGACCATCGACAACGACCTCAATGCGACCGACTACACCTTCGGCTTTGACACGGCGGTGACCATCGCCACCGAGGCGATCGACCGCCTGCACACCACGGCTGAATCCCATCACCGGGTGCTGGTCATCGAGGTGATGGGCCGACATGCGGGATGGATCGCCCTGCACTCGGGCATGGCGGGGGGTGCGAATGTGATCTTGATTCCCGAGGTCCCCTTCGACTTCGATGAGGTATGCACTTGGGTGGAGTCCCGCTTCGAATCCTCTTATGCACCGATTATCTGTGTTGCCGAAGGTGCGCAGCCCGCGGATGGGGATCTCGTCACGAAGGACTCCACCGTGGATGCGTTCGGCCACGTGAAGTTGTCCGGCATCGGGGATTGGCTGGCGTCGGCGATCGAGGACCGCACCGGCAAGGAGTCGCGTGCCGCTGTCCTAGGGCATATTCAGCGGGGTGGATCCCCTACGGCCTTCGACCGAGTGCTCGCGACTCGATTTGGCCTGCATGCCATCGACACGATCAAGGACGGCGACACCGGCAAGATGGTGGCACTGCGGGGCACCGACATCGTGCGGGTTCCGCTAGCCGAGGCAACGGGCGAACTGAAGACCGTGCCCCTGTCTCGCTATGCCGAGGCGAAGGCGTTCTTCGGCTGACGGGTACCCTGAGCGGCGTGTCCGAACTGACCTGGCCCGACCTGCCTGCCGTTCACCAGCCGGTGTGGCCCGATAACGCGCACCTGGAACGGGTTCTCGCCGAATTGCGCGCCATGCCACCGCTGGTGTTCGCCGGCGAATGCGACACGCTGACCGAACAGTTGGGCAAAGCGGCGCTCGGCGAGGCCTTCGTCCTTACCGGTGGGGATTGTGCGGAGACGTTCGCGGCGAACACAGCCGACTCCATCCGTGCTCGGTTGAAGACCGTGCTGCAGATGTCGGTTGTCCTTACCTACGCGGCCTCTCTCCCGGTGATCAAACTCGGTCGGGTCGCCGGGCAGTACTTCAAGCCCCGCAGCAACCCGATCGAGACACGGGCGGGCGTGGAACTTCCGAGTTATCTCGGGGATGCGGTGAACGCGCTGGACTTCACTCCCGAGTCGCGACAACCCGATCCGGAGCGCCTCCTACGGGCCTACCACGCGTCGGGTGCGGCATTGAATCTCATCCGCGCCTTCACCCAGGGTGGCTATGCCGATCTTCGGCAGGTACATGCGTGGAACACCGATTTCGTCCGCGAATCGGCTGCTGGTCAGCGATACGACCGCATGGCTGGCGAGATCGATCGGGCATTGCAGTTCATGCATGCCTGCGGTGCGGATCCCGAGGAGTTTCGTCGCGTTGAGTTCTTCGCCGCGCATGAGGCACTCAGCCTCGCCTACGAACGGGCGTTGACCCGGATCGACTCGCGCACGGGCGAGCCCTACGACGTCTCGGGGCACTTCCTGTGGATCGGTGAGAGGACCCGTGGAGTCGACGGCGCCCATGTCCATTTCGCGTCGGTCATCCGCAACCCGGTCGGGGTCAAGGTCGGCCCTACCGCTTCCCCGGACGAGATCCTGGAGGTGGTCGAGCGGCTCGATCCGCACAAGGTCCCGGGTCGACTCACGTTGATTACCCGGATGGGTGCGGGGAAGGTGCGCGACGCGCTGCCCGCCATCGTGCAGAAGATCGAGGCCAGTGGGCACCCCGTGCTGTGGGTGTGCGATCCCATGCACGGCAACACCTTCGAGGCCAGCTCGGGCCACAAGACACGCTCCTTCGACGATGTGCTCGAGGAGGTGCACGGATTCTTCGAGGTGCACCGCTCCCTGGGCACGATCCCCGGTGGCATCCACGTCGAGCTCACCGGCGATGACGTGACCGAGTGCGTGGGCGGCACCGCCGGAGTGGCGGAGGATGGCCTCGGGGTGCGCTACGAGACCGCCTGTGATCCGCGACTGAATCGCGAGCAGTCCTTGGAGTTGGCGTTCCTCGTCGCCGACATGCTCCTCAAGCGCTGAACGCACCAAGCTCTGCAACTCCCTAAGGGGAGAATGTGGTGATCGTTGCGGCGTTGGGCTAGATGATGGTGATGGTGATGGTGCTTCCCAGCGGGATGAAGTTGCCGGCATTCGGATCCTGGTTGATCACCCGATTGAGAGGGGTGAACGGCCCCTCCTGGACATTCGCTACCAGGCCGAGGCTCTCGATCAACGCGACCGCATCTTCGCGGAACATGTCGATGAGATAGGGCACCTCGACCGGCGGCGGGCCCTTGGAGACGACGAGCGCAACCGTTCCGCCGACATCGACCTTCTCTCCGGCAGTCGGCGTCGAGGAGATGACGACGCCGGCGGAGTAGGTGGTCGAGAACTCCTCGGTGACGGTCACGATGAGCCCCTCGGACTCCAGGTCAGCAGTCGCCTCGTCGACGCCGGTGCCCGCGAGTTCGGGGAGTTTTACCGGCTTGGGTCCCTTCGAGACGACGAAGGACACCGGCGTGTCGGCCTTCAACTGTTCGCCGACCCCCGGGGTGGAAGAGATCACCTCTCCGGTCGGGACGAGGGCATCCCACTCGGTCCGCACATCGCCGACCCCGAGACCGGCCTCGGTGAGTGCGGCGATGGCTTCGTCCTCAGTGAGTCCCGCAAGCACGGGAACGGAGAATCGTTCGGGGCCGAGGGAGACGACGACGGAGATCTCCGTCCCGGGCGCGACCTCGGCGCCGGGCTCGGGATCCGAACGCATGATGATGCCAGCTGCGATCGTCTCGCTGTATTCCTCACCGGCCACGGCCAGTGTCATCTCCGAGTCAGCGGCGAGGGTCGTCGCCGAGGCGACATCGAGGCCGAGGACTCCGGGGAC
>JBDQGZ010000020.1:0-18669 GCA_040265115.1 Candidatus Nanopelagicales bacterium
CGACCACACCAGTGAAGCGCTCGATGGCGAGTTCGGTCGTGAAATGGGTGCCGACGACGAGGATCACTGTTACGGCCATGCCGGCCGCGACAAAGGGGGAGTCGTCCGGGGAGGCCAGTCGAAGCTGCCGTGCCAGTACGAAGCAGAGAAGGACGAGCAGGAAGATGACGACGGGGCCTGTGCCCAGGAAGGAGACGATCACCAGCGCGATGGCCGCTCCGAGGAGGGCACCGAGAATCTGGAAGGCCGTTTCCTTCGCCGCATGTCGGAAGGTGGCTCGGGTGGCCACAGCGGCGGTGATAGCTGCCGGTATGGCATCAACGTGGGGAGTCAGGACGCCGATCGTGTAGGCGACGACGGTGGCCAGGGAGGTGAGGACGGCCAGACGCGAGTAGCTGCTGTTCCACAGGCGTTGCACGTGGTGATTGTCGCATCCTCGGGCGATTCCCCGGCAGGTAGATCTGCGGTCGCGGACGAACCGTCCTTCGTGGAGGTGGAGACGGGATTTGAACCCGTGTAGACGGCTTTGCAGGCCGTTGCCTCGCCTCTCGGCCACTCCACCGGAGTCTGTACCTGTCCTTAGGCCTCTCTCGAGCGGACGACGGGACTCGAACCCGCGACCCTCACCTTGGCAAGGTGATGCGCTACCAACTGCGCTACGTCCGCGTGGGCGGGGTTGCCGCCAAGCACACGACGATAGCCGACTCACCTGTCCTCGCTCAACGCGCCCCCTAGGCGGTGGGGGCGCGGCAGGATAGTCGCGTGTCCACTCCAGCAGCGGCTCGATTCGGCAGCCGCATTGCGACCGAACTGGTCGAGGTGTCGCATGACCTGACCCGTCTGTCGGAGGGCGGGATGTGGGCGGTCTCACTGCCGTACTCCGGGCTACCGGTGCTCGCTCGGTTCGCCCGGTGGGGGAAGGGCGACCTGCAGGATGTGGCGGGGCCCTGGCGCGGTCCGAGCGAGTGGTCCACATCGATGGATCGCGAGCGGTATCAGGCATCGGTGTCCCAGATCAGGCAGGACATAGCGACCGGGCGGATCTATCAGGCGAATCTGTGTCGCATCCTCTCCGCACGCCTTCCTGATGGATGTGCTCGCGACATTGGTGGACTGCACGCACTGCTCGGACGGGACAACCCGGCCCCCTACGCGGGAATGCTCCGCCTTCCCGATCACGGCATCCACATCGCCAGCGCCTCGCCGGAGTTGTTCCTCCGCCGATACGGCGATGTCGTGGAGTCGGCCCCAATCAAGGGCACGGCAGCAAAGGCCGATCAGTTGCTGGAGAAGGATCGAGCTGAGAACGTGATGATCGTCGATCTCGTGCGTAATGACCTGTCACGGGTCTGTCGCCCGGGCAGCGTGGAGGTACCGGCCCTCCTTGCCATCGAAGAGCATCCGAGCCTGGTCCACCTCGTGTCGAGGGTGCGGGGACGACTCCATCAAGACGCCAGTTGGACGGATCTTTTCGAGGCAACCTTTCCACCCGGTTCGGTCACGGGTGCCCCGAAGCACACGGCGATCCAGGTGATCGCCGAGCAGGAACCCGTTCCCCGCGAGGCGTACTGCGGTGCCTTCGGCTGGGTCGATGCGGACCGAGGTGAGGCGGAACTCGCCGTCTCGATCCGGACCTTCTGGATCTCGGGGTCTCCCGATGAGCCCTGGGTGAACTTCGGAACTGGGGCCGGCATCACCTGGGGCTCGGATCCCGATCAGGAGTGGCGAGAGACGCAGTTGAAGGCGCGGCACCTCATCCACGTAGCCTCCGGACAGTGGCCGGGCGGGGAGTCGGCCACGACCCCCATGCACGCTAGCGTCAGGAGCAGTTCGTGAAGATCTGGATGAACGGCGAACTGCGCGGTGCCGATGAGGCTCGCGTGAGTGTCTTCGATCATGGTTTCACCGTGGCGGACGGCGTCTTCGAGACGTTGAAGATCCAGGATGGGTCCGCTTTCGCTGTTCGCCGCCATCTCGAAAGGCTGGGCCGTTCCGCGCAGGGAATGGGCTTGCCGGCTCCCGATCTCGAGGAGATCCGCAACGGCATCGACGAGGTGGTGGCGGCGAATCGGGCAGAGATACCCGATCTCGGCCGACTCCGGGTGACCTATACGGCCGGATCAGGCCCGCTGGGATCGGATCGTTCGCCAGGGGGATCCGGTCCGACGGCGGTGGTAGCTGCCACTCAGATGACCGCTTGGCCCGAATCGGCCGCGGTGATCACGGTGGCGTGGCCACGAAATGAGCGCAGCCCACTCGCAGGGGTGAAGTCGACGTCCTACGCCGAGAATGTGATCGCACTCGCCGAAGCCCGACGCCAGGGTGCGAGCGAGGCGCTCATGGCGGACACCCAGGGTCGGTTGTGTGAGGGAACGGGGAGCAATGTCCTTGTGGTGATGGGGAATCGGATCATCACCCCCACGCTGGGCACAGGGGCACTTCCTGGCATCACGCGATCCCTGGTGATCGAGTGGTGCGGGGTTGAGGAGATGGATCTCCCGTGGGAATCCCTCGGTGATGCCGATGCGCTCATGCTCACCTCCAGCACCCGGGACGTCCAGCCCGTGCATCGGATCGACGAGCGAGATCTCTCGCCGCTGCCGCAGATAGCGCGCGACTGCGTGACGGAGTTCCGGCGCCGAGCCTCCCTCGACATCGATCCCTGAGGAGTGAAAGCACGGGGAGCGGCACGGCAAACCCGGCGACGGTTCGCCGGGCACGGCTGCGATACCCTCACCAGGCTCGGGCGATTAGCTCAGTGGTAGAGCACTCGCTTCACACGCGAGGGGTCACTGGTTCGAACCCAGTATCGCCCACCACGGATATGGTCCCTGGGACCGATGCCAGTGAATGTGGTGAAGGAGTTTCCCGTGACAACGGTGACCGTCCTCGACAGTGCGCAGCCTCGCTCGCTCGAGGTGGCGGAGGGAACGACCGCCCTGGACCTGTTCGGTGAGGACCGGAGCATCGTCGTCGCCTCGATCAACGGGGAACTGCGTGATCTGGCCACGCCACTGGCAGACGGCGACGAGGTGGCGCCCGTCGGAGTCGACTCCGCCGAGGGACTCGCCGTGCTGCGCCACTCGACTGCGCATGTGCTCGCCCAAGCGGTTCAGGATGCCTTCCCCGATGCGCGCCTGGGGATCGGTCCACCGGTGAAAGACGGTTTCTACTACGACTTCCAGGTCGCTACCCCCTTCACGCCCGAGGACTTGAAAGATCTCGAGAAGCGTATGCAGAAGATCGTGAAGTCAGGGCAGCGCTTCCAGCGACGGGTCGTGACTGAGTCAGAGGCGAAGCACGAACTCGCTGGTGAACCCTTCAAGCTTCGGCTCGTCGGCAGCGAGGGTGGCGCCGAGGTGATGGAGGTCGGTGGATCGGAATTGACGATCTACGACAACGTCGAAGCTAAGACCGGGGCGGTGTGCTGGGGCGATCTGTGCCGAGGCCCACACGTGCCGGACACCCGCTACATCCCGCCCAATGCATTCAAGCTCATGCGCACTGCGGCCGCCTACTGGCTCGGTGACCAGTCCCAGGAGCAGTTGCAGCGGGTTTACGGCACTGCCTGGCCGAACAAAGAGGACCTGCAGGCCCATCTCACCTTCCTCGAGGAGGCTCAGCGCCGCGATCACCGCAAGCTGGGAGCCGAACTCGACCTGTTCAGCTTCCCCGAGGAGATCGGATCGGGGCTCGCGGTCTTCCACCCGAGGGGGGGCGTTGTCCGACGCGTCATGGAGGACTACTCCCGCCGTCGACACGAAGAGGGTGGTTACGAGTTCGTCAACACCCCGCACATCACGAAGGGTGCGCTGTTCGAGAAGTCCGGACACCTCGACTGGTACTCGGAGGGCATGTACCCCCCGATGCACCTTGACGCGGATGTCGATGATGAAGGAACGGTCCGGCGCGAGGGAGTGGACTACTACCTCAAGCCGATGAACTGCCCGATGCACAACCTGATCTTCGATGCCCGAGGTCGTTCCTACCGTGAATTGCCTCTGCGACTGTTCGAATTTGGCACGGTGTATCGGTACGAGAAGTCAGGTGTCGTCCAGGGCATCACTCGAGCCCGTGGCTTCACCCAGGACGATGCCCACATCTATTGCACCCGTGAGCAGATGGCGGATGAACTCGATGCCCTGCTCACCTTCGTTCTCGATCTGTTGCGCGACTACGGACTGAATGACTTCTATCTCGAGCTGTCGACCCGGGATCCGGACAAGTCGGTGGGAAGCGACGAGGTCTGGGCGGAAGCCACCGAGGTTCTGCGTGAAGCGGCGCAGAAACAGGGGCTGGAACTCGTCCTCGATGAAGGGGGAGCAGCCTTCTACGGCCCGAAGATCTCCGTGCAGGCGAAGGACGCGATCGGACGCACGTGGCAGATGTCGACCATCCAGGTCGACTTCAACCTGCCGGAGCGCTTTGACTTGGAGTACCAAGCGGCGGATGGCTCCCGGCAGCGGCCGGTGATGATCCACCGGGCGCTCTTCGGTTCGATCGAGCGGTTCTTCGCGATCCTGCTCGAGCACTACGCCGGCGCCTTCCCGCCTTGGCTCGCGCCTGTGCAGGTCGTCTGCATCCCGGTGACAGATGATCACGTCGAGTACCTCCAGGGTGTCGCCGATCGATTGCGTGCGCGAGGAGTCCGAGTCGAGGTCGACACATCTGACGATCGGATGCCCAAGAAGATCCGAACAGCCACGAAGGAGAAAGTCCCTTTCATGCTGATCGCCGGCGATGAGGACCGAGCAGCGGATGCCGTGTCGTTCCGTTTCCGCGATGGCGAACAGGACAACGGCATCCCGATCGATGTGGCCGTCGAGAGGATTGTCGAAGCGATCGAAACCCGGGCGCAGGTGTAGTCGTGTCGAGCGCCGATGATCTCGGTGATCGCTGGGAGCGGCTCTGGGTGCCGCACCGGATGGCCTACTTAAAGGGAGAAAGCCGTCCCGGCCATCAGGAGGCGGGCGAGGAATGCCCGTTCTGTCGCGCCCCGTCATGCAGCGATGAGTACGGAGTTGTGGTCGCTCGCGGAGAGGTCGTCTATGCCGTGCTGAACCTGTTCCCCTACAACTCCGGGCACCTGTTGATCTGTCCCTACCGCCATGTGCCGACGTATGACCTGCTCGACGACGCGGAAATCCTCGAGATGGGGCAGTTCACTCAGAAGGCGATGGGGGCGCTGACCCTCTGCGCAAGGGCGCATGGATTCAACATCGGTATGAATCAGGGCAACGTGGGTGGGGCCGGCATCGCCGGCCACCTGCATCAGCATGTCGTTCCTCGCTGGGGTGGAGACACCAACTTCATGCCGATCATCGCCGGCACCAAGACGATGGCGCAGTTGCTCGATGAGACCAGGGAACTACTCGCCGAAGCCTGGAACGCCTAGGACGAGGTTTCCGCGGCGCCACCGGGTTGGAATCCCAGTTCAGAACGCCGGAATACCCCGGTGCCGCGTGCCAGCGACCGAAGGTCTAGCGCAAAGCGCACCAGTTCCATCGCGGGAACCTCAGCGAGTACGACCACTCGACCGTGCTCACCCGGGGAGGTCCCTGTCACCCGACCCCGTCTGGCGGCCAGATCGGTCATCACGGCCCCGAGGTAGTCCTCGGGAACCTCGATCTCGACGGTGTCGACAGGTTCCAGCCTCACCAGGCCGGCCTGCTCGGCGGCATCCCTCAGGGCCAGGGCTCCTGCGGTGGCGAAGGCCATATCCGAGGAGTCAACGCTGTGGGCTTTGCCATCGACGAGCGAAACCACGAGATCGACGAGGGGCTGACCACTGATGATGCCGTCCTGCATCGCCTGCCTCAGGCCGCGCTCAACCGCGGGGATGTAGTTGCCAGGAATCGCACCACCCACGATTCGGTCGATGAAGGTGAGACCGGTGCCAGGAGCGGCCGGAGTGACCTCGATCGTGCACACCGCGAACTGGCCATGACCACCTGATTGCTTCACGAGCCGTCCGGTCCCCGTAGCAGCGGCGGCGAAGGTGGTGCGCAGAGCGGTCACCACCGCATCGATCTCCATAGCGAGCCCTGATCGTTCGCGTAAACGGGTGACCGTCGCATCGCGGTGCCCTTCGCCCATGCACCACAGGATCGTTTGTCCGGTCTGGGGAATTTGTTCGACGCGCAAGGTTGGATCCTCGGCAACGCAACGGGCCAACGCGGTGGTGAATTTCGCATCATCCGCCGGGGACGGTGATCGAACGGCGATGGGAAAGAGTGGATCAGGCAGCCGCCACGGCTCGATGAGCAGGGGAGCATTCGGGTCGGAGAGCGTGTCGGTTGTCTCGGCATGCGCAAGCCGGGTGACCGTGACGATGTCTCCCGCCCGCGCCTGAGCAGTCGTGATTGGATCACCGGGAAGTCCGGTGATGATGGCCCCAACTCGTTCATCGATGTCGTGATCGTCATGTCCTCGATCAGCGAAGAAGTGTCCCGAGATGTGGACCGAGTGATCGGGCAGGAGGGTGCCGGAGAACACGCGCACCAACGACTTTCGACCCACGTATCTGTCTGAAGTCGTCTGCACGATCTCCGCGCACAGTGAGCCCTCGGGGTCGCAGGTCAGGGGAGGTCGTGGTTCGCCCTCGGGAGAGGAGACCAAGGGGAGTGCGTGCTCGAGAGGAGAAGGGAATCCGCGCGTAAGGATGTTGAGTAGTGGATCGAGACCGAATCCGATCGGCGTCGTAGCGGTGATCAAGATGGGATGGAAATGGCCTTTCGCCACAGCCTTCTCCAGATCCTGCAAGACGTTGGCTCGGTCGATGCTCTCCCCGGAGAGGAAGCGCTCGAGAAGAGTTTCGTCCTCGGATTCGGTGATGATCGCTTCGAGCAGGGCAGCTCGATGGTCTGAGACGAGATCGACATGCTCCGGGTCGGGATCACGTTCGGTGATCGATCCAGTGGAGTAATCGATGACGCTTTGCTCGATCAGGTCGATGAGTCCGATCACGCTGTCGTCGTCAGCGAGCAGAGGTAGATGGAGCGGGAGCATGGGGTCATCGGGCCCGAGAAGGGCCTGGCAAGCCTCGATGGTGTCCTCGACGTCGGCGGACTCCTGGTCAGCCTTCGTGATGACGATCGCTCGCGGCATTCCGACATCCGCGCACTCGTCCCACAGCATGGCGGTCGTCGCATCCACGTGGTCGACGGCGGAGACGACGAAGAGTGCGGCATCGGCGGCACGGAGGCCAGCACGGACCTCGCCCACGAAATCGGGATAACCCGGGGTGTCGAGCAGGTTGAGTCGGTATCCGTCATGGTCCAGCGCGACGAAGCCTAGTGAGGTCGATCGACCTTGTTCGTGGTCACTCGTGGTCGCGTCGCCGAGGGTGCTGCCGGCCTCAACGGTCCCGATGTGCGTGATCGCTCGAGCGGCGAAAGCCAGATGCTCCACCAGTGTGGTCTTTCCCGCATGGCTCGGACCGACGAGGACGACATTGCGGATGCGATCGGTCTGCGGTGGAGCGGCATCGGACTGCCTGGGGTTCATAGCACCACAGCCTCCTCGCATCGACACGCGCATGGCAAGGGACCATCGACCCGCACTCGACGGCATCGCCGTACGATCATGCTCGACGACAGCCCGTGGCGAGATGCCGTGGGAATGCGACCCGCGGGAGGCGACCGTGCTGAACAATCCCGCTGCCCGCGCGGTCACGGGATGGGTGCTCGAACCCATGGCGCGGGGGTTGTTGGCGATACGTGTGTCTCCCGACGCGGTGACCATCGTCGGAACGATCGGCGCCTGCACCGGTGCCCTTGTGTTCTTCCCCCGGGGGGATTTCATTCCCGGCGTCCTCATCATCGCGGCCTTTGTCATTGCCGATCTGCTCGACGGCACCATGGCCCGACTGTCTGGCCGGGCTGGTCCCTGGGGGAATTTCCTCGATGCGACGCTGGACCGAGTCGCCGACGGCTGCATCTTCGGTGCACTCGTTCTGTGGGCCGTGAGCACGGAGGAACCGTGGACCATCGCCGCTGCACTCACCGCACTGGTCGGAGGTCAGGTGATCTCCTATGCCAAAGCGCGGGCTGAGGCGGTCGGTGCACAAGCGAATGTCGGAATCGCCGAGCGGGCTGAACGGTTGATCATCGTGCTGCTGGCTGCCTTCATCGCCGGCTTCGGTGTTCCCTATATCCTCCCCATCGCTCTCGGTGTCGTCGCCGTTCTCTCGTTGATCACCATCATTCAGCGGGTCATCGTCGTCCGACGCCAACTGTTGCCGAAGGGGGCGAAGGGGTGACCGAGGCGGAACAGCGGATATCCCGACCCAGTGTCGGAGAGCGCATCGCCGATCTCGGATTCGCGGTGGGATGGTCGATGAGTCAACACATCCCGGAGCGCCTGGCAAGGTTCGGGGCGCATCGGGGAGCTCGTCGGCTCTGGAAGCGGCAGGGCCCCGGGGTTCGCCAGTTGCGAGCCAACCTGGCCCGGGTCCTGGGTCCAGTGACCAGTGATCAGTTGGACGACGTCACCGAGGAAGCCCTCGATCGCTACCTTCGCTATTGGCAGGAGGCATTCGCCCTGCCGACCTGGTCCCCCGAACGAGTAACCAGCACTTTCGATCTGGTCGAGGGACTCGATCGACTTGACGCGGCGATGTCGCAAGGCAGGGGAGCGGTTCTGGCGTTGCCCCACATGGGGAACTGGGATCACGCTGGCGCCTGGGCTACCGCGCGCTATGGCGGTTTGAGCACCGTCGCGGAGCGCCTGCGTCCGGAGAGCCTCTACGACCGGTTCGTGGAGTATCGAGAGGGCCTCGGTATGGAGGTGCTGCCGCTCGGAGCGCCGGATGTCCTTCGGCAGTTGGCTCGACGACTGAATGAGGGTCGATTGGTCTGCCTGCTGGCTGATCGTGACCTGCAGCATCGTGGCGCCCCGGTCACCTTCTTCGGGGAGGCCGCATCGATGCCGACCGGGCCGGCAGTCCTCGCGACCCTCACCGGGGCCCCGCTGTTTCCGGTGTCCACCTGGTACGTCGAGGGTGCGACGCAGGCATGCGTCCACGAGGCCATCGAGGTGCCCGAATCCAGCACAGACAACAACAGCCGAGGTGACGTCGTTCCCCTGATGACACAGGCACTCGCGAACGTCTTCGAGGGCGCGATCAGTGCTCACCCAGCGGACTGGCACATGATGCAGCGGTTGTGGCATGCGGACCTTGAGCGGCGTGAGCCGTCGTGAGTGAATCCCCGGCCAGTGGCCAGCGTGCCTCCTGGCTGGAGGTGTCGTCGACTCCGGTCATGCGGATCGGGCTCGTGTGTCCCTATGCCTGGGATGTGCCCGGGGGAGTGCAGGCGCATATTCGGGATCTGGCCGAGATTCTCATCAGCTGGGGGCATGACGTCAGCGTGCTCACCCCGGTGGATGACCCTGACACGCTCCCCGATTACGCCGTCGACGGCGGTCGCCCCCGCGCCATCGCCTACAACGGATCCGTTGCCCGACTCACTCTCGGGGTGAAGGCGACGGGACGGGTGCATCGTTGGATCAAGGAGGGTGACTTTGATGTCATCCACGTGCATGAACCGGTAGCCCCGTCTCTGTCACTTCTTGCCTGCTGGGTCGCGCGCGGTCCCATCGTGGCCACCTGGCACTCTTCGATGGATCGGTCCCGTGCCCTTGCAGCGGGCTACTACCTTGCTCAAACGGCGATGGAGAAGGTGTCCGCGCGGATCGCGGTGAGTGAGCATGCTCGCCGCACACTGGTGGACCATCTGGGCGGCGACGCGGTCCTCATCCCCAATGGAGTTCGGGTGGCGACGTTCGCCGATGCCGCACCCGCAGAGCGCGAATCCGGCCCGGACCTGGTGTTCCTCGGTCGCATCGATGAGCCACGCAAGGGATTGCCGGTGCTCCTCACGGCCCTCCCCAGGATCCTGGAGCGCTATCCCGATGTGACGTTGAACGTCGTCGGACCCGGGGATGAGACCGAGGTACTCATCGGACTCGACCCGGACGTGCAGCGCCGGATTCGGATGCTCGGTCGGCTCGATGATGGGCAGAAGGCCTCGCAGCTCGCGGCCGCAGATATCTATGTGGCGCCGAACACGATGGGGGAGTCCTTCGGCATCGTTCTACTCGAGGCTATGGCGGCGGGAACGGCCGTGTTGGCCAGCGACTTGATGGCGTTTCGCCGGGTACTGGATCAGGGATCGGCGGGCATGACCTTCGCGGTCGATGACCCCGAGGATCTTGCGACTAAGGCTCTGGAACTACTTGACAATCGCGAGTTGCGCGATGAACTCGCCGCAGCCGGGAGGCGTCGGGTCGCAGGCTTCGACTGGGAACACATCGCCCAGCGCATCCTGGCGGTATACGACAGCGTGAGGGTTCCCGGCGAGAAGGTGCGCGTCGATCTGCGCGGCCAGCTCGTAGGGCGACTCGCTGGTCGCAGCAGTGCGTCGAGCGACCGTCGAGGACCGACGGACCGACCGCGCGGGGGAAGCGGTCGCTGATGAATCTGACCTGGTGGCAGTGGGCGGTCATCCTCGCCGTACTTGTCCTGGTGGGCCTGTATTTGAGCATGACGGCCGGCCGACTCGATCGATTGCATCGGCGTATCGAGACCTCTGCTGCGTCCCTCGATGTCCTTCTGACCCGGCGGACCGCGCTGACCCTGGAGATTGCTGGATCGGGCCTGCTCGATCCAGCGACATCGGCCGTCCTCTTGGACAGTGCCCACGCCACCTTGGCTGCTACCCAGGATGGCGACGACCCGAGTGTGCGCTGGCTGGCGGAGAGCGTGCTGACCCGCACCCTCAGCCAAGTCTTCGACGACCCCACCGATGTTGCAGAACTCCGCGATGAGCCAGACGTCGTGCCGCTGCTCAACAGTCTCGCCGGAACCTGTCAGCGAGTGGAGTTGTCTCGGCGCTTCCTCAACGACGGAGTGCGGGCCTGCCGCCAGGTCAGGCGGCAACGGCTGGTCCGCTGGTTGCGCCTTGCCGGACACACGGCCTGGCCGCAGACTGTCGAGATGGACGACACGCCGCCGGTTGGACTGTCTGGACCGCCAGTGTGAGGACGTACCGTAGGGGGATGCGTGGAGTTTGGTCCCACAGGCCTCATATCGTCGCGGCGGTGGGGGGCGTCGTGTTGGTGTTGGCTCTGGCCGCGTGCGGTGGCGGAGAGGACTCCGCGGATGAGGCGACCAGCAGTTCCGCGTCGCCGAGCGTGTCCGCCTCGACGGCCTCGCCGTCTCCGAGCTCCACCACTCCAGAGAGCATCACGGATGCGTCGCCGTTCTCCGGTCGATCCGGCGGAGCGGACCAGCCGGTGTTGGCGGTCAAGATCGACAACACCGGGGCAGCGCAGCCGCACGCCGGGCTGCAGGCCGCGGATCTGGTCTATGTCGAGGAAGTCGAATGGGGACTCACCCGACTCATTGCTGTCTTCTCCAGCGAGATCCCCGATGTCGTCGGGCCCGTGCGTTCGGCGCGGGTGAGTGATATCGACATTCTCGCGCCGTTCGGTGGCATCGCGTTCGCCTATTCCGGTGCCCAATCGAAACTGCTTCCTTCCCTCGCCCAGGCTGCCTTCCTCGACGCGTCGGCGAATGCCAGTTACGCGGGGTGGTTCAACGATGCGGCCAGGCCCTCGCCGGTCGACCACATGATCCGAGCCAACGATGTCCTCGGCGTCTTCGACGAGGCGGCGCTCGCGCGGGATATTGGTCTGGAGTTCTCCGCCGAGCCTCCCGCCGGTGGTGAGCCGGTGCAGGAGATCACCGCGACCTGGCCCTCGTCCTCCGTCGGCTTCCGCTGGGACCCTGAGGTTGGCAACTACGTTGTCGTGATCGATGGGTCTGATTCGCGCTCCAGCGAGGGCGGGCCCCAACGGGCGGCGACCGTAGTGATCCAGTCGGTCGAGCAGAGCGATTCCGGATACGGCGACAAGTTCGGCGGAGTTACCCCCTTCATCGAGACCGTGGGCAGTGGGTCGGCGGTCGTGCTGCGCGATGGCCGCATGTGGCCGGTGACCTGGGAGCGACCGAGCCTGAGCGAGGGCACCCGGTTCCTCCTCCCCGACGGTTCGCCGATGCCGTTCGCAGTCGGCCAGGAGTGGATCGTGCTCCTCGACTCCGACCGTGAGCCTGTCCTGCGCTGATCAGCCCATGGTGCGCTGATCCGCCCCGGTGGCCCTACCATGGGGTCACGCCGATTCGTCGGTGCTGCTCAACGGCGTCATCCCGACGATGGTGTCGAATCAGGGTTCATCCGCACGGTAGTCGAGAGGTCGAAATGTCTACAGAGTCTTCAGCACCCCACGCCACAACCGGAACTGATCGCGTCAAGCGCGGCATGGCGGAGATGCTCAAGGGCGGCGTCATCATGGATGTCGTTGATGCCGAGCAGGCGCGCATCGCCGAGAATGCCGGTGCTGTTGCGGTGATGGCGCTGGAGCGGGTGCCCGCGGATATCCGTGCCGAGGGCGGAGTGGCCCGGATGTCAGATCCGGAGATGATTGACGAGATCATTGACGCGGTGACGATCCCGGTCATGGCGAAGGCTCGCATCGGGCATTTCGCCGAGGCGCAGGTGTTGCAGTCGCTCGGGATCGACTACATCGACGAGTCCGAGGTTTTGACGCCCGCCGATTACGCGAACCACATCGACAAGTGGCCCTTTACCGTGCCCTTCGTGTGCGGAGCCACCAACCTCGGCGAGGCGTTGCGACGCATCAATGAGGGTGCGGCGATGATTCGATCGAAGGGTGAGGCGGGCACCGGCGATGTCTCCAATGCCGTGACACACATGCGCCGCATCCTCGGTGAGATTCGATCGCTGACCTCGATGTCGCGCGATGAACTCTATGTGGCTGCAAAGGAACTGTCTGCCCCCTACGACCTCGTCGTCGAGGTGGCAGAGCGCGGAGCCCTGCCGGTGGTGCTGTTCACCGCGGGCGGAATCGCGACTCCGGCCGATGCCGCAATGATGATGCAACTCGGCGCGGATGGCGTCTTCGTAGGCTCGGGCATCTTCAAGTCCGGCAACCCCCAGCAGCGTGCGGAAGCGATCGTGGCGGCCACCCGCCACTACGACGATCCGAGCCTGGTGGCGAAGGTGTCCCGGGGACTCGGTGAGGCCATGGTCGGGATCAACGTCGCCGATTTGCCGGTTCATCACCGACTTGAAGATCGAGGCTGGTGAGCCACGCTCCTCGCGTCGGCGTCCTCGCCCTGCAGGGTGATGTCCGAGAACATGTGAATGCGCTGCGAACCAGCGGCGCGGTCGCATCATCTGTGCGGTCCCCGGAAGATCTCGAACGTATCGATGGGCTCGTATTGCCCGGTGGCGAGTCGACCACCATGTCGATCCTCGCCGAACGCGAAGGATTCTTCGAGCCATTGCGTGAGTTTCGTCGGAGCGGTCATCCGTGCTTCGGATCCTGCGCGGGATTGATTCTGCTCGCCGATCGCATCGAGGGCGGCCGGCCCGATCAGCAGGGTGTCGGCGGTCTGGACGTGACAGCGCGACGCAATGCCTTCGGCCGACAAGTGGACTCCTTCGAAGCCGACCTGCCCATCTCGGTCCTCGGCGAGGCTCCGTTTCGGGCGATCTTCATTAGAGCCCCGTGGGTGGTGGAGGCTGGGCCGCACGTCGAGGTGCTAGCGCGCATCGACGATAGGATCGTGGCAGTTCGGCAGGCGCACCTGCTCGCCACGGCGTTCCATCCCGAACTAACAGACGACCATAGAATGCACGACTATTTCGTGCAGATGGTGATAGATAGCCAGCACGGGACCTAAGGGACGATCGATAGTGAGGGAACGAACATGAGCGGCCATTCCAAGTGGGCGACCACGAAGCACAAGAAGGCCGCCATCGACGCGAAGCGGGGCAAGCTCTTCGCCCGGCTCATCAAGAACATCGAGGTTGCCGCTCGGCAAGGCGGTGGCGATCCAGCCGGAAATCCCACGCTGTACGACGCGATCCAGAAGGCTCGGAAGAATTCGGTGCCGCTCGACAACATCGAGCGGGCCGTCAAGAGAGGGTCTGGCGCCGAGGCTGGTGGCGCGGACTGGCAGACGATCATGTACGAGGGGTATGCCCCCGGTGGCGTCGCTGTTCTCGTCGAATGCCTGACGGACAATCGCAATCGCGCGGCCGGCGAGGTGCGCGTCGCGCTCACTCGCAATGGCGGATCGATGGCCGATCCCGGATCGGTGTCTTACCTGTTTGCTCGCAAGGGTGTCGTGATGGTGCCCGCGGCCGAGGGAGTGGACGAGGATTCGATCCTCGATGCGGTGCTCGAGGCCGGTGCTGAGGAGGTGAACGACCTTGGAGAATCCTTCGAGGTCGTCTGCGAGGCCGGAGATGTGGTGACGGTTCGCTCCGCCCTGCAGGATGCCGGAATCGACTATGACTCCGCTGAGGCGACCTTCATGCCCAGTGTCTCGGTTCCCGTTGATGAGGAGGGCGCCCGGAAAGTCTTCCGGCTGGTCGAGGCGCTGGAGGACTCAGACGACGTGCAGTCGGTCTGGTCCAACGTTGATATCAGCGATGAGGTCCTCGCAGCCCTCGATGCGTAGCAGGATGAGGCAGACGCCGCACGTAGTTGATTGCGGCGACCACCCGCACAGGACAGGGGAGGGCAAGCATGCCTGAGGGAACCGGACGTCAACTCACCGGATGGGATGCTGCGACCTGGCGCACTGCAGCCGGAGACCCTTCGCTTCGATCAACGGTCGTCGCGTTGGTGCTGCTCGACAGCGCTCCTAAGTGGAAGCGGCTGCGCAAGCGCATCGACAGGCTCACCCGACTGGTGCCCGTGCTCCGTCAGCGTCCGATGAGAGGTGCCTTCGGGCTTGCTGCGCCACGTCTCGCCGTTGATCCCGACTTCGACCTCGATCTGCACCTCTACCGCTGGGTGTTGCCTCCCAAGAGCAGCTGGAACGATCTGCTCACCGTCGCGCGTCGGATGAGCCTCGACGACTTCGATCACAATCGACCGCTGTGGGAGATGGCCCTCGTCGAAGGATTGCCGGGCAAACGCGCAGCTGCACTCTTGAAGTTGCATCACTCGATCGCGGACGGGCAGGCGGCCGTGATGATCGGGTTGTCGCTGTTCGAACTTGGCCCTGATCCCGATCCCAATGAGGCACCTACCCCCGAGCCGCCCGAACCGGAGGCAGCATCGCAGGCCCAGGTCAGTGTTGCCGACATCAGTGACAATGTCCGACGCGGAGTGGCGGCCGCGGAACGCGCCGCTGGTTTGCTCGCTGATCTTGCCCGAGGCTCGGTCTCCGACCCGGTGGGCACGTGGAGCCAGGCCCTGGACACGCTGGGCTCGGTCACACGGTTTGCGGCTGTGCCCGACGGTCCGCTGTCACCAGTCATGACCGAGCGGGGGACGACGTACTCCTTCGGCGCCTTCGATCTGCCTTTCGCCGGGTTGCGCTCAACCGCCAAGAGCCAGGGGCGAAGCGTGAACGACGCCTTTATGGCAGCCGTGGGGATTGGGCTGGATCGTTTCCACGCTCGACACGGCCTGGTGGCCGACGACTTGCGCTTCAACGTGCCCATCAGCCTGCGTGGTGATCCCGGAGACCGTTCTGGCCAGGCGGCGAATGCGGTCACCATCGCGCGTTTCGAGATGCCGATCGCCGGCTTGAGCGTGACTGAGCGGATGGATGTCGCACACGAGATTGTCGAACGTTGGCGCGATGAGCCTGCGCTCCGGATGGCCGATCCACTCGCCGAGGTGAGCTGGCTTATTCCCATGCCCGTGCTCACCCAGGCGGCACGAGCGAGCGATGTGACGACGAGTAACGTCCCCGGACCGCCCATCCCGCTCTACCTTGCCGGCGCGCGGGCCGTGGGAATGTATCCCCTCGTGGCCACGATCGGGGCGGCGGTCAACGTCACCATGGTGACCTACGACGGCTCAGCCTTCGTGGGGATCTCAGCTGATGACCGGGCGGTTCCGGACCTGGCGGAGCTGCTCGAGGATCTTCGGGTCGGCTTTGCCGAGGTCACTGATCAGCCGGTGGGACCGCTCGATCCACTGATTCGGCCCCGGAAGGCCGACGGCACGCCGAAGGCGAGAGCGGTGCGTGAAGCGGCCACGGAAACGCGGTAACGTCCCGTACACCTGTTCGTCTGAGCGAGTCGCGGTCTGGTCGCCCCAGGCGTCCGGGTGTCGACCGGGAGCGGTCGACTCGTGGCACGCGATCGCAGCACACGGTCACGGCACAGGATCACGACACATGATGGGGCCAGGGAGCGCGCATGCGGGTGATGGGGATCGACCCCGGGTTGACCCGTTGTGGTGTGGGCGTGGTCGCTGTGTCAGCGGGTCGCAGGCTTGATCTCGTCCATGTCGAGGTGCTGCGCACCCCGACCGAGGATGAACTCGGCGATCGTCTGCTCACCCTCGAGCGTCACATCGACCGCCTCGTCGATACTCACGCCCCTGATCGGGTGTCGATCGAACGAGTCTTCGCCCAGCACAACGTGCGCACGGCGATGGGGACGGCCCAGGCGGGGGCAGTGGCCGTTCTTATTGCGGCGCGTCGCGGGTTGCCGGTGTCATGGCGCACGCCCACCGAGGTGAAGGCGGCGGTGACAGGTTCAGGTCGGGCGGACAAAGCGCAGGTGACAGCGATGATCAAACGCTTGCTCAATATCGACGCTCCGCTGAAGCCAGCGGATGCTGCCGACGCTCTTGCACTGGCCATCACCGACATCTGGCGATTCGGGGGTGAGCAGCGCTACGCCGATGCGCTCGCCTCTCACGCGGCAGGTAGCCCACGATGATCTCGTCCGTCGCCGGAGAAGTGTCATTCGTGGGAGTTGATCGAGTCGTCATCGATGTTCACGGTATGGGCCTGACACTTCTCTGCACGCCGCAGACCGCCATGCAATCTCGAGTCGGACAACGACAGGGCTTCGCCACGGTCCTGGTCGTGCGCGAGGATTCCCTCACGCTGTATGGATTCGCTGACGCCGACGCGCGGGACACCTTCGAAGCGGTGCAGACCGTGAGTGGAATCGGGCCCCGCATCGCCCTGGCGCTACTCGGAACCTTGACACCGGATGAGCTCCGCCGGGCCGTGGCGGCAGGTGACCACTCGATCTTGACAAAGGTTCCGGGAATCGGGGCAAAAGGAGCTCAGCGGATCGTGCTCGAACTTGCCGGACGTATTGCACCCCCGTCGAGTGAAGGATCGGTCCCGGCCCGGGGTGGTTGGCGCGAAGGTGTGTGCGCGGGCCTGGAGTCCCTGGGCTGGAACCGCAGGGATGCCGAGCGTGCTGTCGAAATGATCGCCCAGCGCGACGACCTCGGACTCGAAGGCCCTGATCCGGATCTGGGAACGCTGTTGAAGGCCGCCCTCCAGGCCCTCGATCGAGCCTGAGGCGGAGGTGGAAATGGTGGACCGCTCCGACGCGGAGGACTGGGACGAGGATCGACTCGTCGATGCTGCTGCGGATCTCGATGACCGTGTGGTCGAGGGGGCGTTGCGTCCGACGGCTCTCGAGGAGTTCGTGGGTCAAGATCGGGTCCGGGCCCAACTCGGCCTCGTCCTCGAAGCGGCGCGTCGCCGGGAGCGGCCCGCCGATCATGTCTTGCTCTCCGGACCGCCCGGGTTGGGCAAGACCACCTTGGCCACGATCATCGCGCGCGAACTGAACGCCCCGTTGCGCATCACCTCGGGCCCCGCACTCCAGCATGCGGGGGATCTGGCGGCCGTGCTTTCCAGCCTTCAACCTGGCGAAGTCCTCTTTCTCGATGAAGTGCACCGCACCGCTCGCGCTGCGGAGGAGATGCTCTACATGGCGATGGAGGATTTCCGTGTCGATGTCGTGATCGGCAAAGGTCCGGGGGCCACCGCCGTCCCCCTCGATCTGGCCCCCTTCACGTTGGTGGCGGCCACGACGCGCGCCGGGCTCCTGCCCGGACCGCTTCGGGACCGCTTCGGTTTCACCGCGCATCTGGACTTCTACGATCCGGCGGATCTGGAGGCGATCCTTGTGCGGTCGGCCTCGCTTCTCGGGATCGACGCCGACGAGCCGGGGATCGCCGAGATCGCCCACCGCTCCCGGGGCACCCCCCGCATCGCCAATCGACTGCTCCGAAGGGTTCGCGACTGGGCGCAGGTTCATGGGGATGGCCGGATCACGCACACGTCCGCCCAGGCCGCGCTCGACCTTTATGAGGTGGATCCCCGCGGTCTGGACCGACTCGACCGAGCAGTGCTCGAGGCGCTCGTGTCCCGATTCGGTGGAGGCCCGGTGGGTCTGTCCACCCTGGCCGTGGCTGTGGGGGAGGAAACCGAGACCGTCGAGGGGGTGGCCGAACCCTTCCTCGTACGCGAAGGTCTACTGCTGCGGACCCCACGCGGAAGGGTGGCAACACCGGCTGCCTGGGAGCACCTGGGACTGCGACCTCCGGCGGCCGGATCGGTCCCGGATCAACCCGCTTTGGACTTCACCGGCCCGCAGGAGCCATCCCCGGACCCTGAACGCTAGGGTGTCGTGGTTGGAAGCGGTGTCCCCAAGGGTGCCGCAGTCGTGAGATTCGACGTCATCAAGCGAGGTGGAACCGTTGGACAGCCTGGGCGCCCTGTTGCCCATCCTTCTCATCGGGGTGGTGTTCTACCTGCTCATCATGCGTCCTGCGCGCAACCGGCAAAAGCAGCAGCAGCAG
>JBDQGZ010000021.1:0-18524 GCA_040265115.1 Candidatus Nanopelagicales bacterium
ACCGGGGTCGGGGTGGGCGAATCGCAGGGGTGGGGACTACTCCGGAAGGGGCTCGTCTCCTCCGTGGATCTCCTCCTCGGCCGCACCCCGAATCCTGTCCCGCCCTCGCTCGACCACCGTGAGGGTTTTGTGCAGAGCGATCTCAAAGGTGGCCAGTTTGGAGTCGATGTAGTCGTCGGTCTCCCGGCGCATCCGCTCGCAGTCGGCGGCCGTTTCCGCTCGAATCGCCTCCGCCTCGGCCACCGCCACGAGATAGACCTCGTGCTGGGACAGCATCCGCTGCTGTTCCTCTCGGGCCTCCGAGATCATGCGGTCAGCCTCCCGGCGTCCCTCATCGACCACCGCGGAGCGATCCGCAAGCAGGTGATCGGCGTGGGTAAGGGCCTCCGGGAGGAGATCGTGGATCTCCTCGATGAGATCGAGAACCTGGGCCCGGTTCACCATGCACGAGGTCGAGAGGGGGACCGACTTGGCCTCTTCGACCAACCGCGCGAGTTCCTCGAGTTTCTCGTCGACATCCATCTTGCGGCTACGCCCTCTCCTGCAGTTTGGCCAGCAACTTCGTCACGACGGTGGAAGGAAGCAGGCCCTCGACGCTGCCGCCGTAAGCCGCCACCTCCTTGACCAGGCTCGACGAGAGGTAACTGTAAAGGGGGTTCGTGGAGATGAAGAGCGTCTCCACCCCGGCGAGTCGGTAATTCATCTGAGCCATCTGCAACTCGTAGTCGAAATCGCTGACAGCCCGTAGACCCTTCACGATCGCCTGAACGTTGTGGTCGCGGCAATAATCGACGAGCAGGCCGTGGAAGGAATCGACCTCGACATTGCCAAGGGGAGCGACGACCTCACGAAGCATCTCGATCCGCTCCTCCACGGTGAACAGGCTGGCCTTCGTCTTGTTGACGAGGACGGCCACCACGACCCGATCGGCCAGAGCCGCGGCGCGCGAGAAGACGTCGAGGTGCCCGTTGGTCACCGGATCAAACGATCCCGGGCACACCGCGGTTCGCATCTCAACCGATCCTTTCGTCGATCACGTGGCGCACGTAGCGCTCGGCTCGTAGCGACCGTACCAAAGGGCCGTCTCCCCGTAGGCACGTCGATCGAGGTCGATCAGATCTGAAGTCGGCGGCCAGGGCTCCTGCGGCGATCGGATATCCCGTTCGACCACCACATCGCATCCCACCGCCAATCGTCCGCCGCGGATAAGGCTTGCCACGAGGGTGGAGATCCGCTCCCCGTCGACCGAGTAGGGCGGGTCACAGAACACGAGGTCGAAGGCGGGACCGGCCGCATCTGAGGCGTACCGCCAGGCATCGATGGCGAGAACGCTCGATCCGGGGAGGTCGACCGCCTCGATATTGCGGCGTAGGGCCGTCAGAGCCGATCGGTTGCTTTCGACGAACACGACCGACCCCGCCCCCCGACTCAACGCCTCGAGGCCCAAGGCTCCGGATCCGGCGAAGAGGTCCAGCACCCTCGTTGATTCCCAGGGCGAGTCCCCAGACCCCCGACGCGACCCCAGAGTGGCAAAGAGCGACTCACGAACACGATCAGAGGTAGGGCGGGTGGTCGCACCCCGTGGGGCGATAAGGCGTCGCCCCCGCGCGGTGCCGCCGATGATGCGCATGCCGGTCACCCCTTGTCGAGGTAGTCGGTTCGGTCATCGTCGAGGAGCCGGGCCACCGCCGACCGCAGTCGTCGATGCTCGCGGAGATCCGGATCAGCTGAGACGAGGGCACTGGCCTCTTCCCGCGCGGCAATGACGAGGTCCTCGTCTCGGAGCACCTGCAACAACCGAAGCGATGAACGTCGACCGGACTGCAGAGCTCCGAGAACATCACCCTCCCTGCGGGCCTGGAGATCGACTCGCGCCAAGGCGAATCCATCCGTGGTCGACGCCACCGCCTCCAGTCGCTCGCGACCCGGCGAGCCCGGTTCAGCCGACGTCACCAGAAGGCACAGGCTGGGGGCGCTCCCGCGCCCCACACGGCCGCGCAACTGATGCAGTTGCGAGATGCCGAACCGATCCGCATCGAGGATGACCATGACGGTGGCGTCGGGCACGTCGACACCCACCTCGATCACCGTCGTCGCCACGAGAACATCGACGGCACTCGGATCATCCGCAGGGGCCGCGAAGTCGCGCATCATCTGCTCCTTGACCTCCGCAGGCAGGCGCCCGTGAAGCATGCCGACACGCAGGCCGGGCAGCAGCGTCTCCCGGAGGTCGGCCACGACATCGAGAACGCTGGCCATCGTGGAGGTCTCGTGCGCCCCGACTTCCTGCGTGTCCACATCGCCTGCATCCGTTGCTTCTTCCGCATCCGGAGGACCTGCATGCGAGTCCCCGATGCGCGGGCACACGACATAGACCTTGTGCCCTGCCGCCACTTCCTCACGGATGCGCTCCCAGGCTCGGGCGAGGAACCTGGGCTTCTCCCTGGGCGCCACGACATGCGTCGCGATCGGCTGGCGGCCCTCTGGTGATTGATCGAGGACACTCACGTCCAGGTCGCCGAAGACCGTCATGGCCACAGTACGGGGAATGGGCGTGGCCGTCATCACCAGCACGTGCGGTCGAGTCCCATCCGCGAGTGGTTGGGCGAGCACAGAGCGCTGCTCCACCCCGAAACGATGTTGCTCGTCGATGACGACCAGACCCAGTTCAGCGAACGCCACCGTGTCTTCGAGTAGCGCGTGGGTGCCGACAACGATGCCACTGGTACCCGAGGAAAGGTCCTGCAGCGCCTTCCTGCGCGCGCGAACTCCCTGGGACCCGGTCACGAGGCTGATCGACGTTGCGTTGTCCGTTCCGTCCAGCATTCCTCCGCGCGCCAAGGGTCCAAGAAGTTGCTGAAGGGTATGAAAATGCTGCTGCGCAAGCACCTCGGTTGGCGCCAATAGAGCCGCCTGGGCACCAGAGTCGACCACAGCCAGCATCGCCCGCAGCGCCACCAGGGTCTTTCCGCTGCCCACGTCCCCCTGCAGCAGCCGATGCATCGGATGACCGGCTCCCAGATCGGTGAAGATCTCATCGCCGACTCGCATCTGTGCCTCGGTGAGGGTGAAGGGGTTCTGCGTGTCGAAGGCCGCCAAGACTCCACGATCCCGGCGGTGTCGAGGGGTCGCGGTCACCGCCCGCAGGCGTTCCCGCCGTTGCGCAAGCACCGTCTGGAGGGTGAAGGCTTCATCGAAGCGCAGTCGCTCCTCTGCTCGGTTGACCTGCTCCAGATCCGTGGGCAGGTGGATGGCCTGCCACGCTTCGGTGAGGTCCATGAGTCCCCGAAGCTGTCGAATCTCCACCGGAAGCGGATCGATGCTGTCGTTCAGCTCGGGGTGCGCGCGCAATTCCTTGAGCACGTATCCCACCGCCTGAGAGATCTTCCAGGTCGGCATCGCCTTAGACGCGGGGTAGATCGGAATCAAGCGATCCGTGAACAACTCGACCGCTTCCGCGTAATCCGGGTCACTCGGATCCGACGGCAGCATCAGCAATCGCGGATGGGTCAGTTGTCGCCGACCCTGGAAACTCGATACGACCCCTTCGAACAAGCCCTTGCGCCCCACCGCGCATTGATTCTTCCGCCCTGGCTGATTGAAGAAGACCAGTGTCAGGGTTCCGCTTCCGTCACTGATGACGACCTCGACCCGGGACTTGCGCGAACGCTCGCCCCCGGGTCGATGTAACTTCGAGGACACGACCTCCGCGAGTACGGAGACGTGATCGCCCGTGGTCAGCGCGGTGAGATCGCTCATGCCCCCCGGGTCGACATAGCGCCGGGGATAGTGGCTCAGCAGATCCCCGACGGTGCGAATGCCGAAGGTCTCATCCAGTGATCTTGCGGTTTTCCCCCCAATGATGGAGCCGAGGGAGGCGTCGATATCGAAGGTGTTCATCACAGTCATCCGAGGGCAGCTATTCGACGCCGATGATGAGGGGCCACAGGGGTTGCCCCCCATCGATGACCTCGACGTCCACACCCGGATTCTCCGCGATCACCATCCCGCACAGCCGGTCCGCCACACCGTGGGGTGCCTCCGTTCCGAGAACGAACGTCACGAGCTCTCCCCCGCTGGAGAGCAGCCGCCGCAGGATCGCCTCGGCAACCTCGATTGGGTTGATTCCGATCTCGACGATGTCGCCCTCCACCAGCCCGAGGACATCACCCACCCGACATTGGCCGGCAGTGGTGAGCGCCTCACGTGAGGCAATGGTGATGGCGCCGTACCGACTCGCACGAGCCGCGTCCGCCATCGCGACCACAGCATCGTCAAAGCGGGCACCGTCGTCATGGACGGCGACAGCCGCCAGTGTCTGGACGACGCTACGGGTGGGGATCACTGTCACCCGCTGCCCCGCTTCGCGTGCACGGTCCGCAGCAACCTCGGCGACGGGAATGGTGTCACCATCACTGGGCAGTACCACCACCTCGGCACATCCGAGCGCCTCGATAGCGGCGAGGATCTCCGCTGTTGCAGGGCGACGATCGGGTCTGCCGTGCACGATCTGGACACCGGCTGCCTCGAGTAGGGCCTGGACACCCGGTCCGTGCGCCTGGGCCACGATTCCCCGGCCTGGCCGGAGCTGGCCGGGTCGCATCTGATCTGTCTGCACTGAACCTTGCTGGCTGGGCAGATAACTGATCCTCACATGGGTCGCTTTCACCCGCTCGAAGACCGATTCAATCGCCGCACCCGCATCGTCGACATGGACGTGGACGCTCCACAGTCGCGGGCCCCCGCTCACCACGAGAGAGTCACCGGCAGCGTCGAGCGCCTCCCGTACCTCGTCGATGATCACCTGATCCGCCTCACAGGTGAACATCACCTCGAAGTCACCCGTTGTATGTGCCGCTGGGGCGGGAGGCGAACCAACGGACGGGGAGATGTCATCTCGCGCGCGCCCCACCACCGGCTCACGTCGACGACGCACCCCAGAGACTGCATCGAGGAGGGAGTCGTACACGACGACGAGTCCCTGGGCACCTGCATCGACCACCCCTGCCTGAGCGAGTACCGGCAGTTGGTCCGTGGTCGCAGCGAGCGCAGCATGCATGCGCTCGGAGATCTGGAGCAGGGCCCGAATGAGGGTCCCATCAGCGTTCGCCGCGGAATCCGCCAGCGATTCAGCCGCCTGCGCGGCAGCTTCGGCGACCGTGAGAATCGTGCCCTCGACGGGATGGGCGACCGCCGCCCGTGCTCGATCGCTGGCGGCGCGCAGAGCCCGCGCGATGAGGCGCCCATCGACGATCGGTGGTGAGTCACCTTCTCGTTCCACCTCCGACAGCACACTGCAGATCCCCCGGAGTGCTTCGGCCATGATCACCCCGGAGTTCCCCCGTGCACCGAGGATTGCCGCGGTGGAGACGGCCTCACTGATCTCGGCCAGCGACTCCGGCGTTCCGGTGGCGATCGCCGCCTCCCAGCACGACTCCAGGGTTAGGTACATGTTCGTCCCCGTGTCCCCATCCGCGATGGGGAACACATTGAGGGAGTCGATAGCTGTCCTCGCTTCACCCAGGGCATCCAGGGACGCGCCCAGCCAGAGCGACAGACCGCGGGCGTCAAGGGTGAGCATGGCCCCACGGTAGCGGGAGGAGGCTCACCATCGGCCCTGCGTGAGCGGACTCGGCCCGGTGTGGGCTATCCTTGCGGGTCGGCTCATGTGAGCCAGCGCACCATCCACCATCACTCGATGCACATCTGGACCCAAGGAGTACACCGTGGCTGCCACCTGTGACGTCTGCGGCAAGGGCCCGGGCTTCGGCAACAGCATCTCCCACTCGCACCGACGCACCCCGCGGCGCTGGAATCCGAACATCCAGACGGTCCGCGCTCTCGTCGGTCGCACCCCGAAGAAGCTGAACGTGTGCACCTCGTGCATCCGGGCCGGCAAGGTCACCCGCGCCTGAGCAACCGGGCGGGAACAACCACGGAGTCGACGCTTAGGTCGGGTCCTCGCCTCGATCGAGGGCATCCCACATCTGTAAGGATCCGCTGCGATCCTGCCCCCGTCCGTCCTGGCTACCTCCTGGCTGGTCGCTACGTTCGCGTTCGTATCGCGGCGACATCGCCGACCACGATCGGCCGAACCGCGCAGTGAGCAGCCCGCTGACCATCACGGCCAGACCTGAAAGCGCCGCGATCAACCACCACGCATTTCCCTGCACCGACAGCGCCTCGTCACCCTTCAGTGCGGAGTTCACCAGCGGGCCGCGGCTGAGCAGGAACGCGAGGGCAGGCACACCAGCCGCAGCCCCCGCGAGCGCCGCGATGATCCCGATCCCCACCCGTCCCCACGAACGGGTCGCAATCACTCCGGCCATCGACGCCAATCCGACCCACCCCGCAGCTGAGCCGAACGGAATGAGCATCGAACCCGTGAGTTCCACGATGCGAGTCGGAGTGGGCTCACCAGCGAACACCGGCACCGTCGCGGTCACCCAGGTCGCGCCGTAGGCCACCACGGCGCCCAAGCCCCCGAGTCCCATCACCAGCAGGGTCATGGCATAGAAGCGCCGAGTCGTCACGAGCCGACTCCCACGGACACCACGTCTCCCCCGACCCTGGTCAAGGTCCCCGCCAGTGCGATGGCCCGAAGGACAGCGGCAGCCTTCGCGGCGCATTCCGCATCCTCGGCGGCGGGGTCGGAGTCCGCCACCACTCCGGCACCCGCCTGGACATACGCTCGGCCATCGGCGACCAGGGCAGTGCGGATGGCGATGGCCGTATCCAGGTCGCCGGCAAAGTCGAGGTACCCCACGCAGCCGCCGTAGAGTCCACGACGAGCCGGTTCCAGATCGTCGATGATCGCCATCGCGCGCGGCTTCGGAGCCCCGGACAGAGTGCCGGCGGGGAACGTCGATCCCAGCGCGTCGAAGGCCGTGCGCCCCTCCCCCAGCTCACCGACGACCGTCGACACCAGATGCATGACATGGGAATACCGCTCCACGGCCATGAACTGCACCACCTCGACCGATCCCGGCGAGCACACCCTCCCCAGATCATTGCGAGCGAGGTCGACGAGCATGAGGTGTTCCGCTCGCTCCTTGGCATCGCCGAGAAGATCATCGGCAAGGGACTCGTCGGCTTGAGGAGTCGTACCTCGAGGACGCGTTCCCGCAATAGGATGCACCCGTGCCCGGCCCTCACTGACGGTGACCAAGGCTTCCGGTGATGATCCGATGATGTCAAAAGCAACCCCGTCCTCTTCGGAGTGCAGGTCGGGGATGCGGAACAGGTACATATAGGGACTTGGGTTCGTCGTGCGCAGGATGCGATAGACGTCGAGTGCAGTCGCCGGGCATTCAACATCGAATCGCTGTGAGACCACGATCTGGAAGGCATCTCCAGCCCGGATGTGCTCCTTGGCCGCCTCGACGCTGGATCGATAATCCTCATCGCTGGTCCGGCGGATCGGGTCGATGCGCGCGTCTGGATCGAAGGTGGACACTGTCGAAGCTGCCGGTCCTTCCAGAGAGCGTTCCATGGCGTCGAGCCTGTGCACCGCATCGGCATAGGCCTCGTCAACTCGTTCATCGGTTGCGTCGTAGTTGATGGCATTCGCGATCAGCCACACCGAGCCATCAGCGTGATCGAGGACGGCGAGGTCGGTTGCCAGACAGAAGCCGAGTTCAGGCACATGGAGCTCATCGGGATTGGCATCGGGGACCCGCTCGAATCTGCGCACCGCGTCATAGCCGAGGTAGCCCACCATGCCCCCCGTTAGTGGAGGCAGTCCCGGGGCCCGAGGAGTGTGCAGGATCTGCAATGTGTCGCGGAGCGCGGCGAGCGGATCACCGGTGGTGGGCACGCCCACCGGAGCCTTCCCCCACCAGTGCGCGTTCCCGTCGACCTCGGTGAGCATCGCTGAACTGCGAACTCCGATGAAGCTGTAACGACTGAAGGCCCGTCCGTGCTCGGCCGACTCCAACAGGAAACTGCCCGGGCGCTCACTCGACAGTTTGCGGTACAACCCGACCGGTGTTTCACCATCGGCCAGCAATCGTCGGATGACGGGGATTACGCGGCGGTCGCGAGCGAGGTCTCGAAATGCATCGAGATCCGGCGAGGTGACGCCGAGTGGTGGCGGCTTCATCACGGTGCTCCCTCGTCGGGCACTCGATCGTCGAAGCATGACGCCGTGCCGGTGTGGCAGGCGGGGCCGACTTGATCGACCAGAAGCAGCAGCGTGTCCCCGTCGCAGTCGGTGCGAATCTCTCGCACCGACTGGGTATGCCCGGATGTCTCGCCCTTCACCCAGTACTCCTGGCGACTGCGCGAGTAGTAGGTGGCTCGACCGGTCGTCATCGTTCGCCGCAAGGCCTCAGCATCCATCCAGGCCAGCATGAGCACTTCCCGGGTGCCCGCGTCCTGAGCGATCACCGGGATCAAACCATCGGCTCCGAAACGCACAGGGACTCTCGTCGTCGAAGGTTCGTCCATGCGTGCATTCTCCCGATCGGTCAGGCGGGCGCGGGCACCGGCCTGATGACATGGCCAGCCTCGAGCAGGACCTGTTTCACCTCACCGATTCCCACCGTGCCGAAATGGAAGATGCTCGCCGCAAGAACGGCATTCGCCCCCGCTTCGACCGCGGAGGGAAAGTCGCCGGCGGCGCCAGCGCCACCACTAGCGATCACCGGGACGTCGACGACTGACCGAACAAGCCTGATCAACTCGATATCGAAGCCGTCCTGCGTTCCATCGGCATCCATCGAGTTGAGCAGGATCTCCCCTGCCCCTCGGCGTGCGCCCTCACTCGACCAGGCGATGGCATCGACGCCGGTTCCCGTCCGACCTCCATGCGTGGTCACCTCGAAACCGCTCGGGGTATCGCTGCAGCGGCGAGCATCGACGCTGAGCACCACGCACTGCGCGCCGAAGCGCTCGGCGGCTTCATTGATGAGTTCTGGGCGTGAAATCGCCGCGGTATTGAGACTGACCTTGTCCGCTCCCGCACGAAGGAGTCGATCGAAATCTTCGACGCTGCGAACACCGCCACCCACGGTGAGTGGGATGAAGACCTGCTCCGCCGTCCGGCGCACCACGTCGTAGGTCGTCTCCCGATCGCCGCTCGATGCGGTGATGTCCAGGAAGACCAGTTCGTCAGCGCCCTCCGAGTCGTAGCGCTGGGCGAGTTCGACCGGGTCCCCCGCATCACGGAGATCGACGAAGTTCACGCCCTTGACGACCCGGCCCGCGTCGACGTCGAGGCAGGGGATAACGCGTGTGGCCAGAGTCACGGGCGTGGAGGCCCCCAGAAGAACAGGTCGAAACGCGGCTCGATCGCCGCGACGGCCTCCGCGAGGGTGAAGGCCCCCTCATAGAGAGCACGACCGATGATGACGCCTTCGATGCCGTGGCTGGCCAGATCGGCAAGCTTGTGCAGGTCCTCCAGGCGGGAAATCCCTCCGGAGGCGATCACCGGGCGATCAGTGTGGTCGCACACCTTCTTCAACAGATGCAGATTCGGGCCGTGCATCATGCCGTCCTTCTCCACATCCGTGACGACGTAACGGGCGCATCCATCGGCGTCGAGCCGCGTCAGGGTCTCGAACAGATCGCCACCCTCCGTCGTCCACCCGCGGGCGGACAGGGTGTGGCCCCGAACATCGAGGCTCACCGCGATGCGGTCCCCATGACGGCCGATAGCCGATCGCACCCAGTCGGGGTTCTCCATGGCTGCGGTCCCCACGATTGCCCGTGACGCACCGGTGGCCAGGGCCGCATCCAGGGCAGCGTCATCGCGGATGCCCCCGGAAATCTCAACGTGCACATCGGCGCCGACGGCCTCCACGACAGCGGCAAGCACCGCGCGGTTCTCACCGCGACCGAAGGCGGCATCGAGATCGACCAGATGGATCCAAGGCGCGCCCTGCTCGACCCAGCCACGCGCCGCCTCGATCGGATCGCCGTAGTCGGTCTCGGTGCCGGCGGCACCCTGAACCAGGCGCACGGCGCGACCATCGGCAACATCGACGGCGGGGAGCAGGGTGAAGACGGGCTTCTCAGGAGGCGGGGCCATGAGCCGCACCCTACCCGGGGACTCACACCCTGCCGAAGGACAGCACCCACGCGACGGGGGCGAGCATGAGCAGCCCGAGGGCGAGGAGGATGCGCCCACCCCAGTCTGGGATCAACGGCCAGGCGATCGCGCAGATGACGATGATGATGCCGGCGAGTACGGCTAGCCGTCGACGACGGCGCCTGGCCAGCAAACCCGGTGCGGTTCGCGGTCGGTCGGGAACGAGACCACGGAGCCGTTCACGTCGAGCCCGGGACCGGGCTCGACGTTGAACCTCACGCGCACGACGAGCACGCTCCACCTCGGCCAAGGCCTCACGTTCCGCTCGTCGCCTGGCTCGCTCCTTCGCCACGCATTCCTCCCACACTCCCCGCTCTGCCACCCTGCGCGCCATGTAGCCACACAGTGGTTGCGCACTCTGGTATCAGATCAGAGTCGATACCCAATTCTTCAGCAGCTGTGCCCCGGCATCACCAGACTTCTCCGGGTGGAACTGCGTCGCCCACAGCGATCCGTTCTCCACCGCGGCAACGAAGGGTTCGCCATACTCCGACCACGTCACACGCGGCTCCGGCAGCGGTGACGTGTCGACCAGCAGCCACTCCCGAGCCGCATAGGAGTGCACGAAGTAGAACCGCTCATCAGCGAGGCCGGCGAACATCACCGAGTCCGCCGGGGCCTCGACAGTGTTCCACCCCATGTGCGGCAAGACGCGAGCGTGGAGTCGTTCCACGGTTCCCGGCCACTGGCCCAGCCCCCGGGTCCGAACACCGTGTTCGTCTCCGTGATCGAACAGCACCTGCATCCCAACACAGATCCCGAGCACGGGGCGACCACCGGCGAGACGCTGATCGATCAGGCGCGGAGCATTCGCGGATTCGAGACCGGCCATGCAGGCCGCGAAAGCCCCCACCCCGGGAACAACCAGGCCATCGGCCGACATGACCGAATCGGGGTCGCGGGTCACCTCGACCTCCGCCCCCGCCCGCTCCACGGCACGCTGCGCCGAGCGCAGATTCCCCGAGCCGTAGTCCAAGATCGCGACCCGAGCACGACTCACGTGGCGTCCCAGGCATACAGCGCACCCGCGGCGAGCGACATCACCGACAGGATGATGAGCACGACCATCGCGATACGTTTCCCCTGGGAGTACATCGAGTAGGCACCCCCGGCCAGGAAGGCTCCGAGGCCGAGCAGGATGACCGGAAACCAGTTCACGAGACCGATTCGCGGGAGGACAGCGTCCCCTTCGTCGAGGGAACGCCCACCACTCTGGGATCCAGTGCCACCGCGTCTCGAAGGGCTCTCGCGAATGACTTGAACTGGGCCTCCACGACATGGTGCGCGTTCCGGCCGCTGAGGACCCGGACGTGCAGCGTGATCTGCGACGTCGCGACGAAGGACTCGAAGATGTGGCGCGTCAGCGTTGTGTCGTAACTGCCGATCAACTCGACGATGTCGGGCTCTTCGTGCACGAGATAGGGGCGCCCGGAGAGGTCCACGGCACACTGAGACAGCGTCTCGTCGAGAGGCACCAGGGCATCGCCGTATCTCCGAGTACCCGCAGCGTCCCCGAGCGCCTGACGGAATGCTGTGCCCAGGGCGAGGGAGGTGTCTTCGACCGTGTGATGGGCATCGACCTCGAGGTCGCCCTCGGTCTCGACGGTGAGATCGAATCCGCCGTGCTTGCCCAGTTGAGCGAGCATGTGGTCGAAGAACGGCACCCCGGTCGAGACCGTGGCGACGCCGGTACCGTCGAGATCGATCTCCACCAGCACGCGACTTTCCTTGGTCGTCCGCTCCACGCGACCGGTTCTCGACATCCCAGCTCCCTCGTCTACTCCGCCAACGCCGTTGTCTCAGTCAGCACCGAGGTCGATCATGCCCGATGCCGACACTGCAGTGAGCAGCGCATCGCGGAATGCTGCGTTCTCCGATGGAGTTCCGATGCTCACTCTCAACCAGCCCTCCGGGCCGCTCTCGCGCACCAGAACGCCTTCATCGAGGAGTGCCTGCCACACGGCATGCGAATCTTCGAACACACCGAACAGGATGAAGTTGGCATCCGAGTCCGCCGCGGCGAATCCCTGTTGACGTAGCCAGGACACCTCATCATCCCGCTCCTGCCGAAGGACATCGACCTGCGCTTGGAGTTCCTGCCAGTACGACAGCGCAGTCCTCGCAACGACCTGCGTGACCGACGACAGGTGATACGGGAGCCTGACGATCTGCAGACCGGCAAGGACCTCGACCTGCCCCATCGCATAGCCGAGCCGCGCTCCCGCAAGGGCGAATGCCTTGCTCATCGTCCGGGTCACGATCAGATTCGGGTGCTGCCCGATGAGCGACACCGCACTCGGTGTTCCCGGACGTCGGAACTCGGCGTAGGCCTCGTCGACGACAACGATCCCGGACGAACCTCGACACGCCTGCTCGATGATCGACAGGGGCATCGCGGTTCCGGTCGGATTATTCGGGGAGGTGATGAGCATCAGATCAGCTTGATGGTCAGCGATCACCCCTGCCATCACCTCAGCATCGACGGTGAAGTCCTCAGAGCGAGGAACCGTCACGAGTTCGGTGTGAGAATCACGCGCATACTGGCCATACATCGAATAGGTGGGGGTAAAGGCCAGCGCACACCGGCCGTGTCCACCGTAGGCCGAGAAGATATGTGCCATCACCTCATTGGAACCATTGGCCGGCCACACTTCCATCGGCTCTATGCTCACCCCGGATTCCCGGCCGACATAGGCGGCGAGGTCAGCACGCAATCCCAAGGAGTCACGATCCGGATACCTATTGAGCTCTCGCACTGCGTTGGTCACAGCTGAGCCGATCGACTCGGCGAGCTGCACCGAGGGAGCGAACGGATTCTCGTTGGTGTTCAACCGCACGGGAACATCGATCTGGGGAGCTCCGTAGGGCGTGAGCCCGCGAAGCTCTTCGCGTAGCGGCGGCCAGGTCGATGTCACGACGGGCCGTCGCTGGTGAAACGCACGGTGATCGCGGCAGCATGCCCCGGAAGATCCTCGGCGTGCGCGAGCGCAACCACGTGGTCAGCGACATCTGCCAACGCATGCTGGTCGTAGTCGATGATGTGAATTCCGCGCAAGAAGGTCTGCACGGACAGCCCGGAGGAATGCGTCGCAGAGCCACCGGTCGGCAGCACATGATTAGACCCGGCACAGTAGTCACCGAGGGACACCGGCGCGTGCGGGCCGACGAAGATCGCTCCGGCATTCCGGATCCGCATCGCCACCTCTCGGGCATCGCGAGTGTGGATCTCCAGATGTTCTGCGGCGTAGGCGTCGACCACGGCGATGCCCGCCTGAAGGTCATCAACGAGCACGATTCCACTCTGCGGGCCTGACAGGGCTTCAGTGATGCGTTCCACGTGCTTCGTGCGCGCGAGTTGCTCCGACACGCAGCTTCGCACTCGATCCGCCAACTCAGCAGAGGTCGTCACCAGCACCGCCGCGGCAACAACATCGTGCTCAGCCTGACTGATGAGATCTGCTGCGACGAGAGCGGGATCGGCGGTCTCATCGGCCAGGATCGCCACCTCGGTCGGCCCGGCCTCGCTATCGATACCGATGACGCCCTTGAGGACACGCTTGGCGGCGGTCACCCAGATATTGCCCGGCCCGGTGACGAGATCCACCGGCTCGCAGGCGCTCTCGACGCTAGCGCCCGTCGTCGCGTCCTCCGGCAATTCCACACCGTAGGCAAGCATCGCGACAGCCTGCGCTCCTCCCACGGCGTAGACCTCCTCGATGCCGAGAAGTCCGCACGCCGCCAAAATCGTCGGATGGGGTAGGCCACCGTGATCAGCCTGAGGGGGTGAGACCACGCAGAGGGACTCCACGCCGGCGATCTGGGCGGGCACGACGTTCATCACCACACTGCTCGGATACACCGCGCGTCCACCGGGAACGTAGAGGCCCACCCGTCGGACCGGAAGCCATCGCTCGGTCACCGTTCCACCCGGCACCACGACCGTCGTGGTGTCGACTCTCCGCTGGTCGATGTGGACGATGCGCGCACGTCGGATGGACTCCTCCAGAGCCGCACGGACGGCGGGATCAAGGGCTTCGACGGCCGCGTCGATCGCCCAGCCGGGGACCCTGAGGTGTGCCGGACGGATCCCATCGAATCGCTCGGTCCACTCCATCACGGCAGCCGCCCCGCGCTCCCGCACGTCCTCGATGACCGGCCTGACCCGCTGGGTGGCCTCCTCAACGTCAAGGGCGGCTCGGGGCAGCACCGAGCGAGGCTCCGCATGGGATCCACGCAGGTCGATGTCTCGCAGCATGCCCTCAGTCTAGGTCGTACGCTGATCGGGTGCCCGACCCTCGCATCCTGCCCGTCTTTCCCCTGTCCACGGTCCTCGTTCCCGGCCTTGTCATGCCCCTCCACATCTTCGAACAGCGCTACCGCGACCTCGTGGCGGACCTGTCTGACCTACCCGAGGATCAACGAGAGTTCGTCATCATCGCGATCCGTGACGGTCAAGAGGTGGGCACCGACGGTGTTCGCGCCCTGTTTGACGTCGGCACGATCGCCACGATCCGCGAAATCAGTCCCCATGAGGACGGCCGCTTCGACCTCGTCACCGTCGGCACGACACGGGTGAGAATGGGGACACTGCTCGACGATCGCAGCTACTACCAGGCGGAGGTCACCGAACTGCCCGAGGAGGCCGGTGACGACGCAGAGATCCTGCTCCCCCAGGTTGCCTCCGCCTTCGCGACCTATCGCAGCCTGCTCACAAGTTCAGTGGAGAGCACCGATGACCTTCCGGATGATCCGGGCGTCTTGTCCTATCTGATCGCCGCTGCTGTCGTCCTCGACCTACCCGATCGTCAACACCTCCTGGAGATTCCCGACGATGGCGAACGCCTTCGCGTCGAACTCCGACGACTTCGCTACGAGATCAACCTCATGCAGGTCATCCCATCGCTCCCGGCGGTGGAGTTCCCCTCAGCCCTCCCATCCGCGAACTGACGCTGCCCATGGCTCGTCGGAACACTGCCGCCACGCCTGCGATCGCAGCCGCCCAACAGGCCGGAATCGAGTTCGAGATCCACACCTACGATCACGATCCGGCCAGCGACAACTATGGAATCGAAGCAGCCACAGCACTCGGCCTCGACCCGACCCACGTCTTCAAGACACTCCTCGCTGAGGTCGATGGGACGCCGGTCTGCGCCATGGTCCCGGTGTCCTCCATGCTCTCCCTCAAGGCCCTCGCATCGGCGCACGGCGGGAAGCGAGCCGTCATGATGGATGCCGACCGAGCCCAGCGACTCACCGGCTACGTCCTCGGCGGCATCTCGCCACTCGGTCAGCGCAGCCGCACTGCCAGCATTCTCGATGCCAGTGCGATGTCCCTGCGGACGATCTACGTCTCCGCCGGGCGACGAGGCATGGAGATTTCCCTTTCCCCCCACGACCTCATCACCCTCACCGGGGGGAAGACCGCAACCATCATGACGACGGCGCGTGCGTCCGATCGATGATCCACGCCACGATCGACACGCCCGCAAACACCACAGCACTCGCCAAGGGCCACAGGAAAAGGACTCCAGGCATGCGCAAGCGCAGCGGCGCCTCAAAACTCCCCCCATCACCGGCCGCCGCGATGGCTGCTTCGACGTCCACCGACCCCAGCCCTTCGCCGACCACCCATACGAATACAGCGCCCACAAGGCCAGCCAGCACCGACCATCCCAGGACAGACATGTCCCACCACTGCCCGCGACGCCGACGGGAAGCCCAGCCGGCGATCAGAATCATCACGACACCACCGAGGATGCCGGCAATCGCCGCCCACCCCTCGTCGGCGATGTAGCCACCGGGTTGATACTCCACGGGATAGGCCAGGTCCCCATAGACGTCGAGCACGACGCGGGGAGCGATCCACCACCACGCGACCCCGAGGAGAGCACCGAGCCCGCCCGCGAGTGCGACCAGGGCCGCTCCGTCGCGGGCCTTCAGGCCAGGCACGTCGGACCCAGCAACGCCTTGAGATCGCCGTACAGGGCCGGTCCCGGGGTGACTCGGAGCCGGTCGTCGAGGCGCATCACGGTGGTGCGGCCCGAGGAGGTCAGGTGCAGATGCACCTCCGTTGCACCTGGGTGGGCGGCGAGGACTCCCTTAAGCCGCTCCACGATGGGCGGAGTGCATCGGGCGGCCGCCATCGACAGTCGCACCGGTCCCGCCGGTGCCTCAGCGAGATCGGGTGCGGTGATCTCCATCGCGACCAGGCGCGGCGAATCCTCATCGGGTCGATCGACCCGACCACGGACGAACAGCACGGCATCCTCAGCGATGAGCGTCGCCACGGCGTTGTACGTCTGCGGGAACACCATGACCTCCACCGAGCCCTCAAGATCCTCGAGATTGATGATGGCCCACAGCGAACCCTGCTTCGTGGTCTTGCGTTGAATCCCGGCAACGATGCCGCCCACGGTGACGATCTGCCCGTCGCTGCGCTCGCCCGTGATGACCTGCGCCAAGGTCGTGTCGGTCCCCGACGCCAGAACCTGCTCGAGACCATGCAGGGGATGGTCGGAGACATACAGGCCGAGCATCTCGCGCTCGAAAGCCAGGAGGGTCGTCTTCTCCCACTCGCCAAGCGGTATGTCAGGGGTGATGCCAAGCCCAGCCTCGGCGTCGTCCCCACCACCGACCCCCATGCCACCGAAGAGGTCGAACTGGCCGACCGCTTCTGCGCGCTTCAGGTCGATGGCAGAGTCGATCACCTGCTCGTGCACCGAGAGCAATCCCCGGCGCGTGTGTCCGAGGCTGTCGAAGGCACCTGCCTTGATGAGGCTTTCCACCAGGCGCTTATTGCAGACGGAAAGCTCGACCTTGTCGATGAAATCGACGAAGTCCGCATAGCGACCCTTGCTGGTACGGGTCGCTATCAAGGACTCGACGACATTGGCTCCCACGTTGCGCACAGCGGCCAGACCGAAGCGGATGTCGCCACCGCGCGGAGTGAAGTTCGCGTCTGACTCGTTGACATCAGGAGGAAGGACCTTGATACCCATGCGGCGACACTCGCTGAGGTAGATCGCCATCTTGTCCTTGTCGTCCTGGACGCTGGTGAGCAACGCGGCCATGTACTCCTGTGGGTAGTTCGCCTTGAGGTAGGCCGTCCAATAGGACACCAGCCCATATCCGGAGGTGTGCGCCTTGTTGAAGGCATAATCGGAGAACGGGACGAGGATCTCCCACAGCGTGTTGATCGCCGACTCGCTGTAGCCATTCGCCGTCATCCCCTCGGCGAAGGGGACGAATTCCTTTTCGAGGATCTCCTTCTTCTTCTTGCCCATGGCCCGACGCAGTAGATCCGCCTTGCCGAGGGAGTACCCCGCGAGTTTCTGCGCGATCGCCATGACCTGCTCCTGATAGACGATCAGGCCATAGGTGTCGTCCAGGATGTCCGAGAGGGGTTCGGCGAGTTCTGGATGAATGGGTACGACCGGCTTTCGACCATTCTTACGGTCGGCGTAGTCGTTATGGGCATTAGCTCCCATCGGGCCCGGACGATACAGCGCGAGCACCGCTGAGATGTCTTCGAAGTTGTCCGGCTGCATGGAGCGCAAGAGCGATCGCATCGGTCCACCGTCGAGCTGGAACACCCCGAGAGTCTCACCCCGAGCGAGGAGTTCATAGGTCGGTCGATCATCGAGAGTGAGACCCTCGAGCACGACGGTGTCGCCCCGATTCGACTGGATGTGGAGCAGGCAGTCATCGAGGACAGTGAGATTGCGCAGCCCGAGGAAGTCCATCTTCAACAGGCCGAGCGACTCGCAGGCACCCATATCGAACTGGGTGATGATCGCCCCGTCCTGCTCCCGACGCCACACGGGGATCACGTCCATCAGTGGCTCACGGCACAGGATGACGCCTGCCGCGTGCACCCCCGGTTGACGCTTCAGCCCCTCGAGCCCTCGGGCGGTATCAACGACCGCGCGGACATCTGCTTCGGCCTCGTACAGCCCGCGAAACTCTGTGGCCTCCTTGTAGCGGGGATGCTCGGTATCGAAGATCCCGGAGAGCGGAATGTCCTTGCCCATCACCGATGGAGGCATCGCCTTGGTGATGCGATCACCAAGTGCATAGGGGTAGCCGAGGACGCGCGCAGCGTCCTTTACCGCCGCCTTTGCCTTGATCGATCCGAACGTGACGATCTGCGCGACACGTTCTTCGCCGTATTTCTCCGTGGCGTAGCGGATCATGTCGCCGCGCCGACGTTCGTCGAAGTCGATATCGATATCCGGCATCGAGATGCGCTCGGGATTCAGGAAGCGCTCGAAGAGCAGGCCATGCTCGATCGGATCCAGGTCGGTGATTCCCAGGGCATAGGCGATCATGGCGCCGGCTGCGGAGCCGCGTCCGGGTCCGACTCGGATGCCATTGTCTTTCGCATGACGAACCAGGTCGGCCACGACGAGAAAGTAGCCGGGGAATCCCATCTGGG
>JBDQGZ010000022.1:0-18355 GCA_040265115.1 Candidatus Nanopelagicales bacterium
ATTCGTGTCGGCCGAGGAAGCCTTCACGATCGGGTTGGTCGATCGAGTCGTCGCTCCGGATGATGTGTTCGATGAGGCGATGGCGCTCGCCCGCCAGTTCGCTGTCGGTGCTCCCTACGCCCTGCGTGCCGCAAAGGAATCCATCGACCGGGGTGGCATGGTCGACCTCGACAATGGTCTAGAGATCGAGCGTGTGCACTTCGCCTCGCTCTTCGGTACCGAGGATCAATCGATCGGAATGCGTTCCTTCCTCGAGAGTGGTCCCGGTAAGGCGGAGTTCACCGGTTCATGAGCGAACAGGTCGACCAGATCGAGCGAGCATGGACTGATCCGAAGCTTGCCAATGTGCTGTACCACGACTGGGAAGCGTCCACCTACGACGAGAAGTGGAGCATCTCCTATGACGATCGATGCATCGGCTATGCGCGAGATCGTTTCGTGCATGCGGCGGGAACGCCGAGATCGGCCTACCCGAAGGCGTTGGAGATTGGCAGCGGAACCGGGTTCTTCTCGCTGAACCTGATGCAAGCCGGCTTCATCGATTCATGCGTCGTGACCGACATCTCGCCAGGAATGGTGGAGGTTGCGGTCCGCAATGGCCGCGGCCTCGGTCTCGACGTCGAAGGCCGAGTGGCGGATGCTGAGTCACTCCCGGCCGAGGACGGCGAGTTCGATCTCGTCATCGGGCACGCGGTGCTTCACCACATCCCCGATGTCGAACTGGCCTTTCGGGAGATCGTGAGAGTCCTGCGCCCCGGTGGACGCTTCGTGATCTGTGGGGAGCCGACTCAGCGGGGTGACATCGTCGCCCGCGCCCTGTCGCGCGCGACCTGGTGGGCTGCTCGTCGAGTCACTCATTGGGCACCCCTGCGCGAGAAGTGGGCGCGACCCGAGGCGGAACTCGAGGAGTCGTCGCGCGCCGCTGCCTTGGAATCAGTGGTCGACCTGCACGCATTCGATCCTGATCGCCTGGCAGCAACCGCGATGCGGGCTGGAGCAATCGACGTCCGCACGGTGACGGAGGAACTCACCGCCTCGTGGTTCGGTTGGCCCGTACGCACCTTCGAGGCGGCGGTGAAGCCAGGTGCCTTGGGATGGAATTGGGCGATGTTCGCCTATCGCACCTGGCAGGGGTTGGCAGCCGTAGACGAGAAGGTGATGGCGCGCATCGTCCCGGATGAGCTGTTCTACAACGTGTGCATCACCGGGATTCGGCCCTGATCGGCGGCCGTGATCCGCGCCAGGCCCGGTTCCTGACCTGGGCCTCGCTGCGATGGGTGTGGCGGAATCGCGCGTGGTCGTGGTGGTACCTGATTCGCTACTGGCGCTTCCTCATGCTTCGGCTTCGATCCCCGCACATCGTCACGGAGGGCTTCGTCTTCCTCGGCAAACGGGTCGAGGTTCATGCGAGGCGTGGCTATGGTCGGCTCATTCTCGGTCGATGGGTGCACATCGGGGATGAGAACCGTGTGCGTTGCCACGAGGGCACGATGCGAGTGGGGGATAAGTGTGTCTTCGGTCGGGATAACACGGTCAACGGATATCTGGACATCGAATTCGGTGAGGGCACGATCGTGGCGGACTGGGTGTATATCTGCGACTTCGATCACGTGACCGACGACATTCATGTCCCCATCAAGGACCAGGGGATCGTGAAATCACCGGTCAGGATCGGTCCGGATGTGTGGATCGGCACGAAGGTGACCGTGCTTCGGGGCACCACCATCGGTCACGGCAGTGTGCTCGCTGCTAATTCTGTCGTGCGCGGTGCGATTCCGGAGTACTCGATCATGGGCGGAGTTCCCGCGGTGAGATTGAAGGATCGGCGAGATGTGCATGCGGGGTTGGAAGAGAGGCGTGCGGCCATCGAGGACATCAAACGCAAGACGGAGCGAGCCGCTCGTCGAACCGCCCTCGGGAATGATTAGGCGGATGGGGCCTGCAAGAGATTGACGGTGAGGTCCTGAGGCTGACTTGATCGTGGCGCTCGGCGACTCTGGGCGGCTTGGGTGTAGAAGTCCACGGTGGATGAGGCGAGCGCCGGCCATGAGTGTCGCTCCCGCAGGCGCCGTCGGGCGGCGCGCGAACGACGTTTCGCCGCAGGCTCGTCATCGATGATGCTGCGCACGACCTGAGCGAGATCGGTGGCATCGCCTGGAGCGAAGGTGAGCGCGGTGACATCTGCTCCGGCGAACTCAGCGAGCCCGCCGGTTCTTGCGACTGCGAGTGGGGTACCGAGGGCTGCGCCCTCGAGTGCCACGAGACCAAAGGGTTCGTACACACTCGGCACGACAAGGGCGTCCGCCTCACCGAGTAGGGAATGCAATTCCCTCTCGGGCAGCCACCCGGTGAAATGCACGCGCCGCCTGAGCCGTCGAGACTTCACCAGGTCGTGTAAGGCATCGAGTTGGCTACCATTCCCCGCGATCACCACCTGGATGTCGGGGTAGCGTCGACGTAGTCGCGGGACTGCCTCGACCAACGTGTGGACACCCTTTTCCCATTCCAGTCGGCCGCAATACACCAGGAGTGGACCGGGATCGTGCTTCCACTGGTGGGCTCCGCCGACACTCCTGCGGCGCGACCACCGATGTGTGTCGACCCCGTTGGGAATAACGGCAATGGAATCCGCGGGGACATCGAAGAGGCGGATGACTTCGGATTCCATGTGGGCTGAGCAGGTGATGACACCGTGCGCGAGACTCACCAGCCACGACTCGATGCTGTGGATCGATCGAGACAAGGGGGTGGGCAGCCATCCTTGATGGCGTCCCGCTTCGGTCGCGTGCATGGTGGCGATGATGGGAGTGCCATCGATGCGCGACAGGTTGACCGCTGCCTGAGCCACGAGCCAGTCATGGGCATGGATCACGTCCGGACGCAGTCGATTCCACGCGTCTGCCGCAGAACTGGTGAGTCGATGATTGAGCGCAAGTGTCCACGCCAGGAGATGTTCGGTGTCGAAGGTTAGGTCGGGTGGAGTCTCGGGTGCGCGCAGGATGTGGACTCCAGCGACGGTCTCTTCCGCCGGTGCGTCAGGTGCGGCCTGGGTGATGACCGTGACGTGATGACCCAGAGCGGCCTGGGCTTCGGCGAGTGCATGGACGTGGCGTCCGAGACCGCCGTAGACCGTGGGCGGGTACTCCCAAGACAGATGAGCGATCCGCACGAAGGAGCAGCATACGCATAGGTGGTACTGCTTCCGGGATTCGTGGATCGGTTGTTCCCCTCGCCACGGGGGTCACCGGGAAGGTGTGAGGAAGGCGCGGGCATCCACATGGCCGTAGGGCCGATCACGTTCGGCGATGTCTCGCCACGTCTTGTCTGAGGGGTCATTGAGGATGCGATCGACGTCACTCAGATGGTCGCGAAGACGTGCCCGTGCGTAGTCGGCGGCACTGTCCTTTTCCACCATGAAGATCCAGTCACTCGCCAGTCCGAGGAGCAGCGAGATGGTCAGTTGATCGGCTCGATGATGACGAACGAGTGGATCGAGATTCTCCAGTTCATCTCGCACACGTCGGGTTGCGCGCTCCTGTGAGTCGCGCAGATCGGTGGTGTTCTGGCTCGTCCACACCCGGAAGTCCTTTCCCGATCCCCACGAGCCTTCGTCTGGATGCACACGACCGGTGACGTCATGTTGTTCCAGGGCCCGCGACATGCTGCGTGGGGTGACGCCGGCAGTCGGCAGTTGGCGCAGCACCTCTTCGAGCCAAAGGGGTCCCTCGTGCCACCAGTGTCCGAAGAGTTCGGTGTCGTATGCGACCACGGCCATTCCTGGGCGCCCCCCGTTGCGAGCGCGTTGTTCGAGCAGTCGTCCCCGCACGGCTGACACGAAATCGTGGGCATCCCGGACGATGGACTCCTGTGCCCGAGCGGGTTCGTAGGGTGCCTTCGACTCCGGCGGAATCGCTTTTCCCGTGACGCGATGAAGGCGGAAGCCCCACTCGTGATCGTAGGTGTGGAAGTCGCGGTACCAACGTCCCCCGGGGTATCCCCGGCGTGGAGACCAGACCCGATAGGCCAGGGGGAGATCTCGACCTACGACCCGCACCTGTGTATCCCCGAGTAGCCAAGGTCTATCCGTCGTTGCGCCCGCGCTCAGAAGGGTGGGGCCTTCGAGCATGAGGTGGCCCACGCCAGCGGCGTGGAAGACGTCGTCCAATCCCGGGCGGTAGGCGCACTCCGGGGTCCAGATTCCGCTGGGTGCTTGGCCGATCCTCAGCCGGGCGTCATCGAGCCCGGCCGAGAGGGTTGCCCTCGCCCATTGATCCTCGAGGGCGGGGGTGAAGGTGTGGGTCAACGGACCCCCCAGAATCTCCACCACTCCGCTCTCGCTGAGTCGGCGGAGGATCGGGCTGGCTCCACGCGACCACTGCGACTCGAACTGCTCGAGCGCTCGGGTGGCGGCACGGTATTCGCGCCCTCCGGCCTCTCGACGGTAGGGCTCGCGCATGCCGGCGAGCCCAGCCGCCCTGGCCTGCCAATCGCCGAGCCAGGAGTGCTGGGAGCGCAGGCAATAGGGATCGTCGAGCTGCGCGGCGAGAATAGGTGTGATGCCGAGGCTCAGGACATCCCGCCGTCCGTCTTCGGCCAGTCGGTTCAACAGGTCGACGACGGGGAGATAGGAGTGCGACCACGCCTGGTGGAGCCATTCCTCACCCACGGGCCAAGTGCCGTGGTGAGCGACATAGGGCAGATGGGTGTGCAGGACGAAGCACAGCGAGCCCAGATCCTCGACGACTGGTGCGGATGACGTCATCGTCGTGGACGCCCCACGCGTTCTGGACGCTCGACCTGCTCTGTGCGCGCGATGACGATGAGGTCCTGGGCTCCGGCGCTGTCCGGCGAGATGACGAAGTCGTCCGCATCGATTCCGGCGATGAAGTCCTCAAGGTCGCGCGACCAGGAGTCCTCGGTCATGGCCGAGAACTGCGCGTCCATGATCAAACCGTGGTCGGCCTCCCAGGACAGGAGCCGGGGCCCATGGTGGAGTCCCCACACCTCGATTGTGGATTCCTCGAACAGGAAATCTTCGTGTTGCGGACGAGCGACGTCGGACATCAGGGCGCGCAGCTGCTCGTCGTCGAATTCCTCGACATGGAAGGGATTGATCGGGCGTTCCCCTCGGCCAAGACCAGGGGAGAAGACCGGTCGGTTCGGCGTGCTCGCGATGAACGCTCCCCCGGGCACGAGCGCCGTGGACACCTGCTGGAGGAAGCCCCGCAGGTCCCACAGGTGCTCGATGACCTGCAGGCTGACGACCAGATCGACCGATCGGGGGCGCAGGGGGAGTGCCGCGAGGTTGGCCTGGACCACGCGAATGGCGGAATAGGTCGGCGAGCTGTGCCGGCAGGCAGTGTCGTCGTATTCCAACGCGATCGTCACATTCGTGCCTGCCGCGGCCAGCAACGCTGCGCCGTATCCCTCCCCGCTGCCGGCGTCGACGACCACGGTGCCTTCGAGGCGCGCGGCGAATTCCCGGGTGATCCACCGATAGACCGCCTCGTGGCGAGCGAAGAAGTACTGCTCCCGCGCGAGGCCGGGCACAGTGCGTTCCCCTGTCGGAGCCAGGGGGTCCGGGACAGTGGCGTTCATCGGGCCCGACCCTAGTCCGCGCCGGATCAACCCCGTCGCGCTAGGAACGCGTGAACGTCCTATCATCGTGCTTATCACAACTATGACCGACGAGTAGTCACTTTGCCGAGGAGCAGTCCATGAAGATCGCGGTGTGCGTGAAGCAGGTTCCCGACACCTGGGCGGAGAAGAAACTCCGCGATGACGATTCGACCCTCGACCGTGAGGCCGCCGACGGCGTGATGAACGAACTCGATGAGTACGCCGTGGAGGAGGCTCTGCGGATCACCGAGGCCGACTCCGGTGAGGTCGTCGTCGTGACGATGGGCCCGGAGCGTGCGGCCGAGACTGTCCGCAAGGCGCTCAGCATGGGAGCCGATGCGGGTATCCACCTCGTCGACGATGCCCTTCACGGGTCCGACGCCCTGGCGACGTCCTACGCGCTCGCGGAGGTCTTGAAGGATCGTGGCTTCGACCTCATCCTGTTCGGCTCGGAATCCACGGACGCGCGGATGAGCGTCGTCCCGGCCATGGTTGCCGAACACCTCGGTCTTCCCCAGGTCACCTTCGCGCAGAAGGTGGAGGCGACAGGCTCTACCGTTCGGATCGAGCGGCTGACCGAATACGGCTATGACACGGTGGAGGCGTCACTCCCGGCCGTGGTCAGTGTGGTCGAGAAGATCAACGAACCCCGCTACCCGTCGTTCAAGGGCATCATGGCGGCCAAAAAGAAGCCTGTCGAGACCCTGTCCATCGGCGACGCCGGGCTCGATGCGTCCCGCCTGGGACTGTCTGCCGCGTGGACAAGTGTGGCGGAGTTCGCCGCCCGTCCGCCCAAGGCTGCGGGAACCGTCGTCACCGATGAGGGAGACGGTGGCGTAAAGATCGCGGAGTATCTCTCCGAGCAGAAGTTCGTCTGACCCCTCAACCCCCAGTTCCCATCCTGCGAACGTTTCGAAAGGAAGGCACGTCCCATGGCAGAGATCCTCGTCCTCGTCGAGGCAGCCGACGGCAGCGTGAAGAAGGTCAGCCTCGAACTCCTGGCGCTGGCCGGGACGCTCGGCACGCCGGCTGCGGTGTGGCTCGGTCCTGATTACTCCGATGCGGCGGGCGCCACTCTCGCCGAGCATGGAGCGGAAAAGATCTATGTCGTTGACTCCGCGGACCTCGTCGACTATGTCGTGGCACCGAAGGCCGAGGCGCTCGCCCAGATCATGGGAAGCGCCAACCCGGGTGCCGTCCTCATCGCCTCGACGGCTGAGGGGAAGGAAATCGCTGCCCGCCTCGCGGTCAAGACCGGCTCCGGTGTCATCACCGATGCCGTCAACGTGGCGGCTGACCTCACCGCGACGCAGAGCGTCTTCGGTGGATCCACGATCGTGCAGTCGAAGGTGACCTCCGGCACTCCCATCATCACCGTGCGGGTCAACTCGGTCGCTCCGCAGGTCTCGCCGGCGGCCGGCACCCGGGTGGATGTGGCGGTGGACGTCTCGGATACCGCCAAGTTGGCGAAGGTCACCGATCGGACCGTGGCCGCCAAGGGCGGACGCCCCGAATTGGCCGAAGCGGCAATCGTCGTGAGCGGTGGGCGAGGCGTGAATGGCGCGGACGGCTTTGGCGTGATCGAGGCGCTCGCAGACAGCCTAGGCGCGGCGGTCGGTGCTTCCCGCGCGGCGACCGATGCCGGGTGGTACCCCCACCAGTACCAGGTCGGACAGACGGGCAAGACGGTCTCTCCCCAGTTGTACATCGCGAACGGCATCAGCGGAGCGATCCAGCACCGCGCCGGAATGCAGACGTCGAAGACCGTGGTCGTGGTCAACAAGGATCCCGAGGCGCCCATCTTCGAGCTCGCGGATTTCGGCGTCGTGGGAGATCTGTTCTCGGTCGTTCCTCAGCTGACGGACGAGATCAACAAGCGCAAGGGCTGATCCCCCGGACGCTGCTTGACCCGCGCTAGCATCGAACCATGTCGTCGCAGGTATACCTCGATCACGCGGCGACCACCTTCCTTCGGCCTGAGGCTCAGGAGGTCTGGCTCGAGACTGCCAGCCAGGTGGGCAATCCGTCCTCGCTCCATCGTGCTGGGCGTCTCGCCCGGCGGGTCGTAGAGGAAGCCCGCGAGCAGATCGCAGCAGCCCTGCACGTGCGACCGAGCGAGGTTGTGTTCACTGCGGGGGGCACGGAGGCGGACAATCTGGCAATCAAGGGGGCGGCCTGGGCTTCCCCGGAACGCCGGACCATCGTGTGTTCACCGATCGAGCACCATGCCGTGCTCGATCCGGTCGAGTGGCTCGTGGAGCGCGAGGGGCGACGGGTTCAGTACCCACGCGTGGACACCATCGGCCGGGTCGATATTGACAGTGTCATGGAGCTGCTCGATAACGATGTTGCCCTCTGCACCGTCATGTGGGCGAATAATGAGATCGGTACGGTCCAGCCGATTGCGGAGATCGCCGACGCCTGTCGCAGCGCCGGAATTCCCTTCCACACCGACGCTGTTCAGGCCGTCGGAATGATTCCCGTTGACGCGGCCCTGCCTGGTCTCACATCCCTGGCGGTGAGCGGACACAAGATCGGGGCTCCGGTGGGAGTGGGTGCCCTCATCGTCGATCGCGATGCCCGACTCGAGCCGCTGCTGCATGGTGGTGGTCAGGAGCGAGACTTGCGGTCCGGAACGATCGATGCAGCGGGGATCGCGGCACTTGGAGTCGCGATGGAGCATGCGATTCGTGATCAGGTGGAACTTGCTGCTCGGTTGACGGTTCTCAGGGTGAATCTCGTGGAGCGTGTGCTGTCGAGGATTTCAGGAACACGATTGCAAGGCGACGGCGGCGTCAAGCCGAGTGAGCGTCTCCCGGGCAACGCCGCGATCACCTTCGACGACTGCGAAGGAGATGCCCTGCTCATGCTGCTCGATGCGGCAGGTATCGCCTGCTCCACCGGCTCTGCCTGCACGTCAGGTGTGCCGGAGCCCTCGCATGTCCTGCTTGCCATGGGTGTCGATGCCATGACTGCCCGCGGGACCCTACGTTTCTCCCTCGGCCGAGATTCCACGCAGGCGGACGTGGATGCGCTGCTCGAGGTCCTGCCCGAGGTCGTCGATAGGGCGAGGCGGGCAGGACGTCCGCGCATCGCGTCATCGACATGACTCACGCACCAGTCCTCGCATCCGCATCTGCCCGGCGGCGGTCATGAGAGTGCTCGCGGCCCTGTCCGGTGGCGTCGATTCGGCAGTCGCGGCGGCTCGAATCCAAGATGATGGACATGAGGTCGTCGGTGTTCATCTCGCCTTGGCGCGTGCCGATCATGTGAGTGGCTCACGAGGGTGCTGTTCCGCTGATGATGCCCGAGATGCTCGACGGGTTGCCGACACGCTGGACATCCCGTTCTATGTCTGGGACATGCATGAGGAGTTCACCGAGTCGGTGATGCAGAACTTCATTGCGGAATACCAGGCGGGGCACACTCCGAATCCGTGTCTGCGTTGCAATGAGAGCATTAAGTTCTCCGCAGTGCTCGATCGCGCGCTGGGCCTAGGCTTCGATGCCGTGTGCACCGGCCACTACGCGCGATTGATCGACACAGCGACGGGCAGGCAACTCCACCGTGCGGTCGATCCGGCAAAGGATCAGTCCTATGTGCTCGGTGTTCTTCAGGCAGATCAGTTGGCTTATTCGATGTTCCCTCTCGGTGGCTCGATCAAGGACGACGTCCGTACGGAGGCGGAGCAGCGAGGACTCCTCGTCGCCTCAAAACCGGACAGCCACGACATCTGCTTCATTCCTGATGGTGATACCACCGGATGGTTGAGGGAGCGATTGGGAGAGCAACCGGGTGACATCGTCGATGCCGAGTCCGGAGAGCGGTTGGGTTCGCATCAGGGCACTTATGGCTTCACCATTGGCCAGCGCCGCGGCCTGGCTCTCACCACTCCCGCGGCCGAGGGGGAGCGCCGCTATGTCGTGGATGTCGATGTTGCGACCAGCACCGTTTTCGTGGGTTCTGCTGAACTCCTCGGCATCCGTGTCATTGACGCCATCGAACCCCGATGGACCGAGGTACCGATCGAGGACTCCTGGGAGGGTTCGGTCCAGGTGCGTGCACACGGGGATGCGTTGCCCGCGACCGTGACGGTGGCGGCGACAGCCTCCGGAATAGCCCTGCGCATTGAATTGCACGAGGCACTCCGAGGAGTCGCACCGGGGCAGGCCGCGGTTCTCTACGACGGCACACGGGTCGTAGGGTCGGGCACGATCCATTCGACGACCCCGTGACCTGGTCGCGATGAACGCGGTGATCGCGACCGGAGTCGGGTCGCTGCCAGGAATTGACGCAGATGAGGCAACGCGGATGGTCTCGGGCGAACTATCCGACCTGCCCCATGTGGTGGAGTTGCCTTCGCGCGGGCCGGGATCAGACATGGTGGGTCGCACGATGGCGATGCTGGCCGAACTCGCGCCGGATCTCGCGGTGGAGACCACACCGGCGGGCTGGCGCTTCTCGGACGCGCCAGGGCGGGTGATGCGTCGAGCCGCATCATGGCTGGCAGAGGATCTCGATGCTGCAGAGATGCACTTTGCGGGTGCACCGAAAGTGAAGGCTCAAATCTGCGGACCGTGGACGCTGGCGGCCGCGGTCGAGATGCGCAATGGCGAGCGAGCTGTTCGAGATCATGGTGCCTGCCGAGAACTGGCGGTCGCGCTCGCCGATGCGGCAGAGTCCTATATCGGCGATATCCGCAGACGGATCCCGATGGCGCAGATCGTCCTGCAGGTCGATGAGCCGTCCCTGCCGACTGTCCTGGGCGGAGGAGTGTCCACCGCGAGCGGGATCGCGACCTACCGTGCCGTTGATCCCCAGACCGCCGAGGGGCATCTGGCCGTGGTGGTCGGTGGAATTCAACGGGCGGATGCCCTGCCATGGATTCACTGCTGTGCGCGGGACATACCTGTCCCTCTGGTGCGCCGTGCAGGCTTCTCCGGACTGGTGACGCCTTTGCCGACGAGTGCGACCGGGGAAGATCTCGGGCGTGCCCTAGATGAGGGGGAGTCGGTCATTCTGGGCGTGCTCGATCCACGCCGAGCGGTGGATGCGCAACGGGATGCCTCGCTGGCAGCGACCCCGGTCGCCGATCAACTCAATCGATGGGGATTCCCTATCGAGGCCGTCGCAGAGAACGTGATGCTGTCCCCGGAGTGCGGTCTCGCTGGCAGCGACCAAAGGCAGGCCCGAGAGATGTATCGGGCTGTCCGTGAGGCTGCTCGGCACCTGCGAGATGATGCGGACATCGAGAATCAGGAGCCGTAAGGATGAGTGTTCCCGACCAGGCACGTGCCCGCTGGGCCGAGCTTGTCGACGCCATCGCTGAGGCGCGTGCGCGCTACTACCAGCAGGATGCGCCCACGATCTCCGATGAGGAATACGACTCCCTGTTCCGGGAGTTGGTCGAACTCGAATCAGCCCACCCGGAATTGGCCTCGGGGGAGTCGCCCTCCCAGTCGGTGGGCGGGGAACGCTCCGAGATGTTCGAGCCGGTGGAGCACCTCGAGCGGATGCTGAGCTTGGACAACGCCTTTTCCCTGGATGAGGTGCGAGCATGGGCTGCCCGCTTAGAGCGTGAACTGGGCTCGGTGCCCGGACTGCTCTGCGAATTGAAAGTCGACGGACTCGCCGTTGATTTGGTCTACCGATCCGGACGACTCGTCAGCGTGGCCACCCGCGGTGATGGTCGGGTGGGTGAGGATGTCACGTACAACGCGAGCATGATTCCCGCGATTCCACACCAACTGGCCGGTGGTGAGGTTCCGGATCTGATCGAGGTGCGTGGTGAGATTTTCTTTCCCACAGCGGTGTTCGAGCGGATCAATGCGGAGCAGTTGCAGGCGGGCGACTCGCTCTTCGCCAATCCGCGCAATGCGGCTGCAGGCACGCTCCGCCAACGCATCGATCGGCGGCGGGATGATCTCGCGGAGGTCGAGGGTCGTTCGCGCGGAAGTGAACGCGAGAGATCGAGGATCGACAGGCTACGCACAGAACTCGACAGGGCGATCTCGCGTCTGGGTGCTCTCGATTTGGTCGTGCATGGGATCGGCGCGCACTCGGATGAGGAATTGGCTCGACAGAGCCAGGGCTATGAGATCCTCGCCGGCCTTGGCCTCCCGGTCAGCCACCGCATCGAGGTCGTGGCGGATCTGGAGCAGGTGGAGGCCTACATCTCTCGCTACGGCGAGCAACGCCATGAGGTGGAGCATGAGATCGACGGCGTCGTCATCAAGGTGGACGAACTCGCGCTCCAGGGCCGTCTGGGCGCCACCTCCCGTGCTCCGCGTTGGGCGATTGCCTACAAGTATCCGCCGGAGGTCGTGCGGACTCGTTTGCTTGACATCGCCGTGAACGTCGGCCGTACCGGGCGCGTGACCCCATTCGCCGTGATGGAGCCAGCGAGGGTGGCGGGTTCGACGGTGTCGATGGCGACGCTCCACAACGCCGACGAGGTGCGCCGCAAGGGGGTGATGATCGGCGACATGGTGTTCCTGCGGAAAGCAGGCGATGTCATCCCCGAGGTGCTCGGCCCGGTCGTGGAGGTCCGGGATGGCAGCGAGCGGGAGTTCGTGATGCCCGACACGTGCCCTGACTGCAGCACCGTTCTTCGTCCGGAGAAGGAGGGTGATGTCGATATCCGCTGCCCGAATGCGCGCTCGTGCCCGGCCCAACTTCGCGAGCGGCTGTTCCATGTGGGCTCACGTGGGGCGCTGGATATCGAAGGGCTTGGGGAGAAATCGGCGCGAGCACTCCTCGACTGCGGCTTGGTCCACGATGAGGGAGACCTCTTCGCCCTCACTGCGGATGATCTTGCGCGCTGCCCCTACTTCACTCGCGAGCCAGACCACGAGGGAGAACCTCGGCCGCTGACGGAGAACGCGCGTGGGTTACTGCACCACCTCGAGCAGGCCAGGGATCGGGAACTGTGGCGAGTCCTAGTCGCCTTGTCCATTCGGCATGTGGGGCCCACGGCTGCGCGAGCGCTCGCCCGGGAGTTCCGAGACCTATCGGTCATCGCGGAGGCAGACCAGGCAACGCTTGCCGCGGTCGATGGTGTGGGTTCGGTGATCGCTGAGGCCATCGTGGAGTACTTCGCCGAACCATGGCATCGAACAGTCGTCGACAAGTGGCGAGCGGCCGGTGTGCGCATGGCCGATGCGGCAGCAGAGGGTGGATCCACGCTGTTGGAGGGACTCACCATCGTCATCACCGGAACAGTCGAAGGATTCTCCCGGGACGGTGCGACCGAAGCAGTCCAGGAGCGCGGTGGGAAAGTCAGTGGATCGGTGTCCAAGAAGACTGATTTCGTCGTCGTGGGAGACAAACCGGGGAGCAAATACGACAAGGCGTTGAGTCTCGGGGTGCCGGTCCTCGATGCGGCCGGATTCGCCATCCTGCTCGAGCAGGGGGCGGATGCTGCGCGTGATGTCGCCACCGTCGGGGGCAACTAGAGCCTCTGCCTAGGATGGGCGCCATGGCCGCCATCACCCGGGATCAGGTCGCCCATCTCGCCCGTCTGGCTCGACTGTCCCTGACCGACGATGAACTCGATCACTATGCCGAGCAACTCGATGTGATCTTGACCTCCGTCGCTCGAGTGGGTGAGGTTGCGGCTGATGATGTTCCTCCCACCTCTCATCCGCTGCCCCTGGTGAATGTCACTCGGCCCGATGTTGCGAAGCCAGGACTCACGGCCGATGACGCTCTCAGCGGGGCTCCCGCGGTCGAGGATGAGCGATTCCGTGTTCCGCGCATCCTGGACGAGGAGTGATCGAGGTGGCGAATTCTGCCCTGGAAGCCGATCTCGTTCGCCAGCCGGCGACCGTACTGGCAGCGGCCATCGCAGCGGGTGATGTCAGCGCCCGGGAGGTTGCTCAGGCGCATCTGGACCGCATCGAGCAGGTCGATCCTGCTGTGCACGCCTTCCTTCATGTCGATACCGACGCTGCCCTGGCATCCGCGGATGCCGTGGATGCCAAGCGGGCGGCGGGGGCGACACTGGGCAGTCTCGCCGGTGTCCCGCTCGCCCTCAAGGACGTTCTCGCGATGCGCGGAGTGCCCACGACCTGCGGTTCACGGATCCTCGAAGGCTGGCGCCCGCCCTATGACTCGACCGTGGTGGACCGACTGCGTGCAGCGGATGTCGTCATCCTCGGGAAGACCAATATGGATGAGTTCGCCATGGGCTCCTCGACCGAGCACTCGGCCTACGGTCCGACGAGGAACCCGTGGGATCTCGACCGCATCCCGGGCGGATCGGGGGGCGGTTCGGCGGCGGCGGTGGCGGCCTTCGAGGCGCCTCTGGCCATCGGCACCGACACCGGCGGCTCGATCCGCCAACCCGCTGCAGTCACCGGCACGGTCGGGGTGAAGCCCACCTACGGCGGGGTCTCCCGCTACGGCCTGGTAGCCCTTGCCTCAAGCCTCGATCAGGCTGGACCCTGCGCACGAACGGTTCTCGATGCAGCGCATCTACATGCCGTCATCGGCGGACATGATCCCCGGGATTCGACGTCGATCGATCAGCCGGTGCCCGATGTCGTGGCAGCGGCCGAGCGGGCCGATGTCAGAGGTATGCGGGTCGGCCTGGTGCGCCAACTCGACGGCGAGGGCTACGCGCCAGGTGTGCGACAGCGCTTTGCTGAGGCGGTGGAACTGCTCACGCATCTCGGGGCTGACGTGGTCGAGGTCGACTGCCCGCACTTCGAGTATGCACTCGGGGCCTACTACCTCATCCTGCCGAGCGAGGCCTCGAGCAACTTGGCGCGATTCGATGGCATGCGATACGGCCTGCGCGCGAATGACGATGGTGACGCCTCGGTGGAACAGGTGATGTCGGACACCCGCGAAGCTGGGTTCGGCCCGGAGGTCAAGCGGCGCATCATGCTCGGAACCTATGCGCTCTCCAGCGGCTATTACGACGCCTACTACGGACAGGCCCAGAAGGTGCGCACGCTCATTCAACGGGATTTCCAATCAGCCTTCGACAAGGCCGATGTCCTGATCTCGCCCACGGCTCCGACGACGGCCTTCCGGCTCGGGGAGAAACTCGACGATCCACTTGCGATGTACCTCAATGACATCGCGACGATCCCGGTCAACCTCGCCGGCAATGCGGCGATGTCGCTCCCCATCGGCTTGTCGCCCGATGACGGGCTGCCGGTCGGCATGCAGATCATGGCTCCGGCCATGGCCGATGATCGGCTCTATCAGGCAGGTGCTGCGGTCGAAGGAGCCCTGTTCGACCGGTGGGGTCACCTGCTCATCGAGGAGGCGCCGGCGCTATGACCACGACGACCCCCCAGATCGTCGACTTCGACGAGGCTCTCACCCGCTACGAACCGGTTCTCGGTCTTGAGGTCCATGTCGAACTCGGCACCGAGTCCAAGATGTTCTGCGCATGTCCGACAGCGTTCGGTGCGCCGCCCAATACCCAGGTGTGCCCGGTGTGCCTGGCGATGCCCGGTGCCCTTCCCGTGATCAATGAGCGTGCCGTCGAGTCGATCATCCGGATGGGGCTGGCCCTGCACTGCGATATCGCCGAGTGGTGCCGGATGGCGCGCAAGAACTACTTCTATCCCGACATGCCCAAGAACTTCCAGATCAGCCAGTACGACGAACCGATTTGCACCGATGGTTATCTCGACGTCACAGTCCCGCTCCCGGACGGTTCGGGAACCAAGACGGTGCGTATCGAAATCGAACGAGTCCACCTCGAAGAGGACACCGGGAAATTGACTCATGCCGGTGGTTCGACCGGACGGATCCATGGCGCGGACTACTCCCTGGTCGACTACAACCGCGCGGGCATTCCGCTCGTGGAGATCGTGACGAAGCCGATTGTGGGCACCGGTGAACTCGCACCCGCGGTCGCAAAGGCCTATGTCGCAGAGTTGCGCGACATCATGCGCGAACTAGGTGTGTCCGATGTGAAGATGGAGGAGGGCTCGCTGCGCTGCGATGCGAACGTGTCGTTGAATCGCCCCGGTGATGACTGGGGGACGCGCACCGAGACGAAGAACGTCAACTCGCTTCGTTCGGTGGAGCGGGCGGTGCGCAGCGAAATCGAGCGTCAGGCGGGTGTGCTGGATATCGGCGGGTCGATCACCCAGGAGACCCGTCACTTCCACGAGGACACCGGAGTGACGACACCGGGACGCTCGAAGGAGCAGGCGGAGGACTATCGATATTTCCCCGAGCCCGACCTCGTGCCCATCGCCCCCGATCAGGCGTGGGTCGAGCAGCTGCGCGGAACCATCCCCGAGCAGCCGTCCGTTCGGCGGTCACGGCTGGCCGACGAGTGGGGTATCGGCGCCTTCGAGATGGAGTCTCTGGTCAACGCCGGAGTGCTCCCACTCGTCGAGGCTTCTGTCGCCGCCGGCGTCGGACCAGATGCGGCTCGCAAATGGTGGGCTGGTGAATTGCTTCGCGTGAGCAATGAGAAGGGAATCGACCCAGCCGAGTTGCCGGTCGCTCCGGCGGACATCGTGCGGGTAGAGGAACTCATCGACTCGGGGACGATCAACGACAAGCTCGCACGCACTGTGTTCGACGGGATCATCTCGGGTGAGGGCGATGCGGACGCGGTGATCGCCGCTCGCGGGCTCGCTGTCGTCTCCGATGACTCGGCTCTGATGGTTGCGATCGAGCGGGCACTCGCCGAACAACCCGATGTCGCCGAGAAGATCAGGGGCGGAAAGGTCGCGGCCGCCGGTGCGATCGTGGGTGCGGTGATGAAGGCCACCCGGGGCCAGGCGGACGCGGGGAAGGTGCGGTCCCTGCTGCTCGCGCACCTCGGCGTCGAAGACGCGCAATAGGCGAGGCGTCGAAGACGCGCAATAGGCGAGGCGTCGAAGACGCCTAAGACCTCACCTCCCCGGTTCGGCTGTCATCTGCCGTCGAGTTCGAGGACGAGGACGCGATCGTCATCCGGTCGAGGGTCGCCTCGTCCATCGGTGTTGCTCGTCATTAACAACAGCGTCGAGTTCGAGACAGCTTCGACCGTGCGAAGTCGCCCGATGTCCCCAAGATCCAACGCGACGGGCTCGCCGACTCGATTGTCGGCGACCGGCACCTGCCAGAGCACCTGTCCGCGAAGAGCGGCGACATAGATCGCCGGGGACTCCCCACCGACGTAGGCGATGCCACTCGGCGAAGCGAGTGAGGTCGGCGACCATGTGGCGACCGGATTGATGAATCCGGGCGCATCTGTCACGCCCTCGTAGAGAGGCCAGCCGTAGTTTCCGCCTGGTTCCAGGATGTTCAGTTCATCTGCCTCGCTGGTGCCGAATTCACTCGCCCAGGCCCGCCCTGCATCGTCGAAAGCCAGGCCCTGGACATTGCGATGGCCGAGGGTGAACACGGGAGAGTCCGTGAAGGGGTTGTCGGCGGGAACCGCGCCGTCGGGGGTGAGACGCAAGACCTTGCCACCGAGACTGTCGCGGTCCTGCGACAGCGACGGATCGCCGGCGTCCCCGGTCGCGACATAGAGCATCCCGTCAGGGCCGAAGGTGATGCGACCGCCGTTGTGAATCGACGATCGGGGAATCCCGGTGAGGATCGGCTCGACCTCCCCGAGCCCGGAAGGGTCCCAGGCCATCCGAACGACTCGGTTATCCCGCTCGGTGGTGAGGTAGGCATACACCTGATCCGGCAGATCCGGTGAGACTGCCAATCCGAGTAGGCCGCCCTCACCCTCGGCGCGTACGTCCGGAACGACCCCGAGTTCCGTTCTCCCACCGGTGGCATCGAGCAGCCACACCCGTCCGGTGTCACGCTCACTGATCAGGGTGGTGCCGTCGGATGCGAACGCCATTCCCCAGGGCGAGACCAGGCCCTCGGTGAACGTCGAGGCAACCGTCACGCTTGCCGGTGCCGGCAGCGGATCTGTGATCGGGTCGGTGGCGTTGGGGCCACCGCTGGAGCAGGCGGTGAGAGCCAGGAGACCAGCACAGAGCATTGCCGAGACGTATGCGAGTGAGCGACGACCCATATCTCCACTATGGGCGAAAAATCCAGGGGACGCGACGCGAGGAAGGGCGGATGTGGTGGGGTGATCCCATGATCAGCGTGCCTTCGGGTCTCGTGCCCGACACACCCTTGCTCGGTTGCGAGGGTTATGACGCCCTCGCGGAAATTAATGTTGCATCGGTTCGTTTCTACGTCCCCCCCTACATGGGTGGCGCGGAAGGCTTCGAGATCATGGGACGGATGCCCGCTTTGGAAGTTGTTCAACTACCGACCGCGGGCTTTGATCACGCGCTGAACCACCTTCCCGAAGGAGTGGTGATGTGCAACGCCGGGGGGGTGCACGACGCGAGCACCGCCGAGTTGGCTGTTGGACTGATGATTGCTCGCCTTCGACGCATCGACGACATGGCCCGGGCGATGCCTCGCGGTCAGTGGATTGCCGATCGCTACGACGCGCTCGCCGATCGTCGGGTGGTCATCGTCGGGGCCGGCGGTGTCGGACGCGCCATTGCCGCGCGACTTGAGCCCTTCGAGGTGGAGATCGCCTTGGTTGCCCGGACCACGCGAGATGGCGTGCACAGCCTCGACGAGCTTCCCCGTGTGCTCCCGGAGGCCGATGTCGTGATCCTGGCCGTTCCGCTGGATGAGATGACACAGGGCATGGTGGATGCGGAGTTTCTCGGGCGGATGCTCGGTCGGCAGCGGCTCCGGATCCGTGACGTCGAGTGCAGCCTGTAGCCGACCAGATGCCACCTCGACGAGC
>JBDQGZ010000023.1:0-18347 GCA_040265115.1 Candidatus Nanopelagicales bacterium
CCCCTTCATCAGCCCCGCGGGACTGAGTGTCTCAGGGCCCGTCTCTGGGAGCGGCGAACGACGCGCCCAGAGACGGTGATAGGGGATGCAGTGCGACTAGTCGGTTGTCGGGGGCTCCACGGTCGAGGTGAAGCCGATCTTCTTGTGGCTGCCGTCGCAGAAGGGCTTCTTCTCCGAGGCACCGCAGCGGCACAACCAGGTCCGGTCGGTGACCTCGATGGGTGTGCCATCGGTCGCGGTGACGGTCACCGGTCCGGTGACCTCGAGGGAGCCATTGGCCAGGGGCGTGATGGTGACGCGCTCTTCGCTCATAGGAGAACGCTAGCGCTGACCGCTAGAGCGCGCCCTTCTTCGTGAGCCAATTGAACGCGAAGTAGCCGGGCACGGTCGGAATCCAGAAGGTGATGAGGCGGAAGAGTAGAACGCTCGATACCGCGATCCCGCCGGGCAGCCCAGCCGCAGTGAGCCCGGCCGCGAGTGCCGCCTCGACCGCGCCAAGACCACCGGGGGTTGGCGCCGCCTGCCCGATCGTGGCCCCAGCGAGATAGACGACGGCGATGGCGGCGATGTTGAGATCGCCGTCGAACGCACGAACGCACGCGATGAGGGTGATGATGTAGCCGAGATTCAGCAGCAGAATGCCGCCGATGCCCTCGAGCAACTTGGTGGGCCGCTGGGCGACGGTGACCAGCCGGGGGATCACCTCCCGCAGGAGGGGCCGCACTCGACCGAACACATAGCGCCGGACAATCGGCACAGCGAATGCGGCGACCACCAGCAACGCGACGATGATTGCCGCGATGACAGCCCATGGCGGCGGATTGAAGGTGAAGTCCGCCTGGGTTCCCGCAGCGATCGCGAATCCCGTGAGCAGCAGGATGTGGATGACGAATGCCGCGACCTGGGACACACCGACGCTGGCGGTGGCCAGAGCTGGATGTAGCCCGGCCTTGGTGAGGTAGCGCAGGTTGATGGCGATGGCGCCGAGCGTGGGTGGGGAGACCAGGGTCGCGAAATCGCCGGCGACCTGCGCCATGACGGTTCGATTGAGTTTGAGTCGTTCGGGCACGAAGCCGCTCAATGACCATGCCGCTCCCGGATAGGTCACGATGGCGGCGATGAAGGCGACGGCGAGCCATTCCAGCGATGCGGTCGATACAAGGGTGACGAGATCGACCTGCGCAAGTTGGGAGAGCAGGACATAGGCGGCGATACCGCCAACGACGATCATGATGAGCGTGCGCGGCTTGATCCGTTCGAGTTTGATCTGCTCGGTGTCGGCGTCGGGTCTAATCTCCACGATCGCATCGCGCAGGTGCACCATGAGGTCACGACGCTTGCGCATCGCCTTGCGGGTTGGGGCAGACAGCGCGACCGGCTGGAGCACCGGGAGCGCTCGAGCCATGGTCGAGACGCCAAGGACTCGGCGCCCGGTGCGCACTGCGCGATCGGCTCCGACGATCATCGCGAGCGTGCACAGCAGCTCGGCGACGTCGATGCGCATGGCAAGGTCGCTTGCGGCGACGGTGCCGCGCGATTCGCCGAGCGCCCATACCTTGCGGTGCCCATCGAGCATCAAATTCTCGGCGGTGAGTGCGCGATGCGCCATTTGCGCCTCGTGCATGTCTCGCACGATGCGCCACGCACCCACGAGATCCTCATCGGTGAGGTCGTCGCCGGTGAGTTCGGAGAACCGCCGGCCGATGATGTAGTGGTAGGCCAGCAGGGTGGAGTCCGAGCCGGCCTCGCTGGCGAGGACCAGACGTGGCACGGCAACGTCCGCCGATTCGCAGGCGTAGGACATGAGTGCGGCGTGATCGAGTGCGCGGCGCATGTTGAAAGCCGAGTCGGCAGATTCTTCGCGTAGTCGCAGGGCGCGCCAGGCGGAGCGAGCCAGTCCTGCGCCTTCGAGGTCCCGGTCGAGGACGACGATCTCGAGGTTGTCGCCCTCCCTGGTTGTGGCCTGGTAGCGGCGGCCGACGGAGGTGCTACGCGAGGCCCGCAGCACGGTCAGGGGGAGACCGGAGCGTGCGAGAGTCTCGGCGACCTGAACACCCGAAGGTCGTGTCGTGGGCGTGCCGAGTGCGTATCGGGCGAGCAATCCCACCGCCCAGCCGGTGAAGATCGTGACCGCGAGTCCGGGGACCGCGACGGTGCCGCCGACCAGCACGATGATGACCTGCGCGGCGATGACGAGGACACTCAGGACGTTCCAGGGTCGCCGCCCCATGAGGCGCGCGACGGTGATGAAGGCGATGAGCCCGCCGAGGAGGGGAGCGGTGGGGGCGATCTGATCGCTCAGGGTGCCGGTGAGGGCAGAGCGCAGTCGGTCGGTGGCATATTCCTCGATTGCCCAATTCGTCGCAGTCAAGATGATGACGGTGAGGAGGAGACCGAGAAGGGCGTCGAATAACTGGCGGACCCGGCGCCGGACCACGAGGGAAGCCGCGGCGGCGACGGGCAACCCGACCAGGCCGAGGCCGGAGATGATGCTGGCAGCGAGAACGACGAGGGCGGGCAGCCGATCGGCCCCGGAGATGATGTCCTCCTCGATCCCCTCGGTCGTGCCGGTCGCGAAGTAGGCGATGAGAACGCTGGCGGCGATGAGCAGCACCGCGATGACGAAGCGAGCGAGGTCTAGGGGGCGCCGCAGCCGCCGCGGGATGACCCCGTCCTCGATGACGACTGTGGGGTGAGTGACCTCCGCGGGGGTCGGTGTGGTGGGGTCGGCAGGCCGGGTGAGAGCGAGTGTGGCGTGCTCGGTGGTCTCCTCTGCTAGGCCGTTGGGGTCAAGGGAGCCCGCCGCGGTGGACCGCATGGGAGCATCGCCGGGACCGTGTTCCACCCTCTGATGGTCCCAGATGCCGGGAATCAACGAAGGGACATGGTGTGTCGGAGGGGCATGCTGGAATGACCGAATGACCTCGGCAGGCCCTGCCCGACTCTCTCTCGGCGCTGCTCAGCGCCGTGTTGTGGAGCACGTGGGGGGCACGCTGGTCTATCTCGGCGCCCCCGGGACGGGCACGACGACCGGAATCGCGCACGCGCTGGCGGAGCGCACTCGTCGTGAGGGGGCGCAGGCGGTGTGGGGGGTCACCGTAGGGCGCCGGGCGGCCGCCGACCTCCGCTCGCAGGTCGCGCAGATCCTCGGCTCCGGGGCGCTGCCGACGATCACCACTATCCATGCCCTCGCCTTCTCCCTCGTCGCCACCTTCGGTCCGCGTGTCGATGAGGAACTCACCGGAGTTCGAGTCCTCTCCGGCGCCGAGGAAGACCTGCGCGTCCGTGAACTCATCTCTGGCAGCATCGCCGAGTCCACGATCGCGTGGCCGGACAGTCTGCGCGATGCCCTGCCCACCCTCGGATTGGCCAATGAGGTGCGCGCCTTCACCGCGCGGTTGCGCGAACAGGGCTTCGCCCCGGAGACCGTCACCGACAGGGCGCGCTCGACCGGCGACTCGCTGCTCGCCGCGCTCGCGCAGTTCGCCGCGATGGAGGAGCAGACGGCGACGCTGGAGAACGTCGTGGACTATCCCGGGTTGCTGGCGCTTGCCCTGTCCGTTGCGTCCTCGCCCGAGGTGCGCCTCGAACTCCACTCGGTGCTCCGGGCGGTCTACCTCGACGAGTTCCACGACTTCGATGCCCTGCAGTCGGCGCTGGTCCAGAGCATCGCCGCACCCGATGCGACCTTCGTCGTGGCGGGTGATCCGGCCCGCAGCGTCTACCGATTCCGTGGTGCGAACCCCCGCGTGCTCGCTGACCTGATTGAAGCCCGTCGCCATCCGATCACCGAGGAGCCGCCGGAGATCCTCATCGCCGGTCAGGTCCATCGCGGCAATGCTGACACCCTGTCGATCGCGGCCCGGGTGCTCCGCCGCGAGGTGACCGCCGGGCTGCCGGCGGAGCTCAGTGCCGCCGTGCGTCGGCCTGCTGACGCCCCCGATGCCGATCGCGATGCGCGGATCGAGATCCGCACCGCCGACTCCGCCCCGGATCTGCATGCTCATGTGGGTCGACTGCTGCGTCAGGCCCATCTTCACGACGGGGTTCCCTGGTCCCAGATGGCCGTCCTCGCCCGCACCACCTCGACGGTGTCTGCCGTCCGGCGCAGCCTCGAATCCGCGGGTGTGCCCGTGCACATCACGGCCGTGGACCTCGCCCTGCCCGATGAGCCTGCGGTCGCCGCACTCCTCGCATTCATCGCCGCCAGCGCCTCTCCCGAGAAGCTCACCGACCAGGGCGTCGAGGCGTTGATGGCCAACCCGATCATCGCGGCGGATGCCGGAGAGGCACGCATCCTGGCGCGGCGATGGCGAGAACTGTTGCGCACGGCGCATCCCGATCAGGTGCCACCGCGTTACGCCACGCTCCAGCGTGAGGTCCTCCTCGCGATCATGCGGGGTGCTGAGCCGACCATTCCCGACGAACTGCGAGAGCTTCCAGCGGCGCAGCGGCTTGCGTCGGTCGGGGCGTTGCTCGCCAACACCGCCGCCAGCATCGCTGAAGGTGCGCCTCCCGCCCAGGTTCTGTGGCAGGTGTGGTCGGAATCCCTGTCGGATTCACGCGGAGTGAGATGGCCGGAACGGCTTCGGCGGGCTGCCCTCGCGGGCCATCGAGCCAGTGATCATGATGTCGACGCTGTGCTGGCTCTGTTCGCGACGGCGGAGCGGCTCACCGAGCGTTTCCACGGCATCATCGGCGTCTCCTCATTCATCGCGGCGATCCGCGATCAACGGGTCCCCGCCGAGGCCATCTCCGAGCGAGGAGCGAGTGATCCGGAGGCCGTGACCGTGCTCACCGCCCACCAGGCGAAGGCGCGCTCCTGGCACACCGTCGTCGTCCTCGATCTGCAGGAGGGCACCTGGCCGATCGCCACCCCGCGTCGGGGATTGCTCGACGTCGACGCGCTCATCGACAGGCTGTCCGCAGGGTCCTCAGGGTCATCAGGCGAGCAGGCGGCCCCGCTAGATCTGTCGAGCGAGACCGCGCTCGCACTCGATGCCGATCGGCGCCTGCTCTACACCGCCCTCACCAGAGCCCACCATCGCACCCTCATCGCGGTCGTGGCTTCACCCACCGAATCGGGTAGTCAGCCCAGCCGTTTCCTCGCCGACCTGCGACAGGGGGAGTCGGCGGTGGAGGAGACCCATCTCGGTGGTCGGCCAGCCCGGCCACTCACCCTCACCGGGCACGTGGCGAGGCTGCGGACCGAGCTCATGCGCGCGACGGGCGAGGAGCGGGAGCGCCTCATCGACGAACTTCGCGTGCTGGCGCAGCTGACCGATGACCATGGTCGGCCGCTGGTCCCGGCCGCTGACCCGGACATGTGGTGGCATGTCCTCGAACCGACCTCCAACACCATCCCGCTGCGACCCGAGGACGAACCGATCCGGCTCAGTGCCTCCGCGCTGCGGTCGATCACCTCATGCCCGCTGCGGTGGTTCCTCGAGCGACAGGTGAATGCCGGTTCCCCGTCCGGATCGGCGGCTGCGCTCGGCATCGCGGTGCACGCTCTTGCCGAAGCTCTCGTCTCGGGTGAACTTCCCCCGGACGTGGACGCGCTCGATGCCGAACTCGCCGCGATCTGGCCCCACCTCGGCTTCGATGTGCCCTGGTTCGAGGTCGTCCAACGCACGCGAGTCCGCGACATGCTGAAGCGACTGTGCGCCTTTCACAACAAGCAGTCCGCCACCCACACCGTCGTAGGAACCGAAATCACGCTCGGCGGATTCATCGATCTGACCGATCTTGCCGAGATCATCCGCAGCGCACGCGCGGGTGAAGAAGGCACGGATGCCGAGATAGAAGTGATCGGTGCAGTCCTTGACCAACTCGCCGACATCGATCGATCGATCGGGATCTCCGGTCGGATCGACCGGATCGAGATCGATGATGACGGCCAACTGAGTCTGCTGGATCTGAAGACCGCGGCGAAACCGCCCAGCGCAGCCGAGGTCGACACCGACCTGCAACTCGCGCTGTATCAAGCGGCGATCCTCACCGGTGCTCTTGAGGAACCACTGGCGCCACTGGACGGGATCGTGATGCCCGACCCCGTCCACATCGAGGACTCCTCGCTGCTCATCGTGGGTGCTGCCGCCGGCAAGGGATCCGGCGATCCGAAGGTGATGAGCCAACCGCCGCTCACGTCACATCCGGAGCCCTCGTGGTTGTTCTCCGCGATCGCCGATGCGATCACGACCATTCGACGAGCCGATATCGCGCCCCGGCCGGGCACGCACTGCCGCACCTGTTCGTTCACCGCGATCTGCCCGACGAAGGATGCCGCGAGGGAGGTGCCGTCGTGATCGACGATGTCTCAGCGCGCCGAGCCCTCGGGGAGATCCTGCGCTTCGACCCCAGCGAGCCGCAGTTCGCAGCCCTGTCGGCCGATCTCGCCCCCGGTGTTGTGGTGGCGGGAGCCGGATCGGGCAAGACCGCCGTCATGAGCGCTCGAATGGTCTGGCTGGTCATCACCGGTCGGGTCACCCCCGGCCACCTGCTGGGTCTCACCTTCACGAACAAGGCCGCGCACGAACTTCTCGCGCGAACCCGCGCCTATCTCGGGCGAGCCCGCGAGCTGGACCTGCTGCCCCACAACGATGATGATGAGGATGCATCGGTCGACCTCGATCCACGGATCGCGACCTACCACTCCTTCGCCTCCGGCATCATCGCCGAACACGGCCTTCGTATCGGGTTTGAGTCGCAGTCGCGCCTGCTCGCCGATGGTGCCCGGGAACAACTCGCAGCACGCATCATCGCCACCACCGATCGGGACATGTCCGGCGTCGAGGAAGCCCCCCATCAGATGGTCAAGCGCGTGCTCCGACTGGATGACGCGATGAGCGAACTCGGCCTCACTCCTGATGAGGTGCGCGATGACGCCGGCGCGCTCGTGGATTCGCTCACGACCATCGAACAAGCCACCAAGCTGCTCGTCATCGGCAAGGACATGCGCGCGACCGCGCGCCTGCGCATCACCCTCACCGGCCTAGTGGAGGACTTCCGGGCGGCGAAGAATGCGCGCGGAGTTCTCGACTTCGCCGATCAGGTTCGGCTCGCCCGCGCACTCGTCAACGAGTTCCCGGAGGTCCGGGAGCAACTGCGGGCCACGCATCGAGTCGTGCTGCTCGATGAATATCAAGACACCTCGATCGCGCAACGCCTGTTGCTCCAGGCGATCTTCGGCGACGGTCATCCCGTCACCGCCGTCGGAGATCCCTGTCAGGCCATCTATGAGTGGCGCGGTGCGTCCGTGGTCAACATCGAGCGCTTCGTCGAGCACTTCCCCGTGTTCGACGACACCGGATCTCGTCGAGCCGACAGCTTCGCCCTGCTGGACAACCGCCGCTCTGGCCCGGCGATCCTCGAACTCGCCAATGTCGTGTCCACGACCCTCCGCGCGGATCGACCCGGACTCGATCCCCTGGTTGCGGCTCCGCGCGAGGATCTGCCGCCGGGGCATGTCCGTGTCGCTCTCCTGGCCACCATCGCCGAGGAGATCGAGTTCGTGGCGGAGGAGATCGCGTCGATGGAATCCCCGCATCAGGCGCCGCCATGGGGGGATGTCCTGGTGTTGGCGCGTACGGCGGAGCACCTCCGTGACCTTGACCGGGCGCTTCGGTCGCGCGGTGTGCCCACCCAACTCATCGGGACAGCCTCGCTGCTCGACCAACCGGTGGTCGCCGAGGTGCGCGCCTATCTCGAGGTGATCGCCGATCCCACCTCGAACGCCGCACTCGTGCGCATTCTCACCGGTCCGCGCTGGCGCATCGGGCCGCGAGACCTCGCGTTCCTGGGAGCACATGCGGCGGAACTCGTCCGGCGTGAGCGCGCGCAGAAGCGACACTCGATCACGGATGCGCTCATCGCGACGGTGAGCGAGAACGACAACGACGATCAGCCCAGCCTGCTCGAGGTGGTCCTCGGCATCGCCGACACCGCGATCCACCTCGACGGCCTCAGCGAGGAAGCCCGAGAACGCCTGACTTCCTTCGGACACCTGTTGCGGGATCTGCAGTCACACGCCGACGAGTCGCCGGTCGACCTCATCGGCCGGATCCTGGCGGCGACAGGGCTCGGGGCGCAGGCGATGGTCGGCGAGGTTGATCACGTTGCGGAACGCGGTCGTGCGCTCGGTGAGTTCACCGATCTGGCGGCGCGCTTCGATGACATCGACGGCGGAGTGAGCCTGACCGCTTTCCTCGCTCGGCTCGATGACGCGCAGGCGTATGACGCTGATCCCACCTTCGAACCCGTCACCGATCCCGATGCGGTGCGGCTGATGACCGTCCACAAGGCGAAGGGGCTCGAGGCCCCGCACGTGTTCATCGCCGGGATGACCAAGGGCAGGTTCCCGTCCTCGCAGACCCGGGATCGGTGGCCCACCCACCCCGAGGTCGTGCCGTGGCGCCTTCGTGATGACGCACCACCCCATCTGGCGGCCTGGCCTGATCTCGATGTCGGTCCGCGCACCAATGATGAGAAGCAGTTCCGCCTCGATTCGGTTGCACTGGAAGCCGAGGAGGAACGCCGTTTGTGCTACGTCGCGATCACCCGCGCGCAGCACACCGTCACGCTCACCGGCTTCGGCTGGGGTGCGACGGCGAAGGACTATCAGGGGCCCGGCGAATTCCTCCTCGAGGCCTATGAGTTCTGCCGGGACGGAGGAGGGGAGATCCTCACCTGGGCGGAGCCACCCGCCGATGGGGACACCAATCCGCTGCTCGAGCAGTCCCGCTGGGGCTGGACCTGGCCCCCAGAATCACCGACTGACCACCTCCGGGCTGCCGAGGATGTGCGGGCTGCGATGCGTGCCACGACGGATGTGGATGAGTCAAGTCTGTCGGGTGAGGTGCGCGAGTTGATCGCGGAGGAACGCGCCCGGCGACAGCGGCGCCTACCCGACCTGCCGCCGCGTGTGTCGGTGAGCGATCTGGTGCGCTGGCAGGCCGATCCGCGCGGGATGGCCGAACGACTCTCGCGCCCGATGCCCGAACCACCTTCGGCGGCGGCCTACCGCGGAGCGTTGCTGCACGCCTGGATCGAACAGCACTATCGAGCGAAGCGACTACTCAGCCTCGATGACATTCCCGGAGCCGTCGACGACGGCATCGATTCCGCGGCGTGGCTCACCCCTCGCAAGGAGACGTTCCTGTCCAGCGAATGGGCCGCGCGCACCCCCCTGGCGATCGAGGAATCCTTTGTCATCATGCGCGATGGGCACGAGGTGCGGGGGCGCATCGATGCCGTCTTCCGGCTCGAGGGCAGTGATGTGATCGTGGACTGGAAGACCGGCGCTCCCGGATCAGCCGATCCTTCGCAGTTGGAGATCTACCGCGAGGCGTGGGCGGCGATCACCGGCCAACCGATCGAGACCATCGACGCCCGCTTCGTCTACCTCTAGCCCTTGTCGGCCGTCCCCTCAGCGCTCTTGTCGGCCGCCGTTTCCTCGGGCGCGACCGGCCTTACTCCGACCATGCCGCGCATCCAGCGTCGCGCCGGTTCTTCGACGAGCTTCCACATCAACCACGCGATGACGAAGGATCCAGCGATGGCGAGGATCACGCCGAGGGCATACAGAGGCCCGGACTCGATCCCGACGGCGTTCATGCCCGCACGCCAGGTGCCGAACCACACCAGATGGGTCATATACAGCGAATAGGAGATCAATCCGCCGAGCACGAGCACGTTGGTCGACAGCCACTTCGCCTGACCGCGCTGCGACAGCGCGAGCGCGCCGATCCACACGATCAGTGGCGGCACGAGCCAGAGGTGGAAGAACGGTGGGAGCGGTTCAGCCTCGGGATCGGTGATGAGGATCTCCGGCTGCGCGGCGATCCAGCGGCCGAGGAACACCGCGCCGGCGATGACCAGGATCGGCATGGCGACGGAGATGGTCGTGGCGAGCCGTTCCACCCGCGGCCGGATCGAACCGTCGGAGCCGATGAGACGTTGCACGATGAGGTAGGTGATCGCACCGGCGGTGAACTCGGTGAGGACGCGGATGACCGAGCCCCACATGCTGCCGTAATAAGGGTCGTCGCCGATCGAACCGCGGATGGCCAGCGGCGCGATGGCGATGAACCAGGCCACAATCAAAATCGGGGTCGACAGCTTGCGGTGCATCGCGAACAGGGCGATCACCAGGAGGGGGAAGAGCAGATACGCCAGCCACTCCATCGACAGCGACCACGACACGACGTTCCAGCCGCGGTCGGGGTAGGGGCCCCACTCCTGGATGAGCAGCAGATTGCGCACATAGTCGATCGGGTTCAGCCATGGCCGATCGCGATCTTCGCCGGTGATGAGTGCCTGGGCGACGATCGCCAGGCCAGCGATGTTGAGCATCACGAAGTGGACTGGATATATGCGCGCGAGCCGCAGCCACCAGAACTCCAGGGATGCTCGTGCATGCAGTCCAGGGCCGAGCCGGGTGAGATAGGTGTGGGTGAGGATGAAGCCGGAGAGCGCGAAGAACAGGTCGACCCCGAGCCGGCCGACCCGGATCACGTCGGACACCACCGGAATGCTCATCACGCCGAGGGTGTCCAGCGGCCCCTGCAAGTGGTAGAAGAGCACCCAGACCGCAGCGACCGCGCGGATGCCGGTGAGTTGGCGGATGAACACTCCCACGGCAGTCACCCTAGTCTCGGGAGGCGACGACTAGGGTGACGACGTGGCCGAGGTGAGTGGGCAGATGCCGATCATGCTCACCTCCCTCGCACTCGCCCGTTCGGCCGCGGACCGTGCCGAGCATCTGCGCGGCGATGAGGACTTCCTGGCGCGTGCCTGGGCCGATCCAAACACTCAGGTGTTGAAGGTAAACCGGTCTCGCTTCCCGCTCACCGCGGACGCTGATCTCGCGTGGGTGCCACCGCAGGAGATCGATGAAGCGGCGGAGACCCTGTTCCTCGGTGTCGATGGGGATGTCGCCTTCTTCGCAGCGCGGATCGGCCCGGATGACGATGAGGGTGTTCCCACGGCGATGACCTGGGGCGATCTGCGGGCGCACGGCGTGGCCTTGAGTGATCAGGACGCCGGTCTCGCCGTGACGGCGGTGGCGCTGGACAACTGGCACGCGACGCACCCACGGTGCGCGCGTTGCGGGGAGCCGTCGATCATCGGAAACGCGGGTTGGATCAGGCGGTGCGCCTCGTGTTCGGCCGAGCACTACCCCCGCACCGATCCGGCGGTCATCATGCTCGCCATCGATGCCGATGATCGCGCGCTGCTCGGGCGTCGGGCCGATTGGCAGCCGGGCTGGTTTTCCACCCTCGCCGGTTTCGTGGAGGCGGGCGAATCAGCGGAGGCAGCGGTGCGTCGGGAACTCGCCGAGGAATCCGGTGTTGTCGTCGACGATGTGACCTATCTCGGCAGTCAGCCGTGGCCGTTTCCCTGCTCGCTCATGCTGGGGTATCACGCCCGCGCCGCCACCACCGAGATCACGGTGGATGCGGAGGAGATCGTCGAGGCTCGCTGGTTCACCCGCGAGGAGTTGCGTGACGCGTGTGCGTCGGGTGAGGCCGCGGTTCCCCCGGCGATCTCGATCGCTCGGGCGTTAATCGAGCGGTGGTTCGGTGGCCCGATCCCCGGCGAATGGGGCCGGCCCTAGCCCGTTGTCTCAGCCGTCGATGTCGGCGAGGTGGCGCTCCACGGCGCCGATGGAGGGGTTCGTCAATGTCGAGCCGTCGGTGAACAGCAGGGTCGGCACGGTGTGGTTGCCGTTGTTAACGCTCCCCACGAAAGCCGCTGCCTCGTCATCTGTCTCGATGTCGACCTCGCGCACGGCGATCCCGGCCCGATCCATCTGTGCCTTGAGGCGCAGGCAGAACCCGCACCATGATGTGGTGAACATGGTGACCGAGGAGTGTTCTTCTGAGCTGCTCACGTGGATAAGTGTGCTGGATGCTGGCGACGGTGGCATCAGGAGGTGCTGAGAGTGTCGGCCGGACCTGACACGATGCTCGCGTGACCGATGCAATCCTCGACGCCCTCGATGAGGAGCAGCGCGCGGTCGCGCTCGCCGTCGAGGGGCCGGTCGTGGTCTGGGCAGGAGCAGGGACCGGAAAGACCACGGCGATCACCCATCGGATCGCCCACGCTGCGCTCGTCGGGGCCCATGATCCCCGCAAGACCCTCGCCGTCACCTTCACCAACCGGGCGGCCGGTGAGATGCGGGAGCGTCTGGCGCGGCTCGGCGTCGAGGGGGTGCAGGCACGCACCTTCCACGCGGCAGCGCTTCGTCAGTTGCGCTACTTCTGGCCCCAGGCCGTCGGAGGGGCAGTCCCCGAAGTGGCGGGTCGCATCGCGCCGCTCGTCGGTGAGGCGTGCGCGCGAGCGAAGGTCGCGAGCAACGCTGCCGTGGTGCGCGAACTCATTGGTGAGATCGCCTGGGCGAAGCAATCCAACACTCTCGCGGATGGCTATGTCGATCTAGCGACGAAGAGCGACCGGCAGACCTCCATGGATGCCTACGACGTCGGGCGAGTCTTCTCCGCATACGAGGACATCAAGTCCGACCGGAACGTCATCGACTTTGATGACGTCCTGCTGCTCACCGTCGCGATCCTCGAAGACCGTGGTGACATCGCGATGGAGGTGCGGGAGATCTATCGGCACTTCACCGTCGATGAATTCCAGGACGTGAGCCCGATTCAGGATCGGTTGTTGCGTGCCTGGCTTGGTGATCGCGCCGAGGTGTGTGTCGTGGGCGACACCGCGCAGACGATCTACACCTTCGCCGGCGCGGATGATGCGTTCCTCCGCGGATTCGCTGCGCGCTTCCCAGCCGCCACCCAGGTTCGCCTCGTGCGCAACTACCGCAGTCGGGAACCCATCGTGACCCTCGCGAATAAGGTTCTGTCACGCCTTGATTCCCCGACGGGTCCTCTGGTGGCGACTCGAGGAGCGGGACCGGTTCCGGAGCTCAAGGCGTTCGCCGATGAACCGGGGGAGGCAGCCGGCATCGCCGACCACGTCCGTGGACTCCTCGATGAGGGATACGCGCCTGCGGACGTCGCCGTGCTGGTGCGCATCAATGCCACACTCCCGGCGCTGGAAGAAGCCTTCGCTGAACGCGGTCTCCCGGTGATCGTGCGCGGGGGCGAGCGATTCTTCGACCGGGCGGAGGTGCGTGAAGGCATCACGCGGTTGCGCGGCGCGGCACGATCCGGGGAGCTGGGCGAGGGGCCGTTGGCCGACCAGGTCGCCGCGGTGTTGTCCGTCATGGGATACACGCCTGAACCGCCGCGTGGCACAGGTCCGGTCCGACAGCGTTGGGAATCGCTCGCCAGCCTGCATGCGCTTGCGTCCTCGATGCCTGCGGACACCGGACTGTCCGGACTCGTCGAGGAACTGCAGCAACGCCAAACTGCTCAGCACGCCCCCACCGCTGATGCGGTCACCTTGACGACGGTGCATGCCGCCAAGGGACTGCAGTGGTCAGCCGTCGTGGTCGCCGGACTGAGTGAGGGAGCCTTCCCGCACGGCCAAGCGGACTCGCCAGCGCAGATCGCCGAGGAACGGCGGCTGTTCTACGTCGCCATCACCCGCGCGCGTGAACGACTCATGCTGTCCCGGGGCAGCGCCCGACAACCCGGAGGGCGGGAGCGGGCCCAGAGTCGGTTCCTCGCCGAGGCCTTCCCCGAGCAATCGGGGGTCGGCGTTCCTGCAGGTGAGCGATCGGGATCGGGGCGCGCGAAACGTCGAGCCCCGGCGCGCTGCCGGGTGTGCGACAAGGCCCTCGTCACTCCGGCGGAGCGGGCCCGGAGTCGATGTCGCACCTGCCCGGGGAGCGCGGATGAGATGCTCGTCGAGGCGATCAAGGCGTGGCGGCTCGCGGAATCCCGCGAGCGAGGGGTGCCCGCCTATGTCGTCCTCACCGACGCCACGGTGGAGGCCCTCGCCGAGGTTCGCCCGACCGATGAGGAGCAACTCGCGGGGATCAGCGGGATCGGGCCGGACAAGTTGCGCCGCTACGCCACCGAGCTGCTCGACCTCGTCTCCCGCCCGGCGGACTGAGCCCCACACGGCGTGTCCCGTTTCAGCCGTTTCAGGGGTGCTTGCGGCCTGTTTCGTGAGCCAGATCACATAAATCTCGGTTCCCAGGGAACTTTGAGACGCCACGCCACGCCATTTGCGACATGATTGCGATATTGTCGTGACATGGCCATCATGGACCTTGTGAGGGATGTCACACCGATTGCCGATCTCGGCGTCGACGCCACGGCGGGGACAGCGACCACCATCACCTGCGGTGAGTGCGGGATGCCCGGCGGCTACGACATCGCCCCCATGGCGTGGGCCTTCACTCGTGGGCGCGGGCGCGTGACGCACACCTGCCCCGAATGCGTGCGGGTCTCCCTCGAGGAGATCGAGACCTTCATCACCCGCTAGCCGGCCCGTCGCGCCACCTCGGATCGCCAGCGACATCCGCACAACTCATGCGGTGGAGCGTCGAGCACGCGAGGCAGACCTCCGGGAAGACCGATCTCGATCCGCCGATTCACCACATCCTCCACCTCGTCTGCGTCAGTGCGTGATTCCAGCCAGGCACACGCCAGCACAGCTGCGTGGCCGGCGATGCTGAGCGCCAACCCGGTGTCGATCGCGTGCGTATCCGGCGAGGAATGCTGACGCTGCATCTGCAGGGTCGGCCAGCGAGGATCGCGGTCGTGGGCGTGCAGTGCCAGGCAGGTGAGGCAGGACCCCAGTCCGGGAACCACCAGTGGTCCGGCGATCCCGCGGGATCCCCAGGCCGCGATCGGCAGGTGCGGTAGATCGAGCGTGAGACACCCAGCATCGTCAAGGGCATCAGGATGCCAATGGTGGGCGAGGACGACCAGATCGATCCCTTCCACCTGAGCACGCTTGGCGCGGGCAGCCGATGATGGTGGCGCACCTCGACGCACTCGTCCGACGCCCGCCTGACGAAGGGCGATGACAGCGAGTTCGGCGACCGGGCCCGAGCCGTGGACCACGACGCTGGCCGAAGCGCGCGCATCGACAGCGCAGTAGGCGCGGTCATCTCGGTAGGTGTGGCGGGCGGCGGCGTGATGGCGCAGCGCCCTGTCACGTAGCGCCTGGGGCAAGGTGACAGCACAGTCGGGAATGCGCGAGGCGTCGTCGAGCGCTCCTGCTTCGTGCAGCAGTGTCAGGAGTTGCACTCCTGCAACAGGATCGGGACAGGTAGCGAGGCAGTCGTCGAGGATGCGGTCTCCGCGCACAGTGCGGACCCAGGACAAAAGTCCGCGGGGCACATCCGCGATCACAGTCCGACGCGGATTGTCACCTACCTCGACGGTGGTGGCATCCCGCCACAGGATCGGAGCGTCGCGACGCAACCAGGGCCGCTGGGGAAGGGGTCGATCGAGCATGCGCCCACTGTGGCACCGGTGGCTGGTCCCGTGCTGACGTCATCCACAAGGCGGCGCATCAGATGCGGGGTGTGGTTCAGGGGGAGGACGTGAGGAGGTGGGACAGGGTGCGGGCACAGGTCAGCACATCCTCGACGGCCACCCACTCATTCGGGGCGTGGGCGATGCGGGAATCACCCGGCCCGTACTGCAGGGTCGGGATGCCGGCGCCGACGAGCAGCCGCAGATCCGAGCCGTAGGGGCCGCCGTAGATCTCGGGCACCTCACCGGTGACCTGCTCGTGGGCCCGGGACACAGCGGCGATGAGTGGATGATCGGGATCGGTGCGCCCGGGGGCGAACTGTCCACCCCACCACTGCACCTCGATCGGGTGCTCCGCCAGCCACGGATCGCTCTCGCCGAGGCTTGCCACCTCCCTCTCGAGTGCCGCGCGCGCCTGCTCGGGAGTCTCCCCGAGCGCGACGCCGAGTCGCCCCTCGGCGATGCACAGGTCTGGCACGGTGGAGGCCCAGTCGCCGGCCTGGACGGTGCCGATGGACAACGGGTAGGCGATCGGCCAGCGCGCCATGAGGGGGTCGACCTGCGCGTTGCGGGCGGCCTCGAGATCGGCGAGCGCGGACAGCGCGAGGGAGAACTTCTCGATGGCGCTGACCCCCTCCGACCGTCGGGAGGCGTGGGTGGCGGCTCCACGCACGATGAGTCGGAAGGTGAGGGCCCCGCCATTGGCCGGGACGATGTCGAGGTCGGTGGGTTCGGGGATGACGCAGGAATCCACGGTCCACCCCAGTTCGTCCAGCTTCTGCAGAAGAGCGTAGGTGCCCAGGCCACCGTCCTCCTCGCCGCTGACTGCCGCCAGGATCACGTCGCCGGGTAGCGAGACGCCGGACTGCTTGAGGTGGCGCACAGCGAGCCACGCGGCGACGAGGCCCGCCTTCATGTCGGCGGTCCCACGTCCGGTGATGCGCCCGTTCTCGGTGTGGGGGAGGAATGGATCGCGGCTCCAGGCCGCGAGGTCCCCGGGCGGGACGACATCGGTGTGGCCGAGCAGCATGATCGAGGGGCCGGTAGCGGTGCCGGGCCAGCGGGCCACGACCCCGAGACCAGCGGTGCGCTCGACTTCCATGCCGGGGAAGTCGGGGCGAGCGGTGAGGGCGGGCAGGTCGAGGTCCCAGGTGTGCACCTCGAGGCCATCAGCGGACCAGGCATCGGCGAAGAAGCGCTGGGCGTCGAGTTCCGCCGGGGTTCCGCCGATGGAGGGGATCGCCACCACACGCTCGACGGCGCCGATCACCGATTCGGGACCGACGCCGTCGAGGACGTGGGGGTGGTTCATGGTCCGGTCGCTCATGGGTGGTCAGGTTACGCCGACCACGACCGGAGGTGTGCGGATGACTGTCGAGCTTGTCAGTCGTGCTGTCTTGTCAGTCGTGCTGTGTGCTGTGGTGCTGCGCTGATCAGGCCTTGCCCAGGATGCGGGTCACCTTGGTGCCGCAGACGGGGCAGATTCCCTTGGCGAAGCGCCGGCCGTTGGTCTCTTCGACATTGCCGGTGAACTCGCGCTTCTCCTTGCACTTCACGCAGTACGCCTCACCTGTGTATGACTCGGCCATGGCCGTCCTTCCGTTCGCTCATCGAACTCCCCCGGGCGGGGTTGTTCTCGCCGGGGCAGCCGGGTGGGCCACCCGGGGGACCGTCCTTGACGACCCGCTGACACCCTAGGACAGCCGAGGCGCCGATTCGCGCACCCGCACCCACCAAGGAGGCGTGTCATGTCCGAAAAGTACCAATATGTCGATTTTGGGCCGGCCGGGCAGGTGCGCGTCTCCGATCATGGGGGCGGAGTGGCGATGGTGACGCTGCACGATCCGCAGCGCCGCAATGCCATGACGACCGACATGACCGAGGCCTGGGGACATGCCGTGGAACACCTCGCTGAACGCGACCGCACGGGCGATCTGAGCGCTGTCGTACTGACCGGGAGCGGCTCGGCGTTCTGCGCGGGCGGCGACCTGGGCTGGATCGGGGCGAAGCCGGGAGCGAGCGTGAGCGACCTGCGCGATCGTATGGTGCCCTTCTATGCCACCTGGCTGTCGCTGCGGCGGCTGTCGGTGCCGAGCATCGCGGCGGTCAATGGCGTGGCGGTCGGCGCGGGCGCAGCGATCGTGCTCGCCTGCGATATCGCGATCGCGGGACGCGGGGCCGGGTTCTCGGTGCCCTTCACCACGCTGGGCCTCCACCCGGGTATGGGTATCTCGTATCTGCTCCCCGCGACGGTCGGCCTGCCCGCTGCGCGCGATCTGCTGCTCACCGGCCGGCGCATCGATGCAGAGGAGATGCTCCGACTCGGAATCGTGTCGCGGGTGGTAGATGCCGATGACCTGGTGGACCAGGCGCTCTCGACCGCCCACGGCATCGCCGGGTGCGCGCCCATCGCGACGCGGCTGACCCGGGCGACGTTGATGCATCCACCCAGCGATCTTGACGAGGCATTGCGCACCGAGGGAGTGGTCCAGGCGGTGACCCTCGCTACCTACGACCTCGCCGAAGGCCTTGCAGCCGCGCAGGAACGGCGCGAACCAAGGTTCACCGGGCGCTGATTCGGAGAGAGAGAAACCCCCGGGTCTCGCGATGGATGCGTGCCTTCCCCTGACGCGCATCCACCCGTTATCCCGGGGGCCAGGCAGGGACGTTAGGCGGTGGCGCGGCCGTTGGTCAACGCATCTGCGGAAATCAAGTTTCCGGCCTGTGCACAAGGTGTTCATAGCCTTGGGAAAACCCACCGGTGGGGCGTGGATAGATCGTGGATGTCGGTGGGGATAGTGGTCTGGACCGCGTGGTGATGATGCCGCTGACGTGGGGAATTTCCATCCACGGCCTGTGGGTGAAAATCAGTGTCAGGCGAGAAGGCGCGACCGGGAGGCCGCGACGAGGGCGCGCACCGATGCGTCGGTGTCCTTGGGCAGGGAA
>JBDQGZ010000024.1:0-18290 GCA_040265115.1 Candidatus Nanopelagicales bacterium
CCTATGACATTCCGAAGCGAACCGGGGTCTCGATCGAGCCCGACACCCTTGTGCGACTGGCCGAGCACCCGCGGATCGTGGCCAACAAGGACGCTAAGGGTGATCTCGACGCCGCGCAGCAGGTCCTCGCGCGATGTGATCTCGCGTGGTACTCGGGCGATGACATCCTCAACCTTCCGCTTCTGTCGATCGGAGCGAGTGGCTTCATCTCGGTTGTCGGCCATGTCGTCGGGGATCGACTCGGCGAGCTCGTGCGGACCTACCTCGCGGGTGATACCGAAGGTGCACGACTGCTCAACCGATCACTGCTTCCGGTGTACCAGGGAATCTTCCGTACCCAGGGCGTGATCCTGGTGAAGGCTGCGCTGACCCACCTAGGCCTTCCTGGCGGGCCGGTGCGTTCTCCGCTGGTCGATGCAACGCCCGAACAGGTGGAGCAACTGCGCGCGGATCTGGCAGCGGCGGGCGTGGAGAATTTCTCGGTGGACGCCGCGTGAGCCACGCCCACCACGATCTGCCGTCACCGCCACCACTTCCCGAGGGGGCCTTGCGCGTCTTCGCCCTCGGCGGTCTGGGTGAGATCGGTCGCAACATGACCGTGTTCGAGTTCGAGAGCGCCCTGCTGATCGTCGACTGTGGCGTGCTGTTCCCCGAGGATGCGCAGCCCGGGGTCGACCTGATCCTTCCCGACTTCGGCCCCATCGTCGATCGACTTGATGATGTCGTCGCGATCGCGCTCACCCACGGGCACGAGGACCACATCGGTGCGCTCCCGTATCTGTTGCGGCTTAAGCCGGACATTCCCCTCGTAGGATCCAGACTGACCCTCGCCTTCGTCGAGGCGAAGTTGCGCGAGCATCGCATCACGCCGTTCACCCTCGATGTGCGCGAAGGTCAGCGTGAGCAACTAGGTCCCTTCGATGTCGAATTCCTCGCCGTGAACCACTCCATCCCCGATGCGTTGGCCATCGCCATCCGCACGGAGGCGGGACTGGTCCTGCACACCGGCGATATCAAGCTCGACCAATTGCCGCTCGACGGCAGGATCACCGATCTCAATGGCTTTGCTCGCCTCGGTGATGAGGGAGTCGATCTGTTCCTCGTTGACTCGACCAATGCTGATGTGCCCGGCTTTGTGCCCAGTGAACGAGAGATCCTCCCCGTCCTCGACTCAGTCTTCGCGAAGGCGCCGGGCCGGATCATCGTGGCGTCTTTCGCCTCGCATGTTCATCGCATCCAACAGGTCATCGATGTTGCCGAGGAACATCACCGCAAGATCGCCTTCGTGGGTCGATCAATGGTGCGCAATATGGGAGTCGCTCGAGATTTGGGCTATCTGCGGGTGCCGGCGGGCATCGTGGTCACCGCAGACGAACTCACCGATCTTCCTGACGACGAGGTCGTGCTCATCTGCACCGGATCGCAGGGTGAACCGATGGCTGTGCTCTCCCGCATCGCTAATCGAGACCACGCGATCCGGGTGGGTCCGGACGACACGGTGATCCTGGCCTCTTCCCTCATTCCCGGAAACGAGAATGCGGTGTTCCGCGTCATCAACGGTCTCACCCGCTGGGGTGCCACGGTGGTGCACAAGGGCAATGCGCGTGTCCATGTGTCCGGACACGCATCGGCCGGCGAGCTGCTCTACCTTTACAACATCGTTAAGCCACGGAACGTCCTCCCGGTGCATGGAGAGTGGCGCCACATGCGAGCGAATGCCGATCTCGCCGAGCGGACGGGCATCCCGCGAGATCACATCGTCATTGCCGAGGACGGGATGGTCGTGGATCTCCTCGACGGGGTGGCGAGCGTCGTCGGGGCCGTCCCCGTGGGATACGTCTACGTCGATGGCTCGAGTGTTGGTGACATCACAGAGGCCTCCCTCACCGATCGGAGGGTCTTGGGGGAGGAGGGGTTCATCTCGGTCTTTGCCGCGGTCGATATCGCCAGTTCGACCGTGGTTGCCGGCCCTGAGCTTCACGCCCGGGGCTTCCATGAGGACCCGGAGGTTTTCGAGCCTGTACAAGCTCAGGTCCGTGAGGCTCTCGAGGCTGCCCTGGCCGACGACATCACCGATGTCCGCGATCTCCAGCAGCGCATTCGCCGGGTCGTGGGCAAGTGGGTCTCCGCGACCCACCGGCGTCGGCCGATGATCGTCCCGGTCGTTGTCGAGGTGTAGTCACCGCCCTTCCCGTGCCCTTGCGGGCGTTTTCCCAGGTCAGGGCGTCATGATGTGCGACACGCGTGGCACGTGTGACACCAGGGACTGCCGTGATTCTTGGGTACCCTCAACCCCATGGCTCGTTCCACGAGCGCGACCACGCGCGCCCCGAAGGGCACTTCCCCTCGATCGACGTCCTCCCGGTCCGGATCGTCGCGGTCCGGAACCTCGCGCCCAGCATCGCGGTCGGCTCGCGCGAACCGGCCCGGTCCACTTGCCCGCTTCCTTGCCTCGATCGGCCGGGGGCTCCGAGGGCTGTGGTTGAGCCTCGCCGGGTTTGTTGGGTCGGGGGCTCGCCGCATCGGATCGGGGGCGCGGGACCTGGAAGCTGTTCATCGCCGGGATGGCCTCGGTTTGCTGCTCATCGCGCTGGCCATCATCGTCGCGGCAGCGGTGTGGTTCGGTGTCGATGGATGGTTTACCGCTGGCCTGGGAGTGGCGAGCGCATACATGGTCGGCGCCCTGGATCTGCTCGTCCCGGTCCTCCTGGCCTTCGTTGCATGGCGCACCCTGCGTCACCCGGAGGCCAGCGCTATCAACGGTCGAATGCTGATCGGTGGAATCGCTCTGCTCTTCGCCGCCGCGGGGATCTGGCACCTCACGCACGGTGCGGCCACCCCGAGCGATGGATTCGATGCACTCGCGAGTGGCGCCGGCATCATCGGCTGGCTCATCTCGGCTCCAATCGCCGCGGCACTCGGACCGATCGTCACCGGAATCCTGCTCGGACTACTCGCCGTCTTCGGGCTGCTTGTCTTCACAGGAACACCACTGGCAGCCATCCCCCGGGCTCTCTCTCGCTTCGGGGGCGTGTGGCGGTCGGGATCGAGGCAACGTGTCGACGTCGAGGGGATGCCCCTCGACGGGGATGAGCCTTTCGTCAGCCCGCTGGCCCGCGGTTCGCATGATGAGGATCTCGTCGATCCTCAGGAGTCGGACGAGGAGATCTATGACGAGGTCGTCGACACGGTCGACAACCGAGTCGAGGAGATTTACGACGTAGGACCCGAACTGCCGTCGAGCGAGCAGACGGCGGCCTCGGCGGGCGATGACACCGCGGCCCTCCCGATCGTGGTCGCACCGGTCAGCGATGACGGCGAACAGTTGCCTCTCTCGGCTGGTCTGGACTACCACCTGCCTCCACCGGAGACATTGAAGGCGGGTCCGGCAGCGAAGGCGCGAACCAAGGCGAACGATGCGGTGGTGGCCTCGCTCACCCAGGTCCTCGAGGAGTTCGCTATCGACGCCGCGGTCACCGGCTTCACGCGCGGCCCGACCGTCACCCGCTACGAAATCGAACTTGGACCGAGTGTGAAGGTGGAGCGGATTACCGCACTCAGCAAGAACATCGCCTATGCCGTGGCGAGCCCGGAGGTCCGCATCCTCAGCCCGATTCCTGGCAAGAGCGCGATAGGTGTGGAGATTCCCAACACCGACCGCGAGGTCGTGAGCCTCGGTGACGTCCTCCGCTCGCCCATCGCGACCAATGAGCATCACCCGCTCACCGTTGGCCTGGGCAAGGATGTCGAAGGTTCCTACGTGGTGGCGAATCTCGCGAAGATGCCTCACCTGCTCGTGGCGGGCGCAACCGGGGCCGGCAAGTCCAGTTGCATCAACTCGCTCATCACCTCGGTCCTCATGCGTTCGACACCTGAGGAAGTACGCATGATCCTGGTGGATCCCAAGCGCGTCGAACTGACCGCCTACGAAGGTATTCCACATCTCATTACGCCGATCATCACGAACCCGAAAAAGGCCGCCGACGCCCTGGCGTGGGTCGTGAAGGAGATGGACGCTCGCTACGACGACCTGGCCCATTTCGGATTCCGCCATATCGATGACTTCAACAAGGCGGTCTCCAGCGGTCGATTGCGTCCTGAACCAGGCAGCGAGCGAGTCTTGCGTCCCTACCCGTATCTGCTCGTCATCGTCGATGAACTGGCAGACCTGATGATGGTGGCCCCTCGGGATGTCGAGGATGCGGTGGTCCGCATCACCCAGTTGGCTCGCGCCGCAGGCATCCACCTCGTCTTGGCGACGCAGCGCCCCAGCGTCGATGTGGTGACGGGATTGATCAAGGCGAACGTGCCGAGTCGTCTTGCGTTCTCGACCTCCTCCCTCGCCGACAGCCGCGTCATCCTCGACCAACCGGGCGCGGAGAAGCTCGTGGGGCAGGGCGATGGACTGTTCCTCCCGATGGGCGCCGGCAAGCCGGTGCGAATCCAGGGCGCCTTCGTCTCGGAGGCAGAGATCCGCAGCGTCGTGCGCCACGCCAAGGAGCAGGCGGATCCGGACTATCGACCCGATGTGACGGCCCCCACCGGCGGCTCGAAGGTGATCGACGAAGAGGTCGGTGACGATCTCGATCTGATGTGTCAGGCAGCCGAACTCATCGTGTCCACGCAGTTCGGCTCCACCTCGATGCTTCAGCGCAAACTGCGAGTCGGCTTCGCGAAGGCGGGTCGCTTGATGGACCTGCTGGAGTCTCGGGCCGTCGTCGGCCCGAGCGAGGGATCCAAGGCTCGTGAGGTCCTGGTAAAGCCCGAGGAGCTCGATGAGCTGATGGCGCGACTGCGAGGAGACGGCGGCGCCTAGGCTGTCTGTCATGCCACGGGTTCACCTCACCACGCTGGGCTGTGCGCGCAACGACGTCGACAGCGATGAATTGACGGCGCGCCTGGCAGCTGCGGGCTGGGACGTCGACGCCGAACAGGACGCAGCTGACGTGATCGTGGTCAACACCTGTGGATTCATCGCGAGTGCCAAGAAGGACTCGATCGACACGATTCTGGCGGCCACGGATAGCGGGGCGCCCGTGGTGGTCACCGGTTGCTTGGCTGAGCGCTATGGCCGCGAGCTGGCCGTGGAGTTGCCGGAGGCAGCGGCGGTCCTTGGATTTGATCAGTATGCGCACCTCCCAGAGGTGCTCTCTTCCGTTCTCGCCGGTGAAGTACCCACGCCGCATGAGCCACAAGATCGACGGCACCTCCTACCGATCTCACCGGTCGAGCGAGACGCTCAGGGAACTCCGGGCACATCTGGGCTCACTCGTCGAGTGACCGGACCGATCGTTCCGGTGAAGATCGCTTCTGGCTGCGATCGACGGTGCACGTTCTGTGCCATCCCGGCCTTCCGCGGATCCTTCGTGTCGCGACGCCCCACCGATGTCATCGCTGAGATCGTGCAGGTGGTTGCCGATGGTGCTCGAGAGGTATTCCTGGTGAGCGAAAACTCGACCAGTTACGGCAAGGACCTTGGCGACATTCGACTGTTGGAGTCACTCCTACCGGCGATCGGTTCGATCGACGGACTGACCAGGGCGCGGGTCAGCTATCTTCAGCCGGCCGAAATGCGACCTGGCGTGATCGAGGTTGTCGCCACAACACCGGGAATCGCCCCCTACTTCGACCTGTCCTTCCAGCATGCCAGCGGTCCAGTGTTGCGCAGGATGCGCAGGTTCGGCGATGCTGAGGCGTTCCTCGACCTGATCGAACGCGCGCGGCGCATCAATCCGAGTGCGGGATTCCGAAGCAACGTGATCGTCGGATTTCCCGGAGAGACCGAAGCCGATGTCGAGATCCTCATGGACTTCCTCGAGCGGGCCCGTCTCGATGCGATCGGCGTGTTCGCCTATTCCGACGAGGACGGAACCGAAGCTGTCCGACTCGACGAGCATGTTCCGGAAGATGTCATTGCCGATAGATGCGCTCGGGTCACGACCCTGGCCGAGGAACTCATGTGGCAGCGTGCGGAGGAACGTATCGGCGAGATGAGTTCGGTGATCGTCGAAGCGGTGCTTGACGGGCGCGTGGAGGGTCGTGCGGCGCATCAGGGCCCCGAGGATGCATTGACGGTGTGGGATCTCGACGAAGTTGATCAAGCTTCAGCTGAGGTGGGTGACGTGATCGAGGTCGAATTCGTCGGGGTTGAGGGTGTCGATCTGATCGGTCGACCGAGGTGAGCTTCGTCGAGGGCATTCCCGACCATGCCGGTGACCCTGTGGGGCAACGGCGACTTCTCACCGGGCCGAATGCACTGACGGCAGTTCGAGTGGCGCTCGTGCCCGTGTTGGCCTGGCTGCTCTTTGCCATGTCCGGCACTACGGCGGCGTGGTGGGCGGTGGGTGTGTTCTTGCTCGCCGCCGTCACCGATGTCGTCGATGGCGCCTGGGCGCGTGCCCAGGGGAGTGTCACGACCGTCGGGAAGATCGCCGATCCGATCGCAGACAAGGCCATCACCGGAGTGGCCCTCATCGGCCTGTCCTGGGCCGGCAGTCTGCCGTGGTGGGTCACCATCGTGATCCTCGGCCGGGAGATCATCGTGACCGTCGCCAGATTCGCGGTGATCCGTCACGGGGTTATTCCCGCGTCGCGTGGTGGCAAGGCCAAGACCGTCGCGCAGATCATCGCGATCGCGGCGTTCCTCGCTCCTGTCTCCGACGCCTGGGATCCGCTGCGCTGGATATTCATGACGATCGCGCTCGTCCTCACCGTGGTCACCGGTATCGACTACCTCATCAGGGCTGCGCGGTTGCGCGCCAGCGGGAGGTCGCATGCCACGACGCGTGACGGTCAGGAGGCAGCATCATGAGCGGTGACATCAGCAGCGATAGATCCGGAGCCGTGTCCGCGATGCTCGAGGCGGATCATGGCGGTGGCATCGATGAGATCGCTGCCGCCGTCATCGCCGGTTTGGGCGCCCGTGAATGGACAGTCGGAACGGCCGAGTCGATCAGCGGGGGCGCCGTGTGTGCAGCACTTACCGCAGTCCCGGGAGCCTCGAGCGTGGTCCTGGGCTCGGTGGTGTCCTACGCAACCCACATTAAGGCGCACCTGCTCAATGTCGACGCTGACCTGCTGAGCCGTCGGGGAGCCGTGGATCCTGATGTCGCTTTGCAGATGGCCCACGGCGTGCGTGATCTCCTAGGGGCGGACTGTGCGATCGCGACCACAGGCTCAGCGGGCCCTGATCCAGCCCCGGGGGGTACCGATGTCGATAACGTCGACCCCGGTCGGGTGTTTCTCGCCGTGATTACCCCTGATGCCAGCTGGGCTGAGCAACTCGATTTCCGCGGTGATCGGGCAGAGATCCGTGCCGCAACCGTACGAAGCGCCCTTCACGGCCTCGACCGCACCCTCCGCCAGGCCACGTAGGGCCAAGATTCATCCACCTGTCTCGTGCGTCATCCGACGATGGAGCCGATCTCGGGGTAACGTGAGGTCTGTGATCTTGCTGCGCGACGCTCTCGGGACGCATCTTCGCTCCCGTCGACAAGGCCTCGGCCGTACCCTTCGGGAAGTGTCGGCTGAGGCTCAGGTGAGCCTGGGCTATCTCTCGGAGATCGAGCGCGGCCGCAAGGAAGCATCCTCGGAGTTGCTTGGGGCCATCTGTTCGGCACTGGATACCTCGCTCTCGGAGGTCCTGTTTTCTGTAGCAACCGATGTGGCGGGTGCTGAGCGCGGCCCGATCGAGATCATCCGCGCGGCCTGACACCCTGCTCGGGATTTTGCGCGGGCGGCTTCGGTCACGGTTTGTATCTGCTGCGTCCAGTCGTGCGCAAGGCCCGTCGCTCAGCCGACGACAACGGCAGGGGAGCGGGGCCCTGCTGGCAGCGAGGACACCAGTAGGCGAGCCGTCGATGCGGTGGCGGACATTGCCAGGACACCTCGATGCGGGTCCCGCATCGCCAGCATTCACGGCCGGCTCTTTCGAAGACGAAGTGCCAACGATCAGGCTGTGGCTGCCCGGTGGTCGTTTGGATGTAGTGGTGGCGATTCGCTCGCATCAGGGTCGAGGCGGTCTGGACCAGTGATTCCACATCCTCGATCTGATCGACGGGAAGCCAGGGAGTGAGGCCCTCGCAGAACAGCGACTCACTTACGTAGATAAGCCCAAGTCCCGCGACCACACGCTGGTCCAGCAAGGTCTCACCGATCGGTCGTTGTCCCTCCTTCCGCACTCGGGATGCGGCGTCGACGATGTCGACATCGTCGATGATGAGATCAGGGCCGAGACGATTGCAGAGCGCCGAGACACCAGCGTCATCGAGCATCTCGATGACGGGCAGGCGATAGCCAACCGCGTGCACGTGCTCAGTGGAGAGCAGCGCCCTGATCTGCCAGGCCGGGCCACCGTGCCAGCGGACTCCCGGCGAATACAGGTGCCAGGATCCGTCCATCCGGAAATGGGTGTGCAGGGTGCGATCGTCATCGAATCGAAGGAACAGGTGCTTCCCATGGGAACGGACTCCGAGGACGGTGCGTCCGGTGAGGTCAACCGTTGCGAGACGGGGAACTCGCAGATCGCTGCGGTTGATCAGCTGCGAGGCGAGGGCCTGGTTCATGGTCTGGGCGGCGAGCCAGACGGTGTCGCCCTCAGGCATCGGTAAGCGATCGTGAAGCGGCGGCTGGTCGCAGGGTCAACGCTCGCGGTGTCATGACGAAGCCCCGTGAGAGCAACTCCTCCATGATGATGGAGTCACGCGGGAGAGCGGTGAAGGGCAGGGAATCGATTCGGGTGAGCGCTACCTTCTCGGCCAACCCCTGGAGCACGGGGACGAGGCTGCCTACTGCGATGCGGACGGTGTCCGGTTCTGTGGGCCAGGTGAGTAGTGAGGCAAGCCCTCGATCGAGCCAGATGACGGGCGAGCCGTCGACCAAGACGCAGAGGGCGCCAGCGGCTCGGGTGGGTTTGCCGTCGTGGTCTCGCTCTGGCCAGGGGATCGACGCGCCGTAGGGATTCGCCGGATCCGCGGCTGTGAGCACCACGGCCCGAGATATGTCGTCGGCACCGCTGGCCCGGAGTCGATCGATCACGCCGGGCAGTGCGAATTGGGCCCCGCCGATGCCCTCGACCGCATAGGTCCGGCTGACAGCACCGGTGTCTTCCAGCCCACTCAGCACCTTGTAGGCCGCTGCGAACCCACCAGTGAAGCCCTCGGCGGACACGATCGTCCGGGACAGCAGCCCGAATCGATCGAGCATCACCTCGACATGCGTGAGCGCACGAGTAGTCGGATCGGTCTCGACTGGCTCGAGCAGGCTCCAGCGCCCGGCCATCTCCGGTGGACCGGATCGCGTCGGACCGCGAGGGGCTCGCCCGGGTCGGCCGAGTCGACCTGGACGCCGGCTAACGCGTGGACCGGATCGAGGGTTGCTCGTGCGCTTCGATCGGGACGACACCCTCAGCCGCACGGGAAGGAGTGAGTCGTTGGTAACCCGGCCCGTCCACACCAAGTCCCAGAGGGCATCAGTGAGGTCAGCGTCGGTGACCGGTTGGTCCTGACCGACCTCGAGGCTGAGGTCGCGGAAGAACATGGCGCCGTGTCGGTCGAGTGAGGACACGATGCGTTCCGCGAGCGTTCCTTCCTCGACTGGAAGCGGCAGGGGAAGGAGGTCGCTGGACAGATCGCGGGGAGCGAGGGTGATCCAAGCATCGCCGGGCACAGAGGCGAGTCCCCACCACTGCACCTCACCCGAGATGAGAAGTTGGTCGAGCATCGCCGGTGAGTAGTCGCTCACCCGTGACGGCAGGATGATCGTCTCGAGGCGCCGCGCGGACAGCGCCATTCCCGCGAGTTGATCGATGCTGCGACGCAACGCATCCAGGCCACGCTGGGGACGATCGATGCCATGCCAGTTGACGAGGAAGCGGGCGAACTCTGAAGCGTCCACGGGCTCGGCTGATTCACGCAGAGCGGCGATGCTCGCCCGACGTATGCGCCGCAGGACCTCCGCGTCGCACCACTCCTCCCCGGAGTGGTCCGGGGTGAACCCGCCCTGAGCGAGTCGTCCCTCGCGGACGAGTTCACGCAGGATCGGCTCGACGATCGCCGTCCCAACGCCGAACTGGGCGGCCACCTCAGTAGTCGTGAAAGGACCATGCACGCGAGCGAATCGGGAGAGGAGGAATCGCATGGAGTCTTCGGAGGGAGAGAGGAATGCCTGCGGAATGCCCAGGGGCAGAGCGCAACCGAGGGCGTCGCGGACGACGCCGGCATCCTCGATGGCGACCACGTGTTCATGACCACCGATGCGCACGAGGATGGCGCGGCGATCCGCCACGAGGCGTTCGATGGTTTCCTGAGCAACTCCCCGTTCGGCGGCGTCGGAAGGGCTAATCGGCCCCAGGATTCGCAGTAGGTCGGCGAGGTCCTCATGATCGCGGACGGGGATATCGAGTCGGCGAACGCGACGCACCGTGTCGACCAGCGCTGCGTCATCGATCAAGTCCCGCATCTGCGTATCACCGAGGAGCTCGGCGAGAAGGCCGGTGTCGATCGTGAGTGCTGCCGCTCGTCGCTCTGCGAGCGGTGCGTCACCGTCGTAGAGGAACTCCGCCACGTAGCCGAACAGCAGGCTCTGGGCGAAGGGACTCGGGGAGCTCGTCTGCACGTCGACGATCGAGATTCGTCGTGCCTGGAGGTCCTCGAGGACCGCGGTCAGGCCGGGGAGGTCGAACACATCACGCAGGCACTCCCGGACCGTTTCGGCCACGATGGGGAAGCGCGGGTAGCGGCTGGCCACAGCCAGCAGATGGGCGGAACGCTGGCGCTGTTGCCACAGGGGACTCCGCTTTCCTGGATTGCGACGGGGGAGCAGGAGGGCTCGCGCCGCACACTCGCGAAAACGGCCGGCGAAGAGCGCCGAACCGCCGATCTCGCGGGCGACCACAGCCTCGATGTCCGACGGGTCGAAGGCGATGAGATCGGCGACGGCCCGGGGTGCCGCGTCATCGAGGGTGTCGGGCAGGCGCAGCACGATCCCGTCATCGGAATACATCACCTGCGGATCGACGTCGTAGTCGTGGCGCAGTCGCGCGGTGAGGGCCAGGGCCCAGGGAGCATGCACCTGCGCGCCGAGCGGCGTGTGGATGACGACCCGCCAGTCGCCGAGTTCGTCCCGAAAGCGTTCGACCACGATGGTGCGGTCATCGGGAAGAGTTCCCGTCGCCTCGCGCTGCTGGGACAGATAGGCGATGAGGTTGCTGCTCGCATAGTCATCGAGGCCGATGCTGCGCAGGTGGTCCACCTGGGCTTCGGAGTCCATGCGGCGCAGGAATTCCCCGACAGCGAGGCCTAGTTCCCTCGGTCGCCCCGGTCGATCCCCGCGCCAGAACGGCATGCGGGCGACCTCTCCGGGTGCGGGGGAGACCCACACGCGATCGGCGGTGATGTCCTCGATCCGCCAGCTGCTCGTGCCCAGTGCGAAAAGATCACCGACCCGTGATTCGTAGACCATCTCCTCGTCGAGTTCCCCGACTCGCATCGTGGTGCCGACGAGATAGACGCCGAACATCCCGCGATCGGGAATCGTCCCGCCGCTGGTCACCGCCAATCGCTGTGCGCCCGGCCGCGCGGTGAGTTGTCCGGTGGTGCGATCCCACACCAATCGGGGACGCAGTTCGGCGAATTCATCACCCGGGTAGCGACCGGCCAACATGTCCAGCACCGACTCCCAGGATTCCTCGCCCAGGCCGGTGAAGGGCGCGGTTGAGCGCACGAGTGTGGCGAGATCCGCCTCGGCCCAGTCATCCATCGCCACCATGGCGATGATCTGCTGGGCGAGGATGTCCAACGGGTTCTCCGGGATGTGCAGTTCCTCGATCGCCCCGAGCCGCATTCGATCGACCGCAACGGCAGACTGCAGCAGATCCCCGCGGTATTTCGGGAAGAACATCCCGCGGCTGACAGCCCCCACCTGATGTCCCGCGCGACCGACACGCTGAAGGCCGCTCGCGACGCTGGGAGGCGACTCGACCTGGATGACCTGGTCGATGGCGCCCATGTCGATCCCGAGCTCCATGCTCGACGTCGCCACGACCGCGCGCAGGCGACCTGCCTTGAGGTCTTCTTCGATGATGGAGCGCTGTTCGCGACTCACCGAGCCGTGGTGTGCCCGAACGAGGGGTTCCTCCGAGTCGGAGACCTCGCGCCAGCGATCATTCAGTGACGAGGTGAGTCGCTCGGCCAGCCGCCGGGAGTTCACGAACACCAGGGTGGAGCGGTGGCGCTGGATCTCCTCGATTAGACGAGCCTCGACATGCGGCCAGATGCTCCCAGCGGCAGGTCCGGCTGCCGCTGATCCGTCGTAGGCAGGGGTATCGGCGCTCAGATCGGTCATGTCCTCCACCGGTACGACGACCTGGAGATCCCACTCCTTGTGCGCAGCCGGATCGACGATGCTGACGGAGCGGGAGGGGCTGAGGAAGCGGGCGATGGCGTCGACGGGTCGAGCGGTCGCTGAGAGACCGATCCGCTGGATCCGTCGTTCGGATTCATGGCGGTGCACGAATTCATCGAGGCGGGCGAGGGACAGGGCGAGGTGCGCGCCGCGCTTTGTCCCGGCCAGGGCGTGGATCTCGTCGATGATCACGGTCTCCACCCCGCGCAGCGACTCTCTCGCCGAGGAGGTGAGGAGCAAGAACAGCGACTCCGGGGTCGTGATGAAGATGTCGGGGGGAGTGGTGGCCTGTCGGCGGCGCTCGGTCGGATCGGTGTCCCCGGTACGGACCCCGACGCGAATATCGGGAACCTCCAGCCCCATGCTGGCGGCAGCGTGACTGATGCCGATGAGAGGCGAACGCAGGTTGCGTTCGACATCCGCGGCGAGCGCCTTGAGCGGGGAGACATACAGAATGCGGCAACGATCCTGTCGATCCGGAACATCCGTGGACAGACAGCGATCGATGGCTGTGAGGAAGGCCGCGAGCGTCTTGCCGGAACCGGTGGGGGCCACGACGAGCGTGTCAGCCCCGGCCGCGATCGACTCCCACGCCTGAGACTGGGCCGGAGTGGGCGCGGCGAAGGCATCGGCGAACCATGCCCGGGTTGCGGGAGAGACATGCGCGATCGGTTCGGCCACGCCCACATCCTGCCGGGATGCACGAGGCTTGGCGCGGGGGCCAGCGTGATTCACTATCCGCGATGGCGACGATGAAGCTCACCGACTTCTGGGAACGCATGGATGCGGTCTTCGGATCGGACTACGCGCGGTCCTGGGCTCACGACCATGTGCTCGGTGCGCTTGGCTCTCGGACCGTCCTCCAGGCGAGTGACGCTGGCATCGACACCTCGACAATCTGGCGTGCTGTCTGCGAGGTCAGCGACGTCCCTTCCTGGCTGCGATAGCGTCGCCGCCGTGACCGCATCCCTCGAGGCGACGACCGGGGAACTCCACTCCATCCAGCGACGGGCCATCGGAGTCCTGTCCGGGGGTCAGGTGCTCGGGAGCCTCGCTGTCGCTGGGTCCGTCGCAGCCGGTGGCCTGATCGCGGCAGGTGTCTCGGGCAGCGAAGGGGTCGCAGGTCTCGCGCAGACGTTCGGCGTGCTCGGCGCCGCGATCTTCGCGCTCCCCCTGGCCCGCTTCGCACTGAGCCGCGGTCGACGATTCTCGCTGTCATTGGGCTATGCCCTCGGGGCAGTCGGCTCTCTCATCGTCATCTCCGGTGCCGTGTGGCGGTCGGTCGTGGTCGTGCTCATCGGCTGTCTGTTCGTCGGAGTGGCGACTGCCTCAGGACTCCAGGCACGCTATGCCGCCACCGACCTCGCCACCGAGTCGACCCGTGGTCGTTCGCTGTCCATCGTGGTGTGGGCGGGAACCATCGGTGCGGTGCTGGGGCCGAACCTGCTCGAGGTGTCAGGCAATCTCGGACTGGCCCTCGGTCTACCTCAGCTCGCGGGTCCGTACGTCCTGGCCTTCATCACCCTGGGCGGAGCGGCCTTGATACTCACGCTCTTCCTCCGCCCCGACCCCTACCTGCTGGCGCGCCAACTCCGTGCGGAGAGCGATCCCGTAGCAGCCGCGGAGATAGCCCGTCCTCGATTGCGCGATGGAATCCACCACATCAAAGGCAACAGATCGGCGATCCTGGGCATCACCGCGATCGCGATCGGTCATGTCGTCATGGTGGCGGTCATGGTGATGACGCCGATCCACATGGCGCACGTCGACGTGACACTGCAGTTGATCGGGTTGATCATCAGCGTCCATGTGGCCGGGATGTACGCGCTGTCCCCGCTTGTCGGCTGGGCTGTCGACCGTCTCGGTCGGATTCCGGTGATCTGGGCCGGTGTCGTGATCCTCATCGCCTCGTGTGTGCTCGCGGCGATCTCGTCGGGCGACGACATCCTCACGCTCGGTATCGGGCTCTTCCTGCTCGGTCTGGGATGGTCGTGCACACTCATCGCCGGCTCCACGTTGCTCGTCGATGGAATCGCGGCCCAGGAACGCCCCAGCGTGCAGGGACTGTCCGATCTGGTGATGAACGCCGCGGGCGCCGTGGGTGGTGCGCTCGCCGGGGTGATCGTGTGGTTGTCGTCCTATGCGGTGTTGAGCCTGGTGTCGATCGTGCCGGTGATCGCGCTGGCGATCCTCATTCCGGCGTGTCGTCCACGATCGAACACCCGTTCGCACTAATCTGCGGATCACGAGCAGTTCTCCCCAGGGCCGATGGCCGTGGCGGACCGATGTCAGACCCCCGACCTAGTGTCGCCGGGGACGGCCTCACCGCCGATGGTGATCCGCCACCGACACACCGAGCCACCCGACCTGCCCACCCCGGACCGACCCAGACACGACAGGCCCCGTCCGGACAGTCACGACCCGAAGGAGCGCACACCATGGCCCCGTCCAAGAATTCCACCCCGGTCGGCAGCGGAGCCGACCGCGAGAAGGCCCTCGACGCCGCCCTCGCCCAGATTGAGCGGCAGTTCGGCAAGGGATCGGTGATGCGCCTCGGGGAGGAGGGTCGCCCGCCCGTCGACGTCATCCCGACCGGCTCGATCGCCCTCGACGCCGCGCTGGGGATCGGTGGCCTGCCGCGCGGGCGCATCGTCGAGGTCTACGGCCCGGAGAGCTCCGGCAAGACCACCGTCGCCCTGCATGCCATCGCCAATGTCCAGGCGGCCGGTGGTATCGCCGCCATGATCGATGCGGAGCATGCTCTCGATCCGACCTATGCGTCCCGCCTCGGTGTCGACCTGGACAGCCTCTACGTCTCTCAGCCCGACACCGGTGAGCAGGCCCTCGAGATCGCCGACACGCTGGTGCGATCCGGAGCGATCGATCTCATTGTCATCGACTCGGTGGCCGCTCTCGTGCCGCGCGCGGAGATCGAGGGGGAGATGGGCGACAGCCACGTGGGCCTGCAGGCGAGGCTGATGAGCCAGGCGCTGCGAAAGATGGCCGGTGCCCTCAACCAGACCGGGACGACCGCGATCTTCATCAACCAGTTGCGCGAGAAGATCGGCGTGATGTTCGGTTCGCCGGAGACCACGACCGGTGGCAAGGCGCTGAAGTTCTATGCTTCCGTCCGCCTCGATGTCCGCCGCATCGAGACCCTCAAGGGCGGCACCGAGGCCGTGGGTAATCGCACCCGGGTGAAGGTCGTGAAGAACAAGATGGCGCCGCCGTTCAAGCAGGCCGAGTTCGACATCCTCTACGGCGAAGGCATCTCGCGTGAAGGCAGTCTGATCGACCTCGGCGTCGAAGCGGGCATCGTGAAGAAGTCCGGCGCCTGGTACACCTACGAGGGCGATCAGTTGGGCCAGGGCAAGGAGAACGCGCGCGCGTTCCTGCGCGATAACCCGGATCTGACCACCGAGTTGGAAAAGCGCATCCGTGAGCACATGGGGATCGATCCGACCGTTGATCGCCCAGGTGATGAGGTCGCCGACATCGATCTGGACGCCCCGATCGATGTCGTGCCCCTCGACTGACCTGGTGACGCATGACCTGGCAACCCACGCCTGGGAGTTCCGCTGATCTCAGCGAGGACGCTGACCCCGAGCAAGTAGCCCGCACGATCGCGCTCCGTCGTCTGGAGTCAGCGCCTCGTACGAGGGCAGAGTTGGCGAAGACTCTGGCACAGAGAGGGGTCCCCGAGGCGTCAGCAGATGCCGTCCTCGATCGATTCGAGGAGGTAGGCCTGATCGATGATGCGGCGTTCGCTCACGCGTGGGTGACCACACGCCATGCGGGTCGTGGTCTGGGTCGTCGCGCGCTGTCGGAGGAACTGCGCCGCAAGGGCATTGCTCCCGATCTCATCGAATCGGCGTGCGCCACCCTCGATGCCGAGGATGAACGAGTCCGAGCTCGACAACTGGCCGATCGAAAGCTGGCGAGTATGCGAGGGCTCGATCACCCAAAAGCCCTGAGTCGTCTGGCGGGGATGCTGACTCGTCGCGGTTACAGCGCGTCGTTGGCCTATGAAGTGGCGCGAGAAGCCTTGTCGGACGCCGAGACCGATTCGTCATCGATGGAAATCGGGTTCACGACCTGATCGGTGACAGGCGTGTTGCCATGGGTCGTGACCAGCCACTCGGGCAGTGAGGTCGACAGGTCCTCAGCGAATCGTCCGAGGAGTTCCACGAGGGACGCCAGGTCGTCATCGCTGAAGGATTGGGTGACGTAGGTCAGGAAGTGCCCGCGTATTTGGGTCGATCCAGCAATCGCAGCATGTCCATCGGCGGTGACCTCCAGACCCACGCGGCGTCCGTCGCCGGGGACCGGGATTCGGTGAATCAGATTCTCTGCCTCGCAATCGCTGAGCAGACGACTGACGGTGGAACGCTCGAGTTGCAGGGCATGGGCGACATCGGTCACGGTCACAGGAGCAACCTGGGCGCTCAGATCGGCGATGGCCTCGCAGGCCAGCACCTTGGCGATATCGACAGGTCGCCCCAGGCCGGGAATGGGGATGCCCACACCGGGGGGTCGCATCACCACGCGACGCATGCGCTGCAGGGTGTGGTCGAGCCGGCCGACCAACTCGGATCGGTCACCACCCGGATGCTCATTTGCGTGTGCCACACATATATCCTAGCCTGGAATCTAAGTTTATTAATCATGGCGCTGGGATGCGTCTGTCATCTGTCGCACGTCGAAGTGGAGTGTCATCGTGGGTCTGCTGTCGCGCTGGGCGGTTCGCCGTCCGGTCATCGCCCTCATCGCCTGGTTCCTCGCTGTTGGAGCGGCGGTGGGCATCGGCACCCAGCTCGGTGGCGAGCTCAATGACTCCTTCGAGCTGCCGGACACCGAGTCCACCACCGCCCAGGAGTACCTCGGTCAGCTCCCAAATTCCGGCGGGGCCGATGGTTTGTCAGCCCGCATCGTGTGGTCGCCGACGAACGGCACTGTCCTCGATCCCGAGGTGGCCGGCGAGGTCACTCCGGTGCTCCAGCAGGTAGCTGAGGTTCCCGGGGTTGCCTGCGTCACCTCGCCCTACCCCGCCGATCCAGCCGATCCGACCGGTCCGCGGGCGCGTTTCGGGCCCAATTGCCCCGAGGCATCCGGTGGGTTCGATGTGTCCAGCCTGACCCCGGAGCAGCTGCAGGAACTGCAGCCGGCTTTCGAATCGGCGGCCGCGGCACTCTCGCCGATCAGCCCTGATGGAGTAGTCGCCTACGCAACGGTGACCTTCGAACTGTCCGGCGGCGATCCCGTCATCAGCACGGAGAACCTCAAGGCCATCGTGTCTGATGTCGGGGACCTCAACTCTGCCAGTCTCCAAGCCGGGATCGGTGGACAGATCCTGGAGTTCGCCACCACCGAACCCCCGTCGAGTGAGGCCATCGGCATCCTCGTCGCCATCGTGATCCTGCTCGTCGCTTTCGGCTCCGTGGTCGCAGCCGGAATGCCGATCGTGGTGGCCCTGTTCGGTCTGGCGATGGGCCAGATGCTCGTGCTGTTCGTCGCCCGATTCATGGATGTGGCGACCTTCGCCCCGACACTGGCCGCAATGATCGGCCTCGGGGTCGGCATCGACTACGCCCTGTTCGTCCTCAACCGTTTCCGCCAGGCAGTGCTGGCCGGGCACAGCCCAAAGGATGCGGCCCTGGAATCGGTCAACACCGCCGGTCGCGCCGTGCAGTTCGCGGGCATCACGGTGATCTTCGCTCTCCTGGGTCTGTTCGTCCTCGGCATCGGCTTCTTCAACGGGCTCTCGCTGGCAGCCGCGGTCACCGTCCTGTCGGTCATGCTGTCCGCGCTGTGGCTGTTGCCTGCGTTGCTGTCGCTCCTGGGGAACAAGTCCCGGTCCCTTCGGATGCCCTGGGCCCGCAAGGCACGAC
>JBDQGZ010000025.1:0-18140 GCA_040265115.1 Candidatus Nanopelagicales bacterium
ACCCACACCCCTCAACCCCCACCGGGATAGCTGACCGGGCCACCAAACGACGACAAAAACATCTCGCCCAGCAATTGCTACCCCGACAACGACAACAACCCCCCGACCCACCCTTCTAGATCGCGGCTCGGACGACCGCATCAGCAAAGTCCGCGAAGGCCTCGCAGCCAGCCTCGGTGAGGCTGCCGTCGGCATTCACCCAGGTTGGATTCGTCAGGGACAAGGCATTCCAACTCACGATGCGCGCATTCGGGAACTTCTGTGGAAGGGCAACGATCGCGGCGTTCGTGTCCGACTCGAAGGTATAGCGCTCGTCATCAGGCAGTTGAATGGTCGACCACACCACGATCCGATCAGGGCCAAGAATCGTCATGATGCGCTCGAGATCATTCGGGGTTGCCCCAGCATTCGCACCCAGATGCAACAGGACGGCCCCGGGGAGTTCATCGGCGATGCGGGCAAGTTCTGCTGCGGCATCGGTGACACGACGACCTGAGATGGCATCAACCACATAGCCCTTCGCTTCCAGGCATGGAGCGGTGCTGAGGAAGAAGAAATCGCCGAACGCGAAGACCTCGCCGGTGTAGGGAATGGGGATGGTCCGAGTGGGCGTCGGCGATGCACTTGTGCTGGTGACCAACGTCGGGGTCGGACTCGGCAGGACCGCGGATGAGTCGCGCGAGTCGGTATAGATAATGCCAGCCCACAAACCGCCCGTGAACCCGATGGCCAAGGCGATGACGGTGGTGAGAATGCGCACCATGACGGGCCCACCGTAGCCGAACAGCGACCGGTCGCACCCGCGAATGGAGGCCGGCTAGGTGTGACCGTGGAAGCATGGAGGCCCAGCGATCAGCCGACCCCCGATGAGAAGGCCCCTGGTCGTCGTAGGGGTAGATGGATCGGAACGCAGCATCGCTGCGCTGACATGGGCCGCGGAGTACACGTCATTCATGGTGCGCCACGCTCCCTGCCCCCTCGTGATTTGTCGAGAGAAGAGCGTTGATCAGTGACCCGGTCGGGGCACCGTGCTCATGAGGGTCTGCGAGAAGCCGCCGTCCACGACGATGTCAGCACCAGTGACGTATTGGGCGCGTGGTGACAGGAGGAACAGCACCACCTCGGCAACATCACATGGTCGGGCGACACGCTGAATGGGCACAGCGGCATTGCGACGGTCGAGGACACCGGGGGATAGGTAGTAAGCCTCGGTCATCGGAGTGCGCACCAGTCCCGGACTGATTGTGTTGCTGCGAATCCCCTGCGGACCGAGTTCGAATGCCAATTGCTGCGACATCAAGAGCAGGCCCGCCTTACTGGCGCTATAAGCCGAGGAGTTGGCCTGCGGGTTCGAGGCCGCTATCGACGCGATGTGCACCATGGCGCCACCACCGCGGGCGATCATGCCGGGGGAGAAGGCCTGAGCGGCGTGGAAGGCGCCGGACAGGTTCACCTGCAGGACCCGGGCCCAATCATCGGGATCCACATCGATCAGTGCTCCGGCTCGCACGATGCCTGCCGTGTTCACCAGCAGATCTACCTCACCGATTCGGGAGGCCGCGGCAGCGACGCTGCCCGCGTCAGCGACATCGCATGCGTACGCATCGATCTCGAAACCGAGCAGTTGAGCGTCCTCGATGGTGTGGGCGAAGGCAGCCTCGTCCCGGTCGAGGATGGCAACCTCGACCCCCTGATCGAGCAACTTCAGGGCCGTCGCGCGACCGATGCCGCCACCACCACCCGTGACGACGGCCCGCCGACCGACGAGGTTCAACCACTCAGACATGAGCGAGCAGATCCAATGCCGCGTGGGTCCGGTCAACCTGCTCAAGCCACACATGGCGCAGTATGTCGATCCGCCATTCATGCTCCTGGCTCGCTGTCAGCGGTCCGGCGATCGGCCGGAATCCACCTGGAGTTGATTCGTGCAGCGCGATCATGCGCGCAGCAATGTCGGCCTGGATCGGATAGATCGGTGGCTGCGGACCCCGCGCCCCGATCATTCCGATGAGGTAGAGCTTCTCCAAGTTTAGTGGCACGACTGCGGCGCCAACGCGCAGTGGGACATCATCCTGCGGCTTGAGCAGGGAGTCGTCGAGGAACGGCAGTGACGCGTAGAAGCCGGTCGCCCACAGGATGGTGTCGAATTCATCCGATGTGCCATCGGCGAAGTGCACCGTGTTCCCTTCGAATCTCTCCACGCCGGGGCGGACGGTGATCCGACCGTGCTGGATCCAATACAGCAGCAGATCGTTGACTATTGGCGGTCCCTCGGCGAGTGTGTGGTGATCAGGCTCGGGCATTCCGGGGTAGTCCTCGAAGGTGCCAACCTTCACCTTCATCATCAGTCGGGCGATGAGGTCCTGCTCATCGGGTGTGAACTCGGTGAGGAAACCCAGTTCGGAACGCGGCTTTCCGAAGAAGGTCTTGGGTTGGAAGAAGTGTCCGCGACGAACCACGATGTGGGTGTCGAAGTGTTGCTGGGCGGCGTCGACAGCAACGTCGCAGCCGGAGTTGCCTGAACCGATGACGAGAACTCGACGACCCTCGATGTCAGAGGTGTTGCGATAGGAACCGGAATGAATCTGCTTTCCGGCGAAGGTGCCGGGGATCTTCGGGATCTTCTGGTCCCACAGGTGACCATTGGCGACGAGGACCCCGTCATAGTCGCGACTGATCCCGTCGCTCGTGGTGACCTTCCATCCCGCGGAACCCACGGGACCATCCGTGGAGAGTGGCTCCACTGACTCCACGGCGGTGTTGAACGTGATCTTGCCCTTCAGGTCGAAGTTGTCGGCGAAGAGATGGAAGTACTCCAGCATCTGGTCGCGGTGTGGGAACAGCGGCCAGTCCTCGGGCATGGGGAAACCCTCATAGCCGGTGATCTGTCTTGAGGTGATCAGGTGCAGGGCGTCATAGTCGTGATTCCAATGACCGCCGATCACATCGGTCTTCTCGAAGCAGTCCACCTCGTGGCCGGCATCGAGCATCGTCTTCAAGGCAGCGAGCCCGGCGGGCCCGGCGCCGATGACGCAGTAGCGGCTCATGACTGTTCTCCCTGTGCGGCTGGATTGATCTGCGTGAATTCATTGATCGTGCGTTGGATATGGGTGCCCCAGGTAGCGATGGCAGCCTCCGCATCACCCGCCTCGATGGCATCGAGGACGCGTTCATGACGTTCGATCTGGGCCTGCCTATCAAGGGTGTCGTAGGTGATGCCTAAGGCGGTGACGAAGAAGCGGATTTCATTCTCGGTGCGAGACAGTGCGGAGCAGATACGGGGCAGTTGGCTCAACGCGAAGGTGGCCGACTGCACGGCCAGATCTGCATCGACCATCGCGACGGGGTCGGATCGAACGGTTGGGTCTTTCATGTGACCCAGCGTTGCCCTTGCTGTGGCGAACTCCTGGAGTTGACCGGCCTGGATCTCGACTGCGCGTGCGAGTGCGATGCCGCCGAGCGATAGGCGCATCGCGTACACCTCGAGCACGTCCTCGATCGTTGGCGTGACGACGACTGCACCGCGGTTGCGACGCAACTGGACGAGTCGCTCTGCGGACAGTAGTCGAATCGCTTCGCGCACAGGCGCGCGTGAGGTCTCGAATTGCGCTGCGAGATCCATTTCGATGAGTCGCTCTCCGGGCGCGATGCGACCGTCGATGATTGCGGCGCGGATACTGTCGGCGAGCAGGTCGCCGGTGGATTCCGATGCGATGGGGGTGAAGACACTCATCGCAACACATCCGCACCGGAGATGACGATCGTCTCTCCATCGACAAAGCCGGCGTGACCTGAGCCGGTGAGCAGCCACACCCAATTCGCGATCTCTACGGGCTCGGCGACGCGTCCGATCGGGATGCCAGCGGCCGCCTGGTCCATGCGTCCGGTGGCTGCATTCCCGGGTGTGTTGACCCATCCGGGGGCGATCCCATTGACGCGGATGCCGCGGGGTGCGAGTTCGAGGGCGAGGCTCTTGGTGATCATGACGACTGCCGCTTTGGAGGCGCCATAGAGCAATTGACCGGGCGAGACGGTGAAGGCATCGACGGAGGCAAAGTTCACGATCGCTGAACCGGCCGGCATGTGGGCAACGCAGGCCGCGGTCACGTTGAGCAGCCCGAGGACATTGACACCGAAGATCGAATCGAACGCCTCGGTCGTGTAGGTGTCCAGGGTCGTGGGCGGATAGATGCCCGCGACATTGGCGACTGCATCGATTCGGCCGCCGAGGTCGCCGATCCGCTCGGCGAGGGAGGTCTCGATTCCGACGCGGTCACGGACATCGGCGACGACAGCGTGCAACCCCGGGCGAGCATCGATCGACGAGATGTCGATGGCGATGACCTGCCAGCCCTGGTGAAGGAAGACCTCGCAGGTGGCGGCGCCCATGCCCGAAGCGGCACCGGTCACGACGGCGACGCCGGCCATGACGTCCTCCTCAGGTCAGATTGTCGACAATCGACGAACTGGCCTGAGATTAGGTTCGCGGGTGAGCTTCCGTCAAGGGTTGCGGCGCCAGTCAGTCGACCAGGCTGCGGACCGACTCGATGGCTCGAGTCACCTCTTCATCGGTCGTATAAGCATGGGGCGAGAGTCGCACCATGGACTCGATCCCCTCACGCGCAAACTCATCGGGTGCGTAGTCAGGAGTCGACAGGGATGTGTTGATTCCCCGCTCACGAAGAGCGCTCACCATCGCGGCCGCGCCTGGATCGGGAACGGTAATGGTGACGATGCCGCTGCGGACGGAGCCTCGATCACGCACTCTCACACCGTCGATTGAATCGAGACCCTCGCGCAAATTTCTGGCGAGATAGTCGATGCGCTCGCGGATCGGACCGATTCCGATACCCAGTGCGTAGTCGACCGCGGCACCGAGGCCGAGCAGTGCTGCGTAGGAGCGCTCCCAACTTTCGAATCGCCCTGCTGACGTCGCCACCTCGTAGGTACCCCGACCGGTCCAGGTCGCTGAGTGGAGATCGAGAGGAAAGGGTTCGAGGTCGGTCAGGGCTCGATCAGAGGCGATGAGGAAGCCCGTTCCTCGAGGTCCGCGCAGGAACTTCCGCCCGGTCGCGGAGATGAAGTCCGCACCGATGCGACCTGCGTCGACGTCGAGTTGGCCCACCGACTGACAGGCATCGACGAGGAACCAGGCTGCCGATCCGGAGAAGCGGAGCGCATCCCCGATGGCCACCACATCGTTGACGACTCCGTTGTGGCTGGGTGCCTGAGTGATGGAGACGATGCGCACGTCCTCGTCGAGCATGTGCGTGAGAGCTTCCACGTCCGTCGACCCATCGGGGGCGTCGGGGATCACATCGATGATCGCGCCGCTCTTTGACGCGACCTGGATCAGGGGAAGGACATTCGAGGCGTATTCAGCCGAGGCAATGAGAATTCGGTCCCCGGGTTGGAGCGGCTCCGAGTGGATGACCGCCTGCAGCGCCCGATCCCAGGCCACGGTCGCGGATTCCACCAACGCCACCTGATCCGGCCTGCAGTTCATCAGCCGGGAGACGGAGCCGGGAACTGCGGCGATCTCCTCAGCAGCCTCTGCGTGAGCTTCGTATCCCCCGATCTCGGACTCCCGACGTAGGTGCGCCACCTGACGGTCGACGACGATGGACGGGGGAAGAGCCGAGCCGGCGTTGTTCAGGTGGGTGACCTGGGCGGTGCCCGGAGTGTCGACTCGCAGTAGTTGCGGATCCAGCATGGTCATGACCGTATCGGCGCCCGTGATGGTCCGGATAGGCTGGCAGGGTTCACGTTGGAATTCGCAAAGGGGAACCCATGTCATTCGACGCTATGCGCGCCCAGATGGGTAGTGGAAATGGATTCATTGCCGCTCTCGATCAAAGTGGTGGCAGCACGCCCAAGGCTCTCAAGCTCTATGGGATCGATGAGTCCGCGTGGACAAACGACGAGGAGATGTTCGATCTGGTCCACGCTATGCGCACGCGGATCATCACCGATCCCGCGTTCGTCGGGGACAAGGTCATTGCCGCCATCCTGTTCGAGCAGACGATGGACCGCGACATCGAGGGGATGCCGACTCCGAGTTATCTCTGGGACGTCAAGCATGTTGTGCCGATCGTCAAGGTCGACAAGGGTCTTGCCGATGAGGTCAACGGGGCTCAGGTGATGAAGCCCATGCCGGGTCTCGATGAACTCCTGGAGCGTGCAGCGAGTAAGGGTGTGTTTGGCACCAAGATGCGTTCCGTGATCAAGAATGCAGACGCTGATGGTGTTGCCGCCGTGGTGGATCAGCAGTTCGAGGTCGGCATGCAGATTCTTGGCGCAGGACTCGTGCCCATCCTCGAGCCGGAGGTGGACATTCACTCGCCGACCAAGGCGGCGACAGAGGAGATGCTCCGCGATCGACTGGTCGCCGGGCTTGATGCCGTGCCCAATGGACAGCAGGTGATGTTCAAGTTGTCTCTGCCCAGTCACAATGATTTCTACGCACCGCTCATGGAGCACCCGAAGGTGCTCCGAGTTGTTGCACTGTCCGGTGGCTACAGCCGTGATGAGGCATGCGACATCCTCGCGGCGAATCACGGGATGATCGCGAGCTTCTCCCGGGCCCTGTCGGAGGGCTTGAGCGCGCAGCAGTCCGATGAGGAGTTCAACGCGACTCTCGGCGCTGCCATCGACGAGATCTACTCTGCATCGATCACCTGAGGAGTGCGCCCATGACCCTGCACGAAAACCTGTTGGGTGGTCCGCCCCCAACGTTTCTTCCCGAGGATGTCGAAGCGAGCGGCGAACTTCGCGGCGGTGCTGACGCCTATGACGTGGCTCGACGCCACCCTTCATCGTCCCTGGCCTGGGCCGTGCTCGCCGACGCGGCCTGGAATGAGGGGCGCATCGTGGAGTCCTATGCCTTCGCTCGGGTGGGCTACCACCGGGGGCTGGATGCATTGCGCCGCAGCGGTTGGAAGGGACATGGACCGGTGCCGTGGTCCCATGAGCCCAATCGTGGTTTCTTGCGGTGCCTCCATGCCTTGCAGCGGGCAGCAGCAGCGATCGGCGAGGAGGAGGAGGACGCACGATGTGCTGCCTTCCTCGCTGATTGCGACCCGCAAGCCGCTGCCGCGCTCGCGGACTAGAGCGTCGATGATGACCCGCCGAGTCGCGGTGGTCGGTGGTGGCATTGCGGGTGTTGCCTGCGCGACTGAACTTGCTCAGTCGGGTGTGCCGGTGCGGATCCTGGATCGTGGGCATCGGCTCGGCGGCCGACTCGCGACGCAAACTCTGCGGGGAACAGGAACACCCTTCGACGGCCGTGTCGTGGATGTGGGGGCGTCCTACTTCACCGCGCATGATCCGGGCTTCCTCGAGGTCGTCGAGGGTCTAATCGACAGGGGAGTCGCGCGACGGTGGACCGATACCTTCCACGTGGCGGATCCCAGGGGGGTCATCGGCCCGAAACTGGGTCCGCTGCGATATGCAGCGCCACGTGGACTGCGGTCAATAGTGGAAGATCTCGCGGGGCTACTGCCCCAGGATCTCGTGGAGATCCGGCATCCGGTCGATGTTCCCTCCATCCGACGAGATGCGGATCGACTGATCATCGAAGACGAGGAGTACGCCGCGATCGCGATTTGCGTCCCCGATCCGCAGGCACTGACGTTGCTCGCGGATGACAGCGTGGCTGACGTGCGACAACTGCTGGAGGACGGACCCGCCTGGGAGCCGGTGATGGCTCTGACCGCGGTCTTCGATGACGAATGCTGGGATCCCTTCGATGGCGTGTTCGTGAATGACGAAGCGGTATTAACCTTTATTGCGAATGATGGACGTCGTCGTGGTGATGATGCTCCCGTGCTTGTCGCCCATTCGACGGCGACGCTCGCGGCAGGCCATCTCATCGAACCGCTGGGTGCTGCGCCGGCGATGCTTGCCTCCCTCGGATCAGTGCTCAAGACCACGGGTGATCCATCCTGGTTCACCGTGAAGCGCTGGACCTACGCCCGGCCCCTGAGTGCGCGCCCGGAGTCCTTCGGCTTGGTGGGTGCCATCGGTCTGGCCGGGGATGCGTGGGCTGACGGCCCGCGCACCGAGGCAGCGTGGCGGAGCGGACATGAACTCGGACAACGGCTCGCGGCCGGAATCCGGTAGCCTCATAGGGCATTCGGCCTGTCCACTCCCCCGCGTGACGAACTTGAGGTGACTAATGCCTGCCATCGCACTGATGGGCGCCCAATGGGGTGATGAGGGTAAAGGCAAGGCCACCGACCTGCTCGGCGATCGTGTGGATTACGTCGTCCGCTACCAGGGTGGAAATAATGCCGGCCACACGGTGGTCATCGGCGACAAGAGCTACGCACTGCATCTCCTCCCGAGTGGAATCCTGTCTCCGTCTGTCGTGCCTGTCATCGGCAATGGGGTCGTCATCGATCCCAGCGTGCTGTTCGAGGAGATGGCGGGTCTCGAGGCACGAGGCGTTGACACGTCGAAGCTGCTCATCAGTGCGAACGCTCACCTCATCACCAGCTTTCACGTGACGCTTGACAAGGTCACCGAACGATTCCTGGGCAAGGCGAAGATCGGAACGACTGGGCGAGGAATAGGACCTACCTACGGCGATAAGGTCGGGCGTCTCGGTATTCGCGTGCAGGATCTGTTCGATCCGTCGATCCTTAGGCAGAAGGTCGAGGGTGCGCTTGAGTCGAAGAATCAGGTGCTCATCAAGGTGTTCAACCGTCGTGCCTTGGAGATCGATGCGGTGACTGATGAGCTGCTTGGTTTTGCCGATCGGATGGCTCCCTATGTTGCGGACACCTCGCTGATCTTGAATGAAGCCCTCGATCAGGGTGCGACCGTTCTGCTGGAGGGTGGCCAGGGAACGCTGCTCGATGTCGATCATGGGACGTATCCCTTCGTGACATCGTCGAACCCCACGGCTGGTGGTGCATGTACGGGCAGCGGGATCGGCCCGACCCGTCTCACGCGTGTCATCGGGATCCTCAAGGCCTACACCACCCGCGTGGGTTCAGGCCCATTCCCGACGGAGTTGTTCGATGCTGATGGCGAGAGGCTTCAGCAGGTCGGTGGTGAAGTGGGTGTCACGACGGGCCGGTCGCGTCGCTGCGGGTGGTTCGATGCGCCGATCGCTCGTTACGCCACCCGGGTTAACGGACTCACCGATATCTTCCTCACCAAACTCGACGTCCTCACAGGCTTCGAACGGATCCCAGTCTGCGTGGCCTATGACGTCGATGGTGTTCGCCATGATGAAATTCCGATGACACAGACCGGGTTCCATCACGCCACACCGATCTATGAGTACCTCCCCGGCTGGAGTGACGACATCAGTTCAGCGCGTTCCCTCGCTGACCTCCCTGCAGCAGCTCGCGATTACGTCGCGTTCCTCGAGGAGGCGTCGCGAGCCCCCATCAGTGCGATCGGTGTCGGACCGGATCGCGATGCGACGATCGTGGTCCGCGACCTGTTGTGAAACGTGAGCTTCAGTGAGCGCTGAGTTGCAGGCCACGCTGTCCCGGATCATTGGATCGGATCATGTCCTCACTGATCCAGGTCTCATGGAGCCCTATCTCACCGACTGGACTCGACGCTGGAGCGGTTCGGCTCAGGCAGTGGTGCGTCCCGGCAGCACGAAGGAGACCGCCGAGGTGGTCCGTGCCTGCATCGGTGCGGGCGTCGTGATCCAAGTGCAAGGTGGCAATACAGGACTGGTCGGTGGATCCATCCCGGCGCCTGGGGGCGCTGGCATCGTGATCTCCGCGCGTCGACTGACCCGCTGCGATCCAGTTGATGACGTCGCAGGTCAGGTAACGGTGGGGTCGGGACTGACCCTGGGGGATGTCCAGCAACACGCGCGCGCCGCCGGTTGGGACTACGGGGTGGACCTCGCGGCTCGAGATTCAGCGACGATCGGTGGCACGGTGGCGACCAACGCCGGTGGTATCCGCGTCATCGCCCACGGTATGACCCGGGCACAGGTCGTCGGGATCGAAGCGGTGCTGCCGTCGGGAGAGGTCATCGAGCACCTCGGTGGTTTGGCCAAGGACAACACCGGCTACGACCTGGCCGGGCTGCTCACCGGAAGCGAAGGAACGCTGGGAGTCATCACGGCCGTTCGACTGCGCCTGCACAGGCCGCACCCGGCCACCTCCATTGCGCTCATCGGCGTGGAGACCTACGCCGAGGCGTTGCGGTTGCTGGATTCGGCGGTCGTTTCTGGCACCCCCCTGCTGGCGGCTGAGGTCATCGATGATGTCGGCATGGATCTGGCGATCCAGATCAGTGAACTCACCTGGCCGTGGCCGCGGCGCCACGCTTTGGCCCTGCTGCTCGAGGTTGCTGATGGAGGAACGGGTGAGGGCTTCGACGCGGTAACACTCGATGGGCTCGACGTCGTGATCGGGATCGAGCGAGGGGAACAGGAACGGCTCTGGGCATATCGCGAACTGCAATCCGAGGCCTTCTCGAATCATGCGGCATCGACCTCTGGCGGAGTGGCGCACAAGTTGGACATCTCCATCCCACTGCGGGATCTCGCAGAGTGTGCCGAGTTGCTCAAAGAGCGGATGCTCGATTATCCGGAGGTAGCCGCCTTCGGTGTCTTCGGTCATCTCGGTGACGGGAATATCCACGTCGAGATTTCCGGTCCATCAGCCGATGATGCGGAGGTCGATCGACGTGTGCTCTCAGTCGTGGAGATGTTTGGTGGGGCTGTGTCGGCCGAGCATGGCATCGGTCGCGCCAAAACGGAATGGTTGAGTGCTTCGCGGTCGAAGAGTGAGATTGAGGCGATGACGGCAATCAAGTCGGCCCTCGATCCGCGGGGTCTGTTCAATCCGGGAGTGATGTTGTGACGACTCCACTGGTGGTGGCACATCGGGGTGCGAGTCACGCCGAGCCGGAGCACACCCGGGAGGCCTATGAACTCGCTGTCGTCGAGGGGGCTGATGCCTTCGAATGTGATGTCCGACTCACTAGTGATGGTCACCTCGTTCTCATCCACGACGCTCGCATCGATCGCACATCGACTGGACGCGGGTCGGTGAGTCGACTGTCCCTCTCCGAGCTCGAGGAGCATCGCTTCCCGCACCGACATCGCGGCGTTGATCCGCAGGCATATCGGATAATGACGCTGACGGACCTCATCGCCATCGCCGATGCCGGTGAGCCCCCCATGGGTTTATCGATTGAGACCAAGCACCCCACCGTCGACTCGCATCGATTGGAAGATGCGGTGATCGACATCCTCGAGCGGGCCGGGCGCAGCGGACTGAACGCGGGCACCAGAATCATGTCGTTCTCCCGGACCGCGCTTCGTCGCGCGCGAGCACGTTCCGCGGAGTTGCCGCTGGTCTATCTCTTCGATGCGCCGCCCTCTCGGTATGAGCGGGGAAGCCTGCCCGCCGAGGTGAGCATTGCGGGGCCGTCCGTCGCGTATCTACGCGATGACCGTGGCTACGTCGCACGGGTGCATGAACACGGCCATCAGGTGCATGTGTGGACTGTCGATGAACCAGCGGACGTCGAACTGTGCGTCGAACTCGGCGTCGATGCGATCATCACAAATCGCCCCGGGGCGGTGAACCGACTCCTCGGGCGTGCGCCGTAGGCTGCAGAACCGTGAGCCGCAAGCGAGGAAAGTCAGCGACGTCCCCATCCTCCAACGTCGACGTCCCTGTGGTTGGGCTGCGCGAACCGTGCCCGTGTGGATCGGGGCGTCGGTACAAGGCCTGCCATGGCAAGTCCGCGTCACGCTCCGACATACCGGTCGGGCGCCCATTTGAAGGGCTGGGGAGTGAATGCGACTGGGTGGCGCTGCGCGAGATCGTGCCCGCTGCCACCGCCCCGATCACGCTGCGTGACGATCCGGAACGGTCCGTCACCCTCACCACCGTGCTGCCGCTCGCGTGGCCTGCTCTTGTGCGCGACACGGGTGATGTCTACCTCGCCCTGCAGGTGACGACCGGCTCAGGGGACCCGAGCCGGGATGCCGCTGCAGCCCTCCTCGAAGCGCTCGAGGCCGAACCTGGCACACCGATCCCACCGATGCGTACCGACCCCGATGGCCCTCGCCTGCAGGACCTGCTCGAGGTTTCGCCGCTCGAGGTCACCGTCCACGAATCCTTCGACTACTGGATGTCCGAGGACGCTGAGGCGACCGGTGATGTCGGGGAGTCTCTGCGACGTGCGAATGAGCGGGTGATGCCGACTGTCCGCCTGAGCAGCGTCGACGCGGCCTACTGGGTCGACATGGGAGATAAGCGGTTCTTGCGGTGGGTGCTGCCCCATGATGAGGAGAGGCTCCTTGACGCATTCGCCCGACTGCGTGCCGCGAATGAGGCGGAACTCGCCGATGTCCCGAGCCGATTCGTCGGGTCATTTCGGGCCGATGGATTACTGGTGCCGGTGTGGGAGTTGACCGAGGGATCAACGGCCGAGGTGTGCGAGGCGGCGGCGAAGGCGATGCAGGCCTCGATCGATGCGGCGCTCGCGATCACTGATCCGCTGACCACCGAGCAGCGCCGCGCCCGTGCGGGATTGCAGACTCGCCAAGTCACGCTGCGGTGATCAATTCCCAGAGCGTCCAACCAGCGAGCAGTGCGAGGACGACGCCTGAGGCGATGCGCACCTTCCACAGGGAGATGCGTGAAGACACCCAGGTGCCCAGCAGGACACCGATCCCGGACACGACGAGGAGAGCAGCCCACGCTCCGATGAAAACCGACAACGGCGAGCCGGTCTGAGCGGCCAGCCCGGCAGTGAACAACTGGGAGAGGTCTCCCCACTCCGCGATGAACAGCACACCGAAGCTAATGGCGAACATGCGCCACCACGACGTTGTCGCCTCGGTGTCGGGCCCTTGATCGCGATCCGCTGAACGCGAACGCAGTCCCGACCAGATCATGAGAACGGCCCCGACCGAGAACAGCACCGCAGTGATCGTCAAGACAATGCGTTGCGGGAGAAGTGACAGCAAGCCTCCGGCGGTCACGGCAACGAGGGTTTGGATGCCGAGAGCTGCGCCGACTCCGAGCCAGACCGCGAGTCGTCGATACCGAGTGGCGAGAACGATCGTGGCGATCATCGTCTTATCCGGCAATTCAGCGAGAGCGATGACACCGAAGGCCACAGCAAGTGCGGCCGGATCGAACCAGGTCATTACGCCGTGGTCTCCGAGGGATCCTCGGGATCGTGCGAAACCTCATCCTGCGAGACCGCGCTCGTCGGCCAGATGACATCGGTCGTCGGGATGCGATCACCGCTCCAGGGCGCTCGCACCGCTGCATAGATCGATGCGAGTTGGTAGGCGGCGTATTCATAGCGCTGTCGAGTCGCCGAAAAATACTGCCAGGCCTCATCCGGGTCGGTATCGATGGTGGTCCCGGCCTCGCGCAGCATTGCCACGGCCGTGTCGAATTCCGCTCGCGTGATTTGAATCTGGTGAGACTCACGACCGAGGATCTCGCCTCCAGCCGTCCCGATACCAGTGCGCAGGGTGTCGGTGGTGATGGCCTTTCGGACCGCAGAGATGCCCGGAGTGTCTGCGGGGATCTCGTCCAGATGCGCGAGGAATGGATCATGGTCGCTGGATCGGTGGCGCAGCCTCATCGCGTGGCGAGCTGTGAGCCGCAGGGTTCGCGCTGTCCGCTGACTCAATTCCACGGCGAGTAAGGCATTCATGGTGAGTGAGCCCTCCTCGATGAGGGCGAGAGCACGCGCACGAGGTCCCTTGGAGTTCAGGGCATTGCTCAGTGCTGCAGCATCGACCACGGCGAGTAGGGAGATCAACCAATGCCGCTCGGCGATAGCGGAGCGCATGCGGCTGAGTGGTGGGTACAGGGTTTGGGCCAGGCGCACATCGGCGGCCCACCGCGTCCAGGAGTCGAAGATCTCCGCCAACCGATCCTGTGTATTCAGCAGGCTCGCCCGGGCGAGCAACTCCGGACCCCAGGCGGGCTCACCGGCCATCGTGCCGAGCAGTGAGGTGGCGTTCTCTCGCGTCAGCCAGGCGCTGTAGAGGGTGGGCAGGAAGCCGATCAGCAGTGCGATGACGACCGGTCCCGTGGCTGCGGCCATGAACTCCACGTAACTTTGATCGACCGTGGGCGAACCGAACAACCCGAGGGTGAACAGCGCGGATGCGGCTGACTGCAGCGAGACGCTGAAGGAGTATTCCGAGATCCCGAAGATCATCAGCCCGTAGGCCAGGACGTAGATCAACAGCCAGGCTGCGAGGTTGGCGAAGACAGCGATCGGTCCATTCCAGGACAGGATGCGATCCCTTCGCGGAAAACTGCGATGCCATCGGGCAAAGAAGCCGTAGGCCCGGTTCACCAGCCGGGTGACCATCGCCGCTAGCAGCGAGGGGATCGCCCGTGGAATCACCATGGTGCGGACCAGGCTGAGGGTGTTGGCGATAAAGAGGACGACACCGGCGACGAAGGGCACCACCCTCACCACGGGGTCCCATGCTCCGACGTCGAAGTCCAGTGCGAGCAGCACATGGCAACAGTAGTGGGCTCACGGACTAGGCTGCCGCCCATGTCTCTGGACGCGTCGAGCACCTCGCTGGTGGCCCTTATTGCTGCGGTCATCGCGGTGTTGGGGCTTGCCCTTGCCGTGGTGCTGGCCGCGCGGGTCGCCCGGATGCGACGTGACTATCGAGTCCTCCAGGGCAGCGACGGCCGTGAGTCCTTCGTGGAGGTTGTCGCGAGGAAGGCGGAGGAGGTCAAGGAGCTTCGTGCAGAGGTCGAGGACCTGGCCCAGGAGTTGCGCCAGACGAGGGAGGATCTTGCTCAGGCCCTTCGCCATGTCTCCGTCGTTCGATACGACGCCTTCGGTGACATGGGTGGGCGGATGTCGTTTTCGGCAGCGTTGACCGATGATCATGGTGACGGAGTGGTGATCACCACGATCCATGCACGAGCGGAGTCGCGCACCTACATCAAGGGTGTACGCAGAGGTGAGGCAGAGGTACTGCTGTCCCCTGAGGAGGATCAGGCTTTGAGCGAGATCCTGAGGTCGCTGCCGTGAACAGGTATGCCTTCCTCGGGCCGCGAGGAACATTCGCTGAAGCTGCCTGGCGGGAGCTTGGCCTGCTCAATTCCGAAGCCGAGCCGGCTGAGTCGGTCATTGCAGCGCTGAATCTCGTGCGGGCCGGCTCGGTACGTGGTGCGCTCGTGCCGATCGAGAACTCGGTCGAGGGATCGGTGAGCACCACCCTTGATGAGTTGGCCGGTGGTGACGCGCTGGTGATCACCGCTGAGGTGTCCATTCCAGTGCAGTTCGCTCTCTTGGTCCGACCTGGCACGACCATCAGTGATATCCGTTCCGTCGCAACCCATCCTCACGCACAGGCACAATGTCGTGGGTGGCTTGCGCAGCACCTGCCAGACGTGAGTGTCATCCCGGCGATGTCCACTGCCGGAGCCGCAGAGGCGCTCGCGGGGGATGCCCCGTTCGATGCAGCGATCGCCCAGCGCATCGCGGCGGAACACTACGGCTTGGAGATCCTCGCTGATGAGATTGGCGACAACGAGGACGCCACGACGCGATTCATCCTGGTGGAAAAGCCCGGACACGTTCCCCCGCAGACGGGAGCGGACAAGACCACGCTGGTCCTCTTCATGCGGGCTGATCATCCGGGCGCTCTGCTGGAGATCCTGACCGAACTCTCCGTGCGCGGAGTGAACATGACACGCATCGAGTCCCGCCCCACCAGGCGCGCGATGGGTGACTACTTCTTCTCCATCGACTGCGAGGGGCATGTGGAGGACGAACGGGTGGGCGAGGCGCTGAAGGGCCTGCACCGGATCTGCGCGCAGGTGCGATTCCTCGGTTCATACCCGCGCCACGATGGCCGCCAGCCCCTCCTTCGACCTGGGGTTGCCGACGGAGATTTCACCGAGGCTGATGAGTGGCTCCGCCACATTCGTGGCGGCGATACCGGTTAGGCCCGGGCGCGACGCCTCTCGATCATCTCCTCCACCGCGGAGTCGGGGATCTCGACCCGACCGAAGCCGGTGAAGTGCGCATTAGTCCAGGGTGTTCCGCGGACGGGGGAGACGATGACGCCGACACCGTAGTCCGAGGCGTGCACGATCTGGCCGCCGCCGATGTAGACCGCCACATGACGTGCCCCACCGGTCAGATAGAACACCAGGTCACCCGGCACGGCCTTGCTCTCGTCGATCCGTCGCACCTGCTGGTACTGCCCCGCGCTGTAGTGGGTCAACTCGACCCCCGCCCAGCGCCAGGCGAAGAGCGTGAGGCCAGAGCAGTCGAAGGCATTCGGGCCCTCGCCCCCGGCGGCATAGGAGTCCCCCTCCTGACGCAGTGCACGATCGGCCACCGCCTGGCGGATCGCATCCCGGGCGCTGCGACGCTCACGGATCAGTGCCTTCGCAGCCCGTGCAGTGGGCACAACCTCGGTAGCGCGGGCTGAGTCACGTGCGCTAGAGGGCGCGAGTGGCGCGGGCGCGGCCCGGTCGGGAGTGGCAGCGGCTGTGCTGGCGAGACCGAGTGAACCGGCCGTGATCCCCGTCGCAACGAGGAGTCCGAGGGCGGCGTGTGCGATTCCTCGGCCTCGTCGTGTGGTGCTGTTGTGACGGCTGGGGTTCGTGATCTCAGGCTGAGCCGGGCGCATAGATCTCCTCGCGTCGGGAATATAACGGAAGAGACACTAAAAGATAACGCTCAGATCGCAAAATTATCGCGGGGAGATCTCACCGATTATCGGATTTCGTGAGGGCGGCCTCGGAGTTTATGTCTCGGCAGCTAGGGCGGCCTCGCCGCTTATGTCTCGGCCGCTAGGGCGGCCTCGATGAGCTGCCCCACCCCCTCCTCCGCCGACGCCGGCAGGATGTGGGTCGCGGCGTCAAGGACGAGAGGGTGGGCATTGGCCACCGCGTACGACGTCTGTGCCCACTCCAGCATCGGCAGGTCATTGGGGGCATCGCCGGCGGTGATCACCCCGGTGTGGTCGATGCCGTCACGCGCGGCGACGAAGGCCAGGGTCGTCGCCTTGGAGACTCCCGGTGCGGCAATCTCGAGCAGGCGGTCAGCCGGATTCGAATGGGTCACCTCAGCAAGTCCGGCGACAGCCTCGGCGCCAGCGCTAAGGAACGTGTCGGCGTCGAAGCCATGGTCGTCTGGCGGACGCACGAGGAGTTTCACCACGTCACCGGTTTCGACGAGTTCGTCGATCGGCGCGATCAATGTCCCGTGCGGAATCGGCCAGCGGGGGGTATAGCCCTCAGCAATAGCGAACTCCGTCGCATCGGCAAGACTGGCATCGAGGGCGGCATAGCCGGCGCCCCCTGTCGGGGAAAGCCGACCGCCGGGCCGGGCCCGTTCCACGGCGAAGACCACCCCGGGAAGGGCACGACGCAAACGATCCACGACCTCCAGTGCCGTGTCGGTTTCCAGAGCGAAAACATCGGTCACATGACCATCGGCCAAATCAAGGACCACAGCCCCATTGGCTCCGATCCCGATGCCGCGATGCCCTGTCATTTCTACGACCGGGGAGATCCACCTCGGTGGCCGACCGGTCACGATGACCAGATCCAGCTCGCTGTCCCGAAGATCATCAAGCGCCGCACGGGTGCGAGCGCCGACCGATCCGTCAGGTAGCAGCAGCGTGCCATCGAGATCGGAACCGATGAGGCGAACCCCAGGGGGTACCGGGATGACCGCTGATTCGCCCAACACGGTTGCCATGCTCTCAGGTGCGGTCTAGCGTCACATCATCGCCAGTGATGCGCCGGCGCCCCACGATGCGGAGGTAGGACGACATGGATGACTCAGTACGCCAGCACAAGTACGTCTTGAGCGAGGACCAGATGCCGACCACCTGGTACAACCTCGTGGCTGACCTGCCGACTCCGCCCCCGCCGCCGCTGCACCCGGGGCGGATGGATCCGGTCGGACCGGATGACCTGGCGCCGCTGTTCCCGATGGACCTGATCATGCAGGAGGTCACCGGCGAGCGTTACGTCGAGATCCCCGGCGGGGTGCTCGATGTGTACCGCCAGTGGCGCCCCTCTCCGCTGTTCCGTGCCCATCGCCTCGAGCAGTTGCTCGATACCCCTGCGCGCATCTATTACAAATACGAGGGCGTGTCACCAGCCGGATCACACAAGCCGAATACC
>JBDQGZ010000026.1:0-17756 GCA_040265115.1 Candidatus Nanopelagicales bacterium
ACGATGACCCAGTACCCATCGGCAGGGCGGACCGTGGTCGCGGCGTAACCCGTGGAGACCACGAGCGCGATCCCGGTCAGCCAGCCCAGATTCCTGGTGACGACGACATCGGCGATGCCGATCAGGATCGTCGCGCCAAAGATGGTGAGCACAGCGGCCCAGGCAGGTATTCCCGTTTGAGCCGACTGCGCACGGGTGGCCTGAACTACCGGGTCATCCAGCAGCGGGGGTTCTGGTGCGGGCCCGGCTGTCTCAACGGGGACCCTCGGATCAGCGTCGGGTTCTTCGGGGGCGAAGAGGTGCTCGAAGTCCGGGTCCCACTGGGGGTCGGGTTCGGCCAGCTGATCGTCACCACGCAGGCTCACGCTGCGCAGGGTGACGAGGTCGGCAGGGTCGAGGGCGACGATGGCGTCTTCGGCGCCCTGAGCGTGCAGGGAGCAAAAGAGCCGGCCGGTTCCCGGTCGATCCTCCACGAGGGCTCAGGCTACGCCACCGGTGTCTTCTGCGGCGGTGAACCCGATTAGGGTGGATGAGTGAGCGCCCCTGAGATCGTGGTTCCCGGATTCCGCGGGCTGATCGTTGATTGGGGTGGAGTTCTCACCGGCAACATGCGTGATGCTGTTCGCCGTTGGGCAGAGGTCGACGGTGTCGACCTCTCCGCTTACGGCGAGATCATGCGGACGTGGCTCGGTGATGAGGGAGCGATCGAAGCGACGCTCAACCCGGTGCACGGGCTCGAACGTGGTGAACTCGAGGTCCCGCAGTTTGAGGAGCGTCTCGCGGACGAACTGACACGACGGACCGGCGTCCATGTTGACCCAGATGGGTTGCTGCAGCGCATGTTTATTCACTTCGAGCATGCGCATGACATGGCCGGACTGGTCCGTCGTGTGCATGATCGCGGCTACACTACCGCCTTGCTCTCCAACTCCTGGGGCAACCACTATCCCGAGCATTTATGGGACGGGATGTTCGATTTCACCGTCATCAGCGGTGATGTTGGTATGCGCAAGCCTGAGGAAGAGATCTTTCGATACACCTTCGAGTTGATCGGGCTGCCACCCGAGGAGTGCGTGTTCATCGATGATCTCGAGCACAACATCCGTGCGGCGGCGTCGTTGGGCATGCCCGGCATCTTGCATGTCGACTACGACACCACCCTCGTGGAGCTAGAAGCGCTATTTGGCCTCGAACTGGCATGACTCCTCGTCAGTCCGAAATCGCACCATCGGGCACCGCTAGGTCTTTTGTCACTGTTTCGAAGCGCGAGACGTGGCAGGATTGAGCGGTGGCTGACCGTCTGTCCGCGATGGACGCGTCCTTCCTCTACACCGAAGGCGCGACCACCCCGATGCACGTGGGCAGCGTGGTCCTGTTCAGCGAGTCTCCCGGGGCGATGGACCATGAACGACTGGTGCGATTGATCCGCGATCGGATCGCCTTCCTTCCCCGATACCGTCAGCGGATACGTGAAGTGCCCGGCAATCTCGGCGCGCCGGTCTGGGTCGATGACTCGACTTTCGACGTCAGCTTCCATGTGCGCCGTTCGGCATTGCCTGCTCCTGGAACGATCGAGCAGTTATATGACCTCGTTGCACGCATCTTCTCCCGGCCGCTTGACCGACGCCGTCCGCTCTGGGAGGTGTATCTGGTCGAAGGGATTGAAGGGCGCCGATTTGCCCTACTCACCAAGACTCATCAGGCCATGGTGAATGGGCTTACTGCCGTCGACATCGCTGAAGTGATCCTCGACGAATCCCAGGAGCCAAGTGCGGTGCCAGTCTCGACCTGGCAGCCATCTCCGGAGCCGGGCAATGCCGAACTCGTGGCCGGTGCCATCGGCGACTCGATCACACATCCGCGAGCCTTTCTATCCAGGATCGGTTCGGGCCTCAGTGGCGTTGCCCGTTCGGTCAGCGATGTAGCGGCTACCGTCGCGGAAGCAACTCGAGGCTCGGAACTAGTGCCGCTGTCGGTTGATGTTGGGGCTCAACGACGATTCGACACCGTCGATCTGCGTCTGGAGGAATTCAAGACGGTGCGTCGGACGACGGGCGGTTCCATCACCGATGTTGCACTCGCGATCGTCACCGGCGCACTGCGCTCCTGGCTGTTCTCCCGAGGGATCTCCGTCGCAGCGGATACGGTCATCCGAACCGTCGTGCCGGTGAGTGTGGCCGCCGATGATCCCCGGGCGAGTAAGGTCTCTGCGGTCCTCCTCGATCTCCCGGTGGGCGAGCCGGATCCGGTCATTCGAGTACAGCGCATCAGTTATGACATGGCACGACACGGTGCGGAAAGCCATGTCATCGGGGCGCGTTCCCTGGTGGAGTTGATGGGCTTTGCTCCACCGACGATGCACGCGCTCGGTGCCCGCGTCGGAGCATCGCTGTCCAAACGCGCCTATCACCTCGTGGTGACGAATGTGCCGGGACCACAGACTCCGAGATTCGCTGGCGGTGCACGGATGCTGGCTGCCTATCCCGTCCTTCCCCTCGGGCCTCGACAGCCCCTGAGCATCGGCATCACCTCCTATGACGGCGGTGTGTTCCTGGGCCTGACGGCGGATCGCGATGCCGTCCCTGATCTTGATGTGCTCGTCCAGGCATTGCGTGATGCGCTGTCTGAACTCCTCGATTGCACACGAACCCGCCGTGGCCGGCCGCTCCGCGTAGCACGTGAGTCGAAGGACTGACGCCATGGCAAAGGCGGCGAAGAACGTCGAGACCGAGTCGACTCCGCAGACACCCCCCTCGACAGGATCGCGCACCGCGCTCGTTCTCGGTGGAGGTGGTGTTCTGGGGGCCGCGTGGTCCGTGGGGGCACTGTGTGCACTGCAGGAGACCCGCGGCATCGACCCGAGCAACGTGGACATCATCGTCGGCACATCTGCGGGCTCGGTACTCGGTTCCCTACTTGCGGCGGGTGTGTCTCCTCATCAACTGAAGTCCCATCAAGAGGGCGTTCCGATCACAGAAGGACCCCTCGCCGGCTATGCATGGGACTACGAATCGGCCACCGGGGGGTCGCGACCATCGATGCCCCGACTTCGCGGACCCGGCTCGATCAAGTTGATCGGCTCGAGCCTCCGACAGGCATTCCGCATGCCACCCACCGCGGTCCTGTCGGCCTTTCTCCCGGTGGGCACCGGTTCGCTGGATCGAGTGGGCCATCTCATCGATGCGATCACCCCGATGGACGCGTGGTCACCCCATGCGGATCTTCGCATCGTCGCAATGGATTATGACGAGGGGCAACGTGTGGTTTTCGGAGAACCACAGGCACCTGAAGCGCCACTGTCGCAGGCAGTCATGGCCTCATGCGCGATCCCAGGCTGGTTCGAGCCCGTCACGATCAACGGACGAACCTATGTCGACGGGGGCGCCTGGTCTGCGACATCGGTGGATGTTCTAGTCGATGACGGTGTGGACGAGGTATTCGTCATCGCTCCCATGGTCTCGTTCAACTCCGACGATCCCGATTCCTTCCTCACGCGACTCGAACGCCAATGGCGTCGTCGTGTCACGCGCCGATGCCTGGAGGAAGTCGACGTCGTGGAATCCCAGGGAGCCCAGGTTCACGTGCTCGGCCCAGGCGAAGAGGACCTCGAGGCCATGGGCGGCAACATCATGGAGACATCACGTCGACTTCATGTGCTGGAAACATCCCTGCGTACAAGCCGGGAGGCCTGGGAGCACGGCGGTGGCATCTCCTGGGCGCATACGGGTTAGCGGTTCGACCTATGTCCGCTGATTCGCCGCGGATCCTCGACGACCTGGTTGTCGAGGCGGGTGAGATCGCGCGACGCTCCCAGATCGATCCGCTCGCGGTCGAGCTCCTCCAGAAGTACTACGCCCACATCGCCTCCACTGATCTGGTGGAGCGTACGCCGGCCGATCTTCTCGGCGCGGTGGTGTCGCATCTCCACCTCGCTCGTGATCGCCCCCTCGGTACTGCCGCCGTGGCCGTGCACCCGCCGGATGATGACAACGATGGCTGGTCGATGGGGAGGACGGTCGTGGAGATCGTCACCGATGACATGCCCTTCCTCGTTGACTCGGTGTCTGCGGCGCTGGCCGCTCGGGGACACACGATCCGCTTGGTGATTCATCCGGTCATGCGGGTGCGCCGGGATCCGGCGGGGCAACTCCTCAGTGTGGAAACGACAGCCTCCCAGGGCATCGACGCCCCTGATCTCCATCGGGAGTCGTGGATCCACGTTGAACTCGACCGCAGTAATGAGGAGTCCACTGCGATGTCGCAGGAATTGAGACGCATCCTGCTCGATGTTAGGGAAGCGGTGGAGGACTGGCCGCGGATGCGGGCCCGGGCCCAGGAGATCTCCGATGATCTCCGTCATGACCCACCAGTGGGCATCGACTCATCCATGGCGGCGGAAACCGCGAAACTTCTCGAGTGGATGGTGGCCGACCATTTCACGTTCGTCGGATACCGCGAGTATGACTTGCGCGGGGAGCCGGGTGAAGAGTCCCTGCAGGCGCTGCCGGGAACCGGTCTGGGTGTCCTTCGATCCGACCAGCCGGCTGCCCGCGCCTTCGCAAAACTTCCGGTGCAGGCCCGAGCGCTCGCTCGTGAACCGGTGACGCTCGTGTTGACCAAGGCCAACAGTCGATCGACCGTGCATCGACACAGCTATCTGGACTACATCGGGGTCAAGCGGTTTGACGGGACCGGGGCTGTTGTTGGCGAGCGACGATTCCTCGGCCTGTATTCAGCGAGCGCCTACGCGCAGAGTGTGTGGGAGATCCCCGTAGTCCGCATGAAGGTCGAGAAGGTCTTCACTCTCGCGGGAGTGTCTCGGCGATCCCATGCGGGCAAGGCCATCGAGCACTTTCTCGAGACCTATCCTCGCGAGGAATTGTTCTCCACCCCGGTCGATGAACTCGCAGAAACCGCGATGGCCGTGTATCACATTGGTGAGCGGCGACAGACCCGATTGTTCTGGCGGCGCGATCCCTACGGCCGGTTCGTCTCCTGCCTGGTCTATCTGCCTCGTGATCGATACACAACGGCGGTTCGCCTGCGGATTCAACACATTCTCTGCGAGTCGCTCGGAGTCTCGATCATTGATCATGCGGCACTTGTCTCCGAATCCGCACTCGCCCGTCTGCATTTCGTTGTGCGAGCAGCTCCGGGGGAGTCACTCACCTATGCGGATCATTCTGACGTGCAAGAGCGCATCGTGCATGCAGCGCGCAGTTGGGAGGACGACTTCACCGAAGCGCTGACCGAACGGCTGGGCGCGCAGCGGGGTGAGGAACTCCTCGCCGTCTACCGCCACGCCTTTCCCGAGGGATACAAGGAGGACTTCACGCCGAGGACGGCGAGCGCGGATGTTCATGCCATCGACGATCTCGACAACGATGTCGATCTCCACCTCCATCTGTATGAACCCATCGGCGAGGACGCGCGTATCCGGCGGTTGAAGGTCTTCCGGTCGGGTGACCCGATCCCCCTCACCACGATCCTGCCGGTGCTCACCAGCCTCGGTGTCGACGTGCTCGACGAGCGACCCTATGAGATCGATCGCTCGGGAGCCGGACCGGTATGGATCTATGACTTCGGGATGAGTCTCGGCGAGGATCGGATCCCCGATCAGGGCTCCCTGGGGGAGCGGTTCGCTGAAGCATTCCTTGCCGTTTGGCATAGTCGAGCAGAGGTTGATGCGCTCAACTCCCTCGTCCTGCGAGCGGGGTTGCGATGGCGTCAGGTCGCGGTCTTGCGGGCCTACGCCCGGTACTTGCGGCAGAGCACAGCGAGTTTCGCCCCGGTCCACATCGAACGCGCCCTGCTGTCGAATGTCGATATCGCCGTGAACCTCATGCGACTGTTCGAGAACCAGTTCGATCCGAACGCATCCGCTGAAGCGGACCACCGACGGCTCGAGCGCAGCGAGACGATGATCGAATCGATCAACGCCAGCCTGGACGAGGTGGCGAGTCTCGACTAAGACCGCATCCTCCGCGCGATCCTCAGCATGATCGCCGCGACACTGCGGACGAACTACTACTGCCGCGATGTCGCAGGCGAGCCACGGGAGTTGCTGACCTTCAAGTTCGACTCACAGCGCATCGAGGTGCTGCCTCAGCCGCGACCGCATGCGGAGATCTGGGCCTATTCACCGCGTGTCGAAGGGGTGCACCTGCGCTTCGGTCCGATCGCTCGCGGCGGCCTTCGGTGGAGTGATCGACCCGCTGACTTCCGCACCGAGGTGCTCGGGCTGGTGAAAGCCCAGCAGGTCAAGAACGCCGTCATCGTCCCCGTGGGAGCCAAGGGCGGCTTCGTTCCCCAGCGCCTGCCCGACCCCCAGCAGGATCGAGCCGTCTGGCTGGCGGAGGGTCGGGCGGCCTATCGGCTGTTCATCTCGGGGTTGCTCGACATCACCGACAACCTCGTTGATGGTGATGTGACCCCGCCGAAGGGGGTCGTTCGCCATGACGGGGACGACCCGTATCTCGTCGTTGCTGCGGACAAGGGGACGGCGACCTTTTCAGATCTGGCAAATGAAGTGGCGAGCGAGTACGGCTTCTGGCTCGGCGATGCTTTCGCTTCCGGTGGTTCGGAGGGTTATGACCACAAGGCCATGGGGATCACAGCTCGCGGGGCCTGGGAGTCGGTGAAGCGCCACTTCCGCGAACTCGATATCGACACTCAGACGGAGGAGTTCACCGTCGTCGGCATCGGCGATATGAGTGGGGATGTCTTCGGCAATGGAATGTTGCTGTCGCCCCACATTCGTCTCGTCGCCGCCTTCGACCATCGCCACATCTTCATCGATCCGCAGCCCGACGCCGCGGTCTCCTATGCCGAGCGGCGACGCCTCTTCGATCTGCCGAGGTCATCGTGGGCTGACTACGACCAGTCCCTGATCTCCACCGGAGGTGGAGTCTTTCGTCGATCGGCGAAGTCGATCCCGATCAGTGATCCGATGCGCCGGGTCTTGGGGATCGAATCGAGTCTCGAGTCGATGGAACCGAGCATGCTGATCCGTAGCCTGCTGCAGGCGCCGGTGGACCTGCTGTGGAATGGAGGCATCGGGACCTATGTCAAGTCTCAGTCTGAGACGGACGCGGACGTGGGCGATAAGGCCAATGATGCGGTGCGCATCAATGGTGCGGACATGCGCTGTCTGGTGGTGGGTGAGGGAGGCAACCTCGGGCTCACCCAACTCGGTCGAGTGGAGGCCGCCCATGCGGGAGTGCGACTGAACACAGACGCGATCGATAATTCAGCCGGCGTCGACACCTCCGATCATGAGGTGAATATCAAGATCCCGCTCGACCGAGCCGTGCGCGACAGTGACGTGACCGTGAAGCAGCGCAATGAGTTGCTGGCCGGGATGACCGATGATGTGGCGCGCCTTGTCTTGAGGGACAACTACTTGCAGAACGTGATGTTGGGCAATGCTCGCCGAGGCGCGCCGATGCTGATGGCTGTTCACGGTCGGATGATCCGAGATCTCGAAGCGCGCGGTCTTCTCGATCGGGCATTGGAGTTCCTCCCCACTGATGATGAGATCTCGCTTCGACTCGCGGCGGGTCAGGGGATGACGAGTCCGGAACTCTCGGTGCTGGCGGCCTATTCGAAGATCGCGCTCGCGCACGATCTGGGAACAGCGATCAGTGACGATGCCTGGTTCGCCGATCAGATCTCGGAATACTTCCCCGAGCGCATGCGGGAGGCGTTTCCGGGACTCATCTCCCATCACGCCCTGAAGGATCAAATTGTCACCACCCTGGTCGTGAACCAGGTCGTGAACCACGGCGGCATCACCCTCGTCTTCCGCGCCAGCGAGGAGACAGGTGCTTCAGCAGCGGAGGTCGTGCGGGCAGCAGCTGCGGTGACGGGGATCTTCGACCTGCGCACGTTCTGGGGCCGAGTCGACGCTTTGGACAACGTGATCCCGACGGCCGCGCAGACGGCACTCCACCTGGAGTCGCGGCGCCTGCTCGATCGGGGACTGCGCTGGTTCCTGCAGTCGCGCGGACAGACACTGGATGTCGCGCGTGAGGTTGAACGGTTCGAGCCGGTGATTCGATCCCTTGCCGGCCAGGTGAGCGGAGTGCTGCGTGGGATCGAGCATGAGCGGTTCGAGCGTGGAGTGAACGAGTTCGTCGAACTCGGGGCGCCGGTGGATCTCGCCGAGCAGGCAAGCGCGATGCTTGACGTGTTCGGATTGCTGGATATCGCTGAGATCGCAGAACGATCAGGAAGCGCGCCTGTAGAGGTCCTCGAGGTCTACTTCGCTCTTTCGGAGATGTATGGCGTCGATAGGCTCCTCGGGCAGATCACGAAGCTGACCAGGGGCGATCGATGGAGTGCGTTGGCCCGCCAGGCGCTCCGCAGTGATCTATATGCGGCCCTGGCGGCGTTCACCCTCGGGGTGATGCGAGATTCCTCGGATGGCTCAGCCTTTGACCGCATTGAGAGCTGGGAGCGACACCACGCCGAGGGGCTGGCTCGGGCGCGAGGAACACTCGATCAGATCGCCAGCCAGGAGTCGGCAGATCTCGCGATGCTGTCGGTTGCCCTGAGGGTCCTGCGCACTCTCGTCACCCAGTCCCAGTCTGCAGATCCGAGACTGTGAACAACCGTGCAGCCGGAATCAATCCGCGTGGGGTGCACCATTGGCACGAAACAGGTTGATGAAACACAGCGGTGTAAGTCGCCCCTTCGGTTGACAGGTGACTACAACCTTCATCCACAGCCTTCGATTTCGGCTTGAATCAACGTCCCATCGGTATTTAGCGTCACCCCAGCACACATCGACCACCAATGAAAACCATTGGTGGACAGATGAAGACAGCCGTATGGGGGGCGCAGATGGAACAGGTCGTCGACGGCATCGATGCCAGAGATGCCGTGGAATCACGGATTCGCGATGTCATTCGCCGTGCGGGCATCGATCCGATGCGCGACTCCGGTCAGGCACGCCAGATCGTCACCGACACCGTGACCGACTACCTCGCCGAGTGTCTCGATCGGGATCAGCCTGTCTTGGGCAATGGGGATGACCTTCGTCGCGAGATGCTCGATGCGGTCGTGGGATTCGGTGCACTGCAACGCTTCTTCGATGATCCGGAAGTGGAAGAGGTGTGGATCAACGAACCTGGTCGCGTCTTCATCGCGCGGGGTGGTCGAAGCGAGTTGACGACGACCGTGCTGACGGCTACCGAGGTTCGCGATCTCGTCGAGCGCATGCTGCTGTGGTCGGGCCGTCGCTTGGACATCAGCCAGCCTTTCGTCGACGCCATGCTGCCCGATGGCAGTCGACTACACGTCGTGATTCCCGACATCACTCGGGAGCACTGGGCGGTCAATATCCGACGCTTCGTCATGCGTCCCCGACATATCGGAGATCTGGTCCCCAGCGGGACAATCAGCGCGCAGGCTGCAGCGTTTTGTGAAGCTGCCGTTGTCAGTGGGCTCAACGTCATCGTGGCCGGTGGAACCCAGGCCGGGAAGACGACGTTGCTGAATTCCCTACTCGGATGCGTTCCGGCAAGCGAACGCATCGTGAGTTGCGAAGAGGTCTTCGAGATCCACCTGCCCCAGCATCCGGACTGGGTCGCGCTCCAGACGAGGGATGCGAGCCTGGAGGGAACGGGAGAGATTCCGCTTCGTCGGCTCGTGCGCGAAGCGCTGCGCATGCGTCCCACCCGGCTGGTCGTGGGAGAGGTGCGCCAGTCGGAGGCCCTCGATCTGCTCGTCGCCATGAACAGCGGAATGCCCTCTGCGGCAACGCTGCACGCAAACTCGGCCCGCGAGGCCGTCACGAAACTGTGCACCCTTCCCCTCCTCGCGGGCCAGAACATTTCCGCCGATTTCGTCGTGCCCACGGTGGCCGGATGCGTGGATATCGTCATCCACACCGCCACCATGCGCGACGGTCGTCGGCGGGTGAGGGAGATCGCGGCACTGCCGGGAGGGGTGGAGTCCGGAACGGTAGAGGTCGCGGAGTTGTTCACGCTGCGCAATGGCCTCCTGCGTCGCGGCAACGGCTTCCCACCTCACGCGGAGCGCTTTGAAGCGGCAGGTTTCGATCTCTCGGCTCTCCTTGATGCCGAGCAGCTCGACGAGGCTGCCTGATGGGAGCGATCATCGGCCTCGGAGTCGCCCTAGGCGTCATCCTGATCGTCCTCGGGATCACCACACCCCCGACAGCGAGAACACCGAAGCCGTCTCGGCTGAGTCGTCTGATAGACCGATCGGGAACGACCGGGGTGAGCGTCAGCGGCGTTGTCGCGGCTTGTGGCGGGATCGGCGTCGTTGCTGCCCTTATCGCCCTCGTCCTCACCGCCGTGCCGATCATCGCGCTCATCTGCGCCGTGGCGTTCGGAAGTCTCCCGATCGTGATTCTGCGTCGTCGAGCCCATCGGCGATCCCGGGAACTGCGGTCGAGTTGGCCCGATGCGGTGGACACCCTCGCATCAGCGGTGAAGGCCGGTATGTCACTTCCCGAAGCAGTGGCCGATCTTGCCGAACGAGGACCTGAGTCGCTTCGACCGGCGTTCGGTGCCTTTACGCGTGAATACCGTGCGACCGGATCCTTCGCCACGGCGCTCACCACGTTGTCCGAGGAATTGCGCGACCCCGTTGCCGACCTGGTGGTGGCTTCATTACGCATCGCACGGGAAGTCGGCGGGAGCGATCTTGGCACCGTCTTGACCACGCTGAGCGCATTCCTCCGCGCGGATGCGCGCACTCGAGGGGAGATCGAAGCCCGGCAGAGTTGGACGGTCAACGCGGCGAGGGTCGCTGTCGCGGCTCCCTGGATCACGTTGCTCCTGCTGTGCACCCGCCCGGAGGCGGTCCAGGCGTATTCAACGCCGACGGGCGGCCTGATCATCGCCGGGTCTGCCGTGCTGTCAGTCGTGGCGTATCGGATCATGATCGCCATCGGTCGGCTGCCCGATGATCCGCGCCTGGTCACTCCGCTGCAGCGAACTGCGGTCGGCACATGAGCCTCGGGGCCCTGCTTGGGCTGCTCCTCGCCCTGGGGGTCATCCTGGTGTGGACCGGTGTCATGGCGAATCGTCGCCCGCGGCTCGTCGACCGACTCGCGTCGCGTGAGCGTCGATCGCCGGCGCCGGAACGGGGTCCTCTCGGAGCCCTGGTGGACATCCTCGGACCGAGCATCGCGGGAATTACCCGGCGATTCCGATCCGGAGATGCCGACTCGGACTCGATCCGCCGTCGACTCCTGCGGGCGGGACTTCCCGACGATGTCGCGCGGTATCGCCTCGAGCAGCTGCTGTGGGGCGGCGCCGGGGTCGGCATCGGAGCACTCGTCTCGATCATTTCGATCGCACGCAGTGGTTCGGTCAATCCGATCGTAGTGTTGCTCATCTGTGGTCTCGGCGCGGGAGTTGCACTGATCATGCACGACCGCCGGCTTGGGACCCTCGCCAAGAAGCGCGGCGAACGGATGGATCAGCAACTACCCACAATCGCGGAATTGCTTGCCTTCGCTGTCGCAGCGGGGGAGCCGCCGGTCGCGGCCCTTGGGCGAGTGGGGTCCACAGCCGCGGGGGACCTGGCGAGGGAGATACGGGAAACCGTGGCAGATGTCCGGGGAGGCATCGGATTCGTCCCGGCGCTCCAGGCTCTCGCAGCCCGTGCCCCAAGTTCTTCCGTGGCCCGTTTCTTCGATGGAATCGTCGTTGCGACGCAGCGCGGCACCCCGATGGCGGAGGTGCTCAGGGCCCAGGCGGCAGATGCTCGAGCGGCCGGTCACCGACGCTTGATGGAGACGTCATCCAAGCGCGAAGTGCTCATGCTCACGCCGGTCGTGTTCCTCGTCCTACCGATCGTCGTTGTCATCGCCCTGTTCCCAGGCGTGCATGGCCTGAACCTCGCCGTTCCCTGACCGCCGGTATCCGGTAACCGCAGGAGAAGAGCACCACAAGAAATGAAGTTCACTAAGGAGAAAACATGACCAGATTGAAAGAAGTGTGGCTGCGCGTCATTGCAGGAGCCGGATCAGATCGTGGGGATGTGCCCGGATGGGTCTTGGTTGCGGTGATGACCGCTGGCCTTGTCACCGCTCTGTGGCTGGTGGCGGACGATGCGCTCACCGGCATCCTCGATCGAGCGATCAGCAGCGTCTCGGGTCCGTGACCCTCGCCCGCCGGGGTGTGCGAGATGACTCCGGGAGTGCGGTCGTCGAATTCGCTCTCGTCACCCCGCTACTTCTGATCGTCGTTCTTGCTGTGGTGCAACTGGTACTCGCACTGCATGTTCGATCGACTCTCACAGCTGCTGCGGCAGAGGGGGCTCGGGCGGCGGCGCTCGCCGAGTCCAACCTGGAGATCGGTGAACGGCGCACCCGAGACGTCCTCCGGGACGCCATTGGGGGATCTGCGGCCACATCGGTCGACGCCAGGGAGGTCTCCGTCGGTCGTGTGCCCGCGATCGAGGTCGTGGTGACAGCGCGGTTGCCGCTGCTGGGCATGCTCGGCCCCGAATCCCTGGTCGTCTCAGGCCACGCCTTCACCGAGCGAGGATGAGCATGCGTCGATGGACTCTGCTTCGACCACGATTGAAGGCCGACGATGGTGCGGCCGTCATCGAGTTCACCATCCTGGTGACACTCGTGCTGGTGCCGATCGTGTACCTCGTTCTCGCCGTGATGCAGGTCCAGGCGGGAGCCTTCGCGGTCACCCAGGCGGCTCGGGAAGCGGGACGGGCGTTTACTCAGGCCGACACGATCGCTCAAGCCCGATCCGACGCGGCGTCTGCCGTGAGCCTCGCCCTGGCCGATCAGGGTTTCGAGTCGAAGCCGGATTCTCTGCGAATCAACTGCGGGTCCCGGGGATGCCTGGCGCCGGGATCTGAGGTCATCGTCCGGGTCGATTTGCGAGTTCGGTTGCCCTTCCTGCCCGGCTCGCTTGGTGAGACCAGCGTGGGGTCCGTTCCGGTCTCCGCTAACCATCGGGTGCCGATCGACACCTACCGGAGCGCGCAGTGAAAGCGAACCGCATGATGAGGGAAGCAGGAGACGATCAGGGCAGCATCATGGTGCTCACCCTCGGGTTCATCGTCATCTGCATCCTCGCCGTGGCGGTGGTGGTCGATGCCTCCAGCGTCTTCCTCGCTCGTCGCTCGCTTCAGGCGGCGGTCGACTCGGCGGCCCTGGCGGGAGCGCAGGCGATCGATCTGGAGGACTACTACGCGCGCGGTGCCGCTAATGGCATTCGCCTCGATCCGGTGGCGGTCCGCAGTCAGGTGACACGACAGATGTCCCGCGTCGATGGGGTGCGGCTGGAGGCGGTGCGCATCAAGGGCGGCGAGGTGATCGTGACCGCGCGCACGCGTGTGCGCCCGCCCTTCTCGGGCTGGCTCACCCCCGGCGGTGCACAGACACTCACCGCGCAGGCCGGCGCAACCCTGACGTACCGTCCCTAGCCCCACTCCTCTTGCCCGGCCAGAACTGGATCTCCTATCTCACCGGGGGACTCGACGCCCTCGATGGCCTTGCAGCTGCGACGGTCGACTGAGGTGTGATCCGGGCCTGTTTCCGCCCGAGGAGTAGGACACGCTTCGCCCAGCCGTACTCTTGACCCTTGTGGCCATCCCCGATATCGCCGAGACTCTCGCCGACCTGACCTCGACGCTCACCAGCATCGAGGCCGTCGTCGATGTCGAAGCGGCGAAGCGGCGAATTGCCGAACTCGAGGAGGCCGCTGCGGCCCCCGACCTGTGGGATGACCAGGCGAACGCGCAGGACGTCACCTCCCGTTTGTCGCTCCTGCAGGGTGAGGTGCGTCGGGTCGAATCGCTGCGTCGACGGGTGGACGACCTCGCTGTCCTCATCGAACTAGCCGAGGCCGAGGATGATTCCGCGACGTGGACGGAGATCTCCACCGAGGTGGAGTCGCTCACCAAGGCGCTGTCCGAGCTCGAGGTGCGGACACTGCTATCCGGGGAATACGACGCCCGAGAGGCACTGATCACCATCCGCAGCGAAGCCGGTGGGGTGGATGCCGCCGACTGGGCGGAGATGCTGCTGCGGCTCTACCTCCGCTATTGCGAGCGTCATGGTTGGCCGGTGGAGGTCTACGACACCTCCTACGCCGAAGAGGCCGGGATCAAGTCCGCCACCTTCGCGGTGAAGGCGCCCTACGCCTACGGCACGCTGTCCGTCGAGCAGGGAACGCATCGCCTGGTGCGCATCAGCCCCTTCGATAATCAGGGGCGACGCCAGACGTCATTCGCTGGCGTCGAAGTGCTGCCCGTCACCGAGCAGACCGACCACATCGACATCCCCGAATCCGAGATCCGCATCGATGTGTTCCGCTCCTCCGGCCCGGGTGGACAGAGCGTCAACACCACGGACTCCGCCGTCCGGATCACCCACTTGCCGACCGGGATCATCGTCAGTTGCCAGAACGAGAAGTCCCAGATCCAGAATCGGGCTGCAGCGATGCGCGTGCTTCAGTCGCGCCTTCTTGAGCAGCGTCGTCGGGAGGAGCAGGCGAAACTCAATGCCCTCAAAGATGATTCGGCCGGATCGTGGGGAACCCAGATGCGTTCCTACGTCCTCCACCCGTATCAGATGGTGAAGGATCTGCGGACCGAATACGAGACGGGGAACACCTCGGCGGTGCTCGATGGTGAGATCGACGAATTCATCGAGTCGGGGATTCGTTGGCGCAAGCAGCAGGAGGCAGCGCCCGCCTGATCACGGCTCGCTGGCCATCGGTGTAGTGGGAAGGGTGAATCGTCCTCTCGGCATCGCCTCGACCAAACCGTCGGCGACGAGGGAGTCAAGGGCTCGCTCACGCTGGCTCATGTCGGCCCACGCGATGTCGAGGTCCTTCTTCGCTACGGGTCCCTCGGCGCCGCGAAGGACGTCGAGTAGGGCGCCTCGGGCCTGACGGTCCGATCCGTCGTAGCGCGGCTGACGTCGTGGGCGGGGTGCGTCATCGGGATATCCCAAGGCCCGCCAGCGACAGCCACTCGCCACCGGGCAGTGTTCGCAATCGGGGGACTTCGAGGTGCAGACCAGGGCCCCGAGTTCCATCAGGGCTGCCATCCAATGAGCGCCATCACCGGTCGCTGCCATGAGTTCGGTAGCCCGCGTCCGCTCGGCCGAGGTGATCGAAGACGTCGGATGGGCACGACCGACATCGTGACGAGCAAGGACGCGCCGGACATTTGTGTCCAGTGCCAGAGCGGGTCGCCCATAGGCGAAGGCAAGGATTGCTCCGGCGGTGTAGTCGCCGATCCCGGGGAGGGCGAGCAGGGCGTCGAGGTCATCGGGAACCCGGCCGTCGTGTCGCTCGACGAGGGCGTTCGCAGCGGCGTGCAGGCGTAGCGCCCGGCGGGGATAGCCCAACTTCCCCCAGGCCCGGATGACCTCCGCGGGGGTGGCGGCGGCGAGGTCGGCCGGGGTCGGCCAACGCTGCATCCAGGCACGCCAAATCGGCTCGACCCGGGCCACCGGGGTCTGCTGGAGCATGATTTCGCTCACCAGAATGCCCCACGGATCCACCTCCTCGACAGTCCGAATATCGGGCGATTTCGAGGGATTTCGCCATGGAAGATCCCGGCAAAATCTATCAAACCAGGACATAAGAGCCGGGGCGCTGCGACCCAGATCCGACATGGGAGGGGGCGCTGGCACGACCTGATGGTGGCACGTGATCGGCTGATAGGCGATACCGTGCTGCTCCGTGAGCACGCTTATCTGGCCCGCGGGGCCACTGCCGCCTGGCGTCTATTGGCGCCGTCGGCTCGTCGTGCTCGTTGTGATCGCGGTGATCCTGTTCGGTATCTGGTTCATCTTCCTGCGCGGAGGGGGCGACGGCGGGGACGCCGGCCCGACTCCTGCGCCGACGACCTCCCCCACTGCATCGCCCACGACATCGCCCACAACATCACCGACGGTGACCCCGTCTCCGACCCGCACCGATGACCTGTGCCTGGACAGCGACATCCTCGTCGAGGCCTCGGCGGAGTTCCCGATCTATCCGGTGGGATCAACGCCGACGCTGAGTCTCATCATCACCAACATCGGCACGGTGGAATGTCGCCGGAACGTCGGCCCGGGTGCCAATGAACTGCGGATCGAGCAAAACGGCGAGGTGCTGTGGTCCAGCGATGACTGCAACCCCTCCGACGCCTCCGACATCATCTCGTTCAAGCGTGGTGAGGAGTTCATCACGCAGGTGGTGTGGGACGGGCGCACCTCAGCGACCGGCTGCCCGTCGGATCAGCCGCTGGTGGAAGCGGGTGAATATCAAGTGGTGGGGCGTAATAGTGACCTGCTGAGCCTGCCCAGTGGCCTGCGCCTCGAATAGCCCCGAACCCCACCCGGCAACGATCAGCACTTTTTAGCCCCTCGGAAGTTGCGGAGTTCGCCTTAGGTCGGCTCAGCGGCCGAACCTCATGATCCGATCGAGCGATCCTAGGGCCAGGTTGAGGTGATCGAGCTCGACCACCTCCTCACGTGACGGTCCCTTGTCGAGACGCGAGCGGGAGCCCTGGGGCACGAGGATGCGGGTATAGCCGAGGCGGCGGGCCTCATTGACCCGAGCCTGTAGGTGGGGCACGGGGCGAATGTCGCCGGAAAGGGCGACCTCGCCGATCGCGAGGACGTGCATGGGCATCGCGGTGTCGCGCTTCGCGGAGGCGATGGCGAGGCACACAGCGAGATCGGCGGCAGGGTCGCTGATACGGGCGCCGCCGACCGTCGCGACATAGAGATCTGACGCATCGACCTTCTGTTCGCTGATGCGGTCGGTCACCGCGGTGAGCATGGACACGCGGGTCGGATCGAGTCCGGTCACCATGCGACGACCAGTTGTCGTGGTGCCGACGAGTGCCTGGATCTCGGTCAGCAGAGCTCGGCGACCCTCCATCGTCACGGCGACGCAGGTTCCCGGGACCGGCACCTCTCGGTGCCCGCGGAACAACTCCGAGGGATCGACGACCTCCCGAAGTCCTGATTCGGTCTGCTCGAATGCGGCGATCTCATCGGCCGGCCCGTAGCGATTCTTCGATGCGCGGAGCAGTCGAAGGGATGTGGTGCGGTCGCCTTCGAAGGTGAGCACGGTGTCGACGAGGTGTTCGAGCGCGCGCGGACCGGCCACGGTGTTCTCGCGGGTGGACTGTCCCACCAGGATGAGCGGAGCGCCACGTTCCTTGGCTGAGCGGGTCAATGCCTGTGTGACTTCGAGTACCTGGGCGACGCCACCCGGTCGACCATCCACCTCAGGTGAGGCCATGGTCTGCACCGAGTCGATGATGACCAGTCTCGGCCGGTGTTCGCGAATATGGCCGAGAACAACCTGCACATCCGTTTCGTCGGCGATGAGGACGTTCTCGCTCAGCGCGTCGATGCGCTTCGCGCGAATACCCACCTGCTCCGCGGATTCCTCACCGGTGACGTAGAGAACGGGTGCGTCGGCGAAGGATCCGGAACCAGGCTGTTCACCGACCGCGTGTGCGACCGCGAGAAGGAGGGTGGACTTGCCGACTCCTGGCTCACCGGCGACGAGGACGACCTGGCCGGGCACGAGCCCACCACCGAGCACACGATCGAATTCGGCCACCTGTGTTGCGGAGCGGTGGGTGCGCTGCTCGCTTGCCTCCGCGAGCGGTCGTGCGACGCGGGTCGGAGTGGCTCCCTTCGAGCGGACCCCGGGGGAGCGGGTGGTGGTCGCAGCCTCGGCGACGGTGCCGAACTCCCCGCACTTCGAGCAGCGGCCGACCCACCGCAGGTGCGTCGC